>CAKSIW010000008.1 GCA_934463175.1 uncultured Clostridia bacterium | reverse complement strand
TCCTTGCTCTGTCCGTTTGAAAGGTCGGGATTTATAATGAGTGTGTTGTTGCCCTCCGCTCTCATTCTGTATGAGGTTTCATAATCTCCGAGAAGTCCGTAGTCCTTTATCTGATAGTTATCCATGCCGAGAAGAGACGCCCAGCGCACTCCCATGCTGTCAAACACAAACACGCCTGTGTCTATGTGTCCGTGACCTGCCGTGTTTGCCCCGACATGATATGCAAGATATGTTTCATCAACATTATCCCAGCCTGAACGCATCATTCCGCTCTCATCGCCAAAGAAATACATATCCTTTTCAAGCAGCAGCGACTCTGAATCAATCCTCGGATTTAAAAATCCCATGTCATAAAGTGACGGCACCGCAGTGTTTGTGAGTCTGTTCTGCATCAGAGCTTCATAGTTGTTGTTTTTTGAAAAATAGCCGATACATGCAGTGTCAAGGTTTTGTCCGTCATATGTTGCGTCACCGAAGTTGAACGCTCCGCCCGGTCCGTTCATTGCAAGTGCATATTTCCACGTCTGTGCAAGAGACGGGTGTTTTTCAAAGCCATATTCCGAACCGAGTGTCTTGCTGACCGTTGCAAGCAGCTGAACCATATGCTCCGTCGTGAATGACCAGTAATTTGTTCCTTCAACAAATGCACCGTTCGGGTCATATTCCGGAAGGGAATACTCAATGTGTCTCAGTCCCGTTTCAATCAGCTGTGAGCAGATGTCGGGATATTTATCCATCAGTGCCGATGATGCAAGAATGAGACCGCTTTGGCACACAATCTGCCAGTTTCCCAGTATATTTCTGTCAGAGGTCGGAGTGTAGCACCACTTAACACCGCCGACTGCGCTGTCCCAGTCTCCGTTTTCGGCAATTAACCCATATTCAAGCCCCTTTTTCATCATGCACTCCTCAAGGTAGAGCCGTTCCTCCTCGCTCCACGAGTCATAGAGCCAGTCATAGGAAATTGCAAAACCGCTCAGTGCCCTCGATGTATCAAGGAAGTGCTGCGGATTCCAATTGGAAATGTCTCCTATCGTTTTCAGGTCATGCCACAGTCTGTCCTTATACTTCACATCCTTCGTGAACAGATATGCAATTGACAGAATCGGTGCGCGCTCCTGCAAGCGATAGTTTCCGTGCAGTCTTGCGCCGTCCGTCTTTGTTGTCGGAAGATCCTCCGATGTGACATATGCCTCTGCCTGTTGCAGCAGTCTGTCCATGAACTCAATTTTCGTGTCCTCAATTCTTGCCTGATTAAGCAGACTTTGCATTTCTTCGTTGCTGAAAATTATTCTGGGGTGCGCCCCCTTTGATGTCTTTTCAAACGCACTGAGAATCTCATCACTTTTCGGTCTGTCATATAGCAGATAGTTATTGATTTCCCTGAAATTAAACTCATCGCTGCGAAAATCCGAAAAATCCGACTGTCCGATTGCCGCAAAACCTTGTTCGCTGCCCTCTGTGTCGGCAAAATAATTCATTCCGAGTGCCTCTGTCGCATCTTTAATTTCAAAATATTCCTCACCGTCCGCCAATTCAAACGGAATTTGCTTTCCGTTCACCGTCATTTTGTCACCGCTTGCCTGAGGTGTGACGCCAAAGCCTTTCTCCAGCAGCTCTGACGGAATCTTATATGAACTGTTTCCATACTCATGAATCGGCTTGTGTGCAAGCTCAATGCGAACACCGCCGATCAATGCCCTGTTTGTGTATGAATGCATTGCAACCGCACCGTCTGCCTGTTCAACCGCCACGCTGTCCGCCGCAAACATCTGAACCTTTTCGTCTCCGCCGCTGCTCTCGTGCAGACTGTCTCCGCCGTATATTGCAATGTTGTCAAAATTAAGCTCTCCTGCTTTTCCGTAAAGATGTATTCTCCACCTTCCGAAATCCCCCTGCCCGGCATTTGTCAGGGAAACATTCTCTGCCGTCTTTTCGCCGTTCAGATAAACACTGTAGGTCTCCGCCTTCATATTAACAGCACATGCAATATTTGTGAAGCTGTCTCCTGCCGTTATATCGCCGATTTTCGTTGTGCCGTTTCCGAGATAAATTCCGCTCCCGTCAAGAACAATAAGCGAATTTGACACCGTTTGGCTTGCATTTCTAATGCTGAAAAGCGAACATTTTGTTCCCTCGGTGTTTGTGCTCCCGATTGAAAAATCCCCCTGAAGAACATATGCTCCCTGGCTTATCGGACTGATGAACTCAACAAACGGATCCTGAGCCGAAAATGAAATGCTGACATATTTGTTTGAACCTTCACCCGATGCAAGTGTGAATTTGTTCTTTTCACTGTCCTTCACCTGCGTGTATAACCCGATTGCACTGTAGCTGAAATATTTATCAAAGCTCTCGGCGTAATACTCCTTATACTCACGGTCACTCTCCGTCAGCTCATAGCTTTCCTCTTCAAGCACTTCCGGGTTATATTCTGCCTTTTCAAACCTTGTCACAAGCTCTTTTCCCGTATAAACACGCACATTATCGATAATAATTCTGCCTGTGTCATCGGATGACACAAATTTTGAGCAAAGCTGCTTAATCTGTGCACCTGCGGTAATCGGCAAAATATAGTTTGCGACCGCACACTTTCCGTTTATGATAATGCTGTAGCGGCGGCTGCGCAAATCAACTGTACAAGCCGCGGTGTTCCATCTGTTTTTGCTCAGACCTCCGACCGCACGCATATCCGATATGAAGCCTTCACCGTCCCCGTTCTGACTGAAAAGCGAAAACTGCTTACCCGATGTATCGGTGAAGCTGAATATCTCCATCTGCTCCGGTGTTGAGTCACAGAACACATCTATCTGTGCCGTGAACACCTCCGGAAATTCTCCGTCCCAGTTAAAAACCGCAGAAGATGCGTTCCGCAGCAGCAAAGCCTTGTCCTTTTCCGCACGTTCAATGACCTTTGATCTCATGCTGTAGTCATTAAGAACGGCATTCGTCGCATATTGCTCAAATCCCTCACTGAAAAGCACGGAATATCCCTTTTTGCTGTCCGAACCTGCCGCCGCTGACGGCAGCACAACCGCACACGCAAGCAGCAATGCAATTATCCTTTTTATTTTCATTTGCTTCCTCCTTTTTGAGAAACGAAATCGTTCAGCCCTTCACCGCTCCGACCATCACGCCTTTTGTGAAATACTTCTGAATGAACGGATATATGCACAAAATCGGAACAGTCGCAACAACAATTGTTGCATATTTTATTGACTCCGCCACATTCGCGCCCTCGTCCATGCCTGCCTCGCTTGTAACATCGTTCATTATCAATATTTGTCTGAGCACAAGCTGAAGCGGCCACTTTGAATTGCTGCCCTGAAGATATATTGATGCACCGAACCATGAATTCCAGTGCGTCACCGCATAATATAAGCCGACAACCGCCATGCTCGCTTTTGAAAGCGGCAAAACTATTTTTGCAAGGATTGTCAGGTGTCCCGCACCGTCTATGTATGCACTTTCAAAAAGTGAATCGGGGATCGACTGAAACCCTGTGCGGAGAATTATCATGTTGTATGTTGAAATCGCCCCCGGAATCAACAGTGACCAATATGTGTCAAGCATCCCGAGATTCTTGACGAGAATATAGCTCGGCACAAGTCCGCCGCTGAAATACATTGTCACCATTATATATTTTGTGAGAAAGCTGTTCAGCATCGGTCCTTTACGCGAAAGAGGATATGCACACAGCGCACTCATCACAAGATTTATCAGCGTTCCGACCACAACAATGAAAATCGTGTTTCTGTAGCCGCTCAGAATCAGATTGTTCTGAAATGTCATTCTGTATGCGGCAGTTTCAAACTCAATCGGCGTCCAGAGCATTTTTCCGCCGTTTCTCAAAAGTGCATTTGAATTGCTGAAGGACGCATTGACAACATAAATCAAGGGATAAATCATTATAAACATAAGCGCCAGCATCAGGCATACGCAAAAAACATCAAAAACAATTTCAAGCTTTGTTCTTCTATTCAACATTGTCCTTCACCTACCATAAATTAATATCCGAAACTCTCTTGCTGATGTAGTTTGTCGCAAGCACAAACGCAAGGTTCACAACAGAGTTGAAAAGCCCTGCTGCCGTGGAAATTCCATAGTCACTGCCGGCAATTCCGCGTTTATATACATAGTAGGACAACACCTCGGCACGCTCCGCATTGAGCGAATTGATGAGAAGCAATATCTTCTCATAGCTGACTGTCAGCACATCGCCCATTCTCAGAATGAACATGATTATGATTGTCGGGGCAATCGCCGGCAGCGTCACACTCAGCATTTGCCTGAACCGACCTGCGCCGTCTATTCTTGCAGCTTCATAGAGCTGTGCATCAACTCCGGATATTGCCGCTGTATAAATTATTGACCCCCAGCCGATTCCCTGCCATATTCCCGAACCGACAAAAATCGTTGTGAAATACTGCGAAAAATTCAGCAGAGATTCATCAATTTGTTTTCCCGTAATCCTTGTGAAAATATTTGTTATAATGCCGTCCGCCGAAACAAAGTTTCTGACCATTCCGCAGATTACAACAAGTGAAATAAAGTGCGGTATATAGGTCACCGTCTGCACACACTTTGCAAAGGTTCTGCTTCTCAGCTCGTTAATCAGCAATGCCAGAATAATCGGAAGAGGAAAGCTGAATATTATGCTGGACAGGCTTATATATATTGTGTTGAACAGATCTCTCCCAAAATACGGATCAAGGAAAAACCTTTTAAAATTATATAGTCCTGCCCACTCACTTCCGGACACTCCCAGTCTGATGTTATATTTCTGAAAAGCAATCAGCAGACCATACATGGGACCGTAACAAAATATTGTGTACCATATAATCGGCAGCAGCAGCAAAGCATAAAGCCCCTTATTTGCGGCAATGTCCCGTCTCAGACGCGCTGCAAAGCCGACGTCCTTTTCTTTCGTTGGTTTTAACACGGTCGTTTTCACCCAAAGCTCTCCCCTCTACCGCTTTAAATATGCGTCATATGCTTTTTGGTATTCTTCCTTCACTTCATTGATTCCCATCTTGCCCAGCGTTGCATAATAATCCGCAAGTCCGCTTTCAAGCTCCGTTCTGCCCGTAATCAGCTTCACAATTGCTTCATCTATATATGTGTATATCGCGGTCATCTTATCATTGACATTTGAAAAATCATCTGTACCGAACAGAATCGGCGGCAGCAGATATTTTTCGCAGTCCGTATCATTGGCATATTCCAAAGCAAGCCGCTGTTCGGGTGTGTTGTTCACCTGAAGCAAATACCATTTGCTTTGAACGGACACCGGGTTTCCGACATTTGCATAAAGGCTCAGCACTTGTCCAAGCGACGCTCCCTCGGGACGTTTTGCAGGGTCGGTCAAGGCCTCGGTGTACTTCGGATATTTTTCACCGTTTTCATCTTCAGCCCATGTGTAGCTCTCGCCCTCCTTGCCGAAATTCCATATCAGCTGTCCTGCCTCAGAATATCCGAAATCAATGAATCTTGCCGCAATCTCCTTATTTTTGCAGGTTCCCGATATAACCGCGCCTGCCGAATGAACATTAAACTGCGTCTGGTTATACATTGCCTTTTTATCCTTTGAAGCTGACGGAACCTTTGCCGGAGCAAGCTTAATTCCGCTTTCCGGCTTTATCGCACTCAGATATGTTCCCAAGCCGCCTCCGACATTTGCATAAAGCGCACCGCATTCGCCGGTTGTCACCATCTGCGAAATGCGCGATGAGGTCTGGTCGGTAAATTCTTTATCAAGCAAGCCTGCTTTATACCAGCTGTTCATCTTTCTGATCCAGTCTCCGAATGCCTTTTCGCTCATTCCGAATTTGACCTTGCCGTTTTCCTGATAAAAATCCGCTATTGTATTGAAACAGCTCAAAAACATTGAACCTTCTCTCAGAGAATAGCTTGTGATGTCAAGTGTGAGAGGTGCTTTAATTCCCATACTCTTAAATTTTGTCAGAACCTTTTCCCACTCATCAATTGTCACCGGCTGTTCCTGCCCTGCCCTGTCAAGCAGGTCCTGTCTGATTATGTATGTTTTATAGCTTTTCAGAATGTCATCTCCCAAAAACATCGGAGCATAGAACGTTCTGCCGTCAAGCGTTTCGGCAAGCTTTTTATAGTCCTTGTTGTCGTCAAAAATCTTTTTCAGGTTGGGCATGACTCCGCCGTCTATATACTCATCAAGTGCCGTTATTGCGCCGCTTTCCAGCCATTCGCCCGCTTTTGGCTGTCTCCAGCCTCCATACATGATAATGTCAGGCATATTATCACTCGCAAGCATTAAATTGAATGCCTCCTCCTCGCTTCCCACCGGAGGTGACTCAATTGTAAAATTCACACCTGTTGCCTCTGACAGATATTTTCTGAAATTTGAATCATTCATGCTGCTCAGAAAATTCTTCGGTGTGAATCTTTGCCACACCCTCAATTCAACATCAGTATTCATCGGATATTCTCCGGTGGTTGTAAATTCGCCTTTGCTTGCGGTTTTGCCTCCGCTGCAGCCCGCAGCAAGCACACACAAAGCCGCAAGTCCCAATGCCGTTACTTTCTTTGAGTATTTCATCTTCTTCCTCCTTAAACCTTGAATTATGTATTAATGTCATCTCATAGTTTTTAAAATAATTTTAATTCTCAATCAGACAAAAAAGTCAGGATTCTCTTTGCCGTGCAGTTTTTTCATAATTGCTTCAACAAAGAAATAGTCTCCCCAAACACAGCCGACCGACCTTGAGCCGACCTGACCGTTTGTGATTATGCAATCAAGCTCATTCGGCGCAAGATAATCATTTGCCAGAGTCTCAACGATTGAATCCGCAAAGCTCACAAAATTTCCTGCTCCGCCCTTCAGCTCCGCCCCGCCCAGAGGCAAAACATCTTCAAGCTTTAAAAGCGCACACGCCATAATTGCTGCCGCAGATGTATCAAGCACATTTGCACGCTCACTCACACAATCAAAATCCCAATACGGCACAAAGCTGTCTCCCATATATGCCATTATTCTGTTTATAATTCCTTCTATAAACTGAACATACATCTCATCTCCCGTGCTCTTTAAGGCATTGACAAGACCATATAATCCCCACATCTGACCGCGCGCCCAAACAGAACCGCAGGAATAGCCGCAATAGTTTCGTTCTCCGAGCGGAATCCCCGTTTTTCCTTCAAACAAAAAAGCATGGCGGAATGTGAAATTTTCACGCAGCATATGCTGAAGCACTGTTCTGATGTGAGTTGTGAAAAGCTCTTCAAAATACGGGTGTTTTGTCTGTCTCCATGCCCACATCAAAATTGATATGTTCATCATGTCATCGACAATCGGAATTATTGCATCATCACGCTTTAATCCTCCGAAACCGTTTATGACCCCTGCTTCACGGCGAAACCTCTTTGAAAACTCGTCCGCCGCCTTGAGTCCCAGCCGTAAAGCGTCATTGTCTCCCGACACCTCATACACGGCACCTGCATACAAGGTATATAAAAACCCCGTATCATGACTCACCCCGTTTAAATGCTCATATATGTTCCTGTCATAAACACTCATTGATTTTTTCAGATAATCATAATACTTTTTATCCTTATAATGATAATACATATACGCAACCGCGCCCGTCAGAAACGAACGTGTCCAGCCGTCGTCCATCAAATTCAGCTGTCCGCTCTCATATTTTCCGTTATCTCCGACAAAGCACGCCTCATATTTCACACTTTCAGGGTCATTCTGCTCCATGCGTCTGTCAATCTTATTCTTGATTATCTCCAAAATTGCCTCATAATCTGCCATGCAAAGTCACTCCTATATATACTTTGGTAACGTTCATCATTTGTTTTTTCTATTATACCATTCAAACTTTGTATTTGTCAATACAAAAACCTTGTTTTGGTAACGTTACCAACGTTTTTAAATTATTTTTTACGGTCTTTTTCCTTGCAAACACGCTATTTTGCGCAGATATGCTATTATTTCGGTAACGTTACCAATTAATTTGCAGATTCAGGCAAATGCATTATTGACATTTTTTTCTTTATGTCTTATAATATACTCATAGTCGGTAACGACCTTAATTCTTTATATAACCGAGGTGCGGTATGGCGGTCAGGCTCAAGGATATAGCAGAAAAAACAGGATACTCAATAAACACCGTTTCGCGTGTTGTAAACGGAAACGGTTCTGTTTCGCCGTATGCCCGGGAGATAATTGAAAAAGCACTCACCGAAATGAACTACGTCTCAAACGCTGCCGCCAAAGGGCTTCGCACGGGGCAAACAAAAACGATCGCCCTGATTCTGGACGATCTCATCAATCCGCACTTTTCAATCATGGCAGACGAAATCAGCCTGTATGCAGCAAAACTCGGCTACAATGTTATAATCTACACCAGCAACGGCAACGCAGAAACCGAAGCCAAGGCTCTTCATTCTGCCGCCACAAAGATGGTTGACGGCATTTTGCTTTGTCCCGTGCAGGACATCAGCAACAATATTGATTTTCTCAAAAAGCTGTCAATTCCGTTTGTAATCATTGAAAGAGCGTTCGGCAATCTGAACGGCTGCTCCTATGTTGTTTTTGACGAAACACGCATTGGATTTCTGGCTGCCGAGTATTTAATCATACACGGACACAAAAAAGTTCTGACAATTGTTTCTGAGGATTTAAAAAATGCATACGTGCAAAGGCTTGACGGAATCATTCAGGCTTTTCATTCATACGGAATGCCGTTTGACAAAAAGCAGCTGTTTTCTCTTTCGCTCAACATAAGAAGCCAGCGGAACGAGCTTGCTGAAATCATAAGCAAGGCAAGCGGATATACAGCCATCATCTGCTACAATGATATAACCGCCCTCACCGTGTCGGACATACTGCAAAATCAGGACATACCGATTATCGGTTTCGGCAACATATGCAAAAAACTCCCCTTCAACCCGCAGTCACCGCTTGTCACAATTGACTGTCAGAATCAAAACATCTCGATTTCGTGCGTTGATTCACTCCTCTCTCTCATAAACAAAGAGGACACTCTCCGGCAGCACATTCTGCCCGTCTGTCTTATTGAATAGGACAAACCGTAATCATCGGCAAGCCCGATGATTTGCACTGCACCTATAAGAACCTGATACAGGCTTAATCCCATAAACAGCACCAAAAATCACCGCATTAATATCACATGCAGCCGCACGCGAACGGCTGTTTGTTTTTTGCATAAAGAAAACCACGCGCCGCCGCGTGGTTTTCTTTATGCAAACAGCTGCAAGCCCGTTTCCGCTTGCAGCCGCCGTCAAACCTTTGCCTTACAAATTCTTTATTACCTCGCAAACACACGCATTGCCGCCATTACATTCTCTTTCATGGCACGCTCCGCCTCAATTGCAGCATCATGGAAAAATGTTTTGTCCGTCATTGCACGAACAGCATCTCCGCCCGCCTTTGCCATATATGTATAATAATTTATCTTTCTGACACCGCACCTTATCGCTTTCACATAGTCCTCCTCAGACACACCGCTTCCGCCGTGCATGACTATCGGAATATTTATCATAGATTTAATTTTCACAATTCTTGCAAAATCCAAGTGCGGCTTTTCAAGATATATTCCATGTGCAGTTCCGAATGCGCACGCCAGCGCGTCAATTCCGCTTTCTTTCACAAAACGGCTTGCGGCATCGGGGTCGGTGTAGATACTTTCACCGCCTGCTCCGCCCGACTCACGCGCACCCATACTTCCAACCTCGGCTTCCACAGAAACATTATCACGCTCTGCAAGCTCCTTAATTATACAAGTGTTTGCAAGATTGACCTCTAAATCACACTCCGAACCGTCATACATAACCGAAGTAAATCCCAAATCAATTCCGCGTTTCACATAATCAAGGTCTGTGCCGTGGTCGAGATGAACACACACAGGTACGCTTGCTCTGTCTGCCATAAACAGCATTAACGGTGCAATCTCCTCCATTTTGCACAGCCCCATTTCCTCATGAACCTGTGCATGCATAATTATCACGGGCTGCTTCAGCTCCTCCGCCGCTCCGATAACCGCGCGCAAGCTCTCAAAATTCGGCGTGTTGAACGACCCAATCGCATATTCATTTGCTTCCGCAAGTCTCAATATATTTTTCAAATTTACAAGCATATATTCTCTGCCTTTCAATCATTTAGTATTTTTCTTACACATTCGTAAATTTTCTTATACTTTTCCAATTGTCCGCGGTATATCTGCCGCCTTCCCGGATTTGGATAAAATATCTTTTTTACATTTATCAGTCTTGTGTCATCATCATAAACTCCGATTGCATATCCTGCAAGATATGCGGTTCCTGCCGCTCCAACCTCGTCGCCGTCCGACGCCGCAATTGCAACTCCAAGCACATCAGCCTTAATTTGCAGCCACGTCTCCGACCTTGCACCGCCGCCTGTTGCAGCAAGAAGCCGCGGTGCAATGCCATAATCTCCGACAACACCGAGATTGACCGCTATTTCATATGCCGTCCCCTCCATAAGTGCCTTGTATATATCCGCCTTTTTATGTTCAAAGGTCAGTCCTATTATCGCCGCTCTCGATGACGTATCCATATACGGCGTTGCCGCACCTGCAAAATGAGGCATGATCAGCAGGTCGGTGGGTTCGTCAGACACCTCCACGTCAAGCTGCTCATAGCTCTTGTCCGAAAAGTTGTCTCGATACCATTTAAGTGTTGCACCGCCCGTATATGAAAGAACATAGCAGGCATATTTTCCGTTAATGTGCGGCGCAAAAGAATAGCCGCATTCAAATATTGAAAAATCCTTCGGGACACTGTCCATAACAACAGGAACGCACTCAACAGTTCCTGTTCCGTCCATTGCCTCGCCGACTTCAAAGACACCTGCACCCGTCATTGCCGCAATCTGGTCGTGACAGCCCGACACAACCTTCAATGTCGGATTCACATTCATCTCACATGCAATCTCAGGTTTTATTACCCCGGCAACCGTACCCGACGGAACGGGTTTTGACAAAAGCTTTGGGTCAATTCCGCAGAATTTCATGACATCTTCAGCCCAGCACTTGTTTTCTATGTCAAAACAGGCTGTTCTTGCAGCAAGAGAATGGTCAATCTGTGCATTTCCCGTCAGCATATACACAATGTAGTCCTGTATCAGCAGAATATGCCTTGCCCTTGCATATGAATCGGACATATTTTCCTTTATCCACACTATCTTCGGCAGGGAATACATTTCATGTGGCTTTGTCCCCGTCAGGTATGCCAGGCATTCTTCGCCGAAATGCTCCGCTATCCGTTTGCACTCAGTCTTTCCGCGCGGATCTGTATACAGCATCGACGGCGCACACGGTTTGTCATTTTCATCAAGCATGACAAATGTTTCTCCGAAGCTTGTGACCCCGAGTGCGGCAAGCTCGGAAATTTCAAGGCGCGAAACAACCTTTTTAACGCAATTAAAAATTTCCTCTGCATTAATCTCATGCAAGCCGCAGCTTCTTTTCACATCATACTCTGCATATTCACATTTGACAAAAGCCCCTTTTTCGTTGAACACCGCAATTTTGCAGCCGCTTGTCCCGATGTCAAGTCCTCCGATATACATTCGGCACCTCCTAAAGCTCAATCATATCATATCCAAGATATGTCACAAATGCCTCTTTCAGTATTTCAGCCATATGCCCTTTGCCGATTGCCGTATGGTGTCTATAGCCGTTCCTTGCAAGAACAATCAGCTTTCTCTGTAAGTCCTTGATTTGCGCAACACCGCCGCACCCGAAAAACTCAGGCTCAATCGGCTCGCCCGTAAACTCACCCTCATCAACATAGAACGTCAGCTTGCCGTCCTCGGTTTTGCAGTTTGAATATGTCATCGGGAATGCGGCAATTCTTCCTTCATTGCTGCCCCAGCCGCACCCGGGACTTCCCTTTGCAAACATTTTGTGGTCCGTAACCGTTCCTTTTCCTTCCATAAGACTCTGTGCCACAGGTCCGCAATGAAACAAAATCACCTTATCAGGCTCTTCTCCATAGTTGTTGTTCCAGTCAAGACACGCAGCCGGAGTCTCCGAGGCAAGCTGCATTGAATACATGTTAATTGCGGAGCACAAGTCTATTTCACACGATGCCACAATTCCGCGGTCATTAAGCTCACTCAGCAAAACACACGGCGCAACGCCGAGAACCGTCTGCATTTCCTCCCAACAGCGCAGGGTTATGCAATCGAGATGATATTCTCTCATCATGTCATCAATTGCCACCGATACCTTTGCGAGTGTTTCGGTTTTATCGTCGGGTACCCTTGAAAAGTCTGTGTACCCCACCAGTTTTTCTTTCTTTTTCAGCACCGCCTCACTGCCCGAATCCATTTTCTCAACGCGCCAAAACAGTTCCGACAGGTCATATGTATCACAGGTGATTCCGTATTTCTGCAAGGTTATCTCATCATAGCGCACGGTTTTGAATTTTGTCGTTCTCGCACCGATAACACCGATTGTAAAACGCTTCATTCCGTTCACGACCCTGCACACCGCCGCAAAATCACGCAGGTTTTTTTCAAACTCCGCCGTGCTCGGGTGAACAACATGAGGCTGCATAATCGTAAACGGTATTTTATATTGATGAAACACATCACAGATTGAAAACTTTCCGCAATATGAATCACGCCTGTGTTCAAAATCCATCTTTCCTATCTCATCGGGATATGCCTGAATGAATATCGGCACTCCGCAGTCGCGCACCGCCGCAACCGCACCGTTCTCATCGCTGAAGTTCGGAAGCGACATAATAAGCCCGTCATATTCTCCCTTGTGCTGTCCAAGCCATTCCGCATACTTCAAGCCCTCGTCCTTTGTTTCAACCGCTCCGAAACGTGTCATGCCGGCAGGCGGCATAATATACTCAAACCCTGCTTTCTCAACCGCTGCTGCGACCTCATCACGTGCCGACGCAATCAGTGTTTCGGGGAAAAACCCTCTGTTTCCGAAATATAGAGCAAATGTTTGTTTTTTCATATTCCTATTCCTCTTTTCTTAGTATTTTATTCTCTCTTTCCATCATAGCTTTCAAATTATCAATGCACCAAAGATTATATTTTCTCCATTCATCAGGGTTGACAAAAGCATATTTGCTGCCTGACTTAACCTGCTCCGCTTTCTCTGCCGTATGATTATGCTGCATATGATTTCCAAGAAAAATATCCACTTTTTCCTCGTTTAATCTGTGCATTGCGCAAACAAAATCATCTCTCAGGCTGTACGGCAATCCATATTTGTCAAGATATTCCCGACTCATTGTGTTGATTCCCATACCGCCGTGCAGTCCTGCCCGAAAGCTTTCCGTGCCGTCCGAAACATTAAAGAAAAACGACATCGCGCCCTGAGTGTGTCCCGGTGTTGAAACCGCACGAATCACCGTTTTCCCCAGCTTTATTTCGTCTCCGTCATTCAAAAGAATGTCCGCATCAAACGTCTCACAGAATTTCATTCCCAGTTCCTTTGCATATGACAAATCATTACTGCCGTTCGCACAGCCGCCGTCAGCCTTGCCGATTGCAAGCTTTGCGCCCGTCAGTTCTCTGATTGCCCTCGCAGCTCCGAAATGGTCAATGTGTCCGTGAGTCAGCAGGCAATACCTCAAATCATGCGGATTAAGCCCCAGCCGATACATATTGTCAAGCACAAAATAAAGCGACTGCTGATAGCCCGCGTCAAGCATAACAAGACCGTCACCCGTGTCAATTATATGAGTTGACGCAGGACATGTTCCGACAAAATAGAGATTTCCGAATATGCAAACCGGAGAAAATGCCCCCTCCCACGGTGCGCAATCCACACTCATATCAAAGCCTCCTCCAGGTTCAGCCACCGAACCTCTTCGGGACTGAGTTCAACGCTCATCGCCTCAATGTTTTGCCTGAGCTGTGTTTCCGTGACAGGACTCGACAGCGCAAAAACCTCAAAGCTCTGATTATATATCCACGCCATTGCAATCTGTGCCACACTCAAGCCTTTTTTCTTTGCCAGAACCTCACACCTTTCCAGCCTTTTAATGTTGTTTTTACAATAATAACCTATGATTCCCGGCTGATCCATGATTTCCTTTGCTTTCTCAGGCTCACGGCTTTCAAAAGCACCTGAGAAGAACCCTCTTGCAAGGCTTGAATATGCAAATACGGGCATTTTGTGTTCTGCATACCATTCTCTTGCCTCACGGTTCTCGGGACCCGATATGGTCACGCATCCGTCCCCGAACCTTGCATCGCATTTCCAAGGGTCTGCAACCTGCTCCGCAAGCCCGAAATTGGGGCTTGACGCAGAAAACCCTCTGAGTCCGTTCTCTGCCGCATAACAGTTTGCTTCTTCAATCCTTTCATGCGTCCAGTTTGACGCGCCCGGAACTCTGATTTTTCCCTCATTATAAAGCCTGTTCATCACATTTACCACTTCGCTGACAGGAGTTGAAGCATTATCCCTATGCAGCATATATATATCAATATAATCCGTTTTGAGTTTTTTCAAAGAATCGTGTGCATCTGAGAGTATGTCAAAATCATTAACCCTCTGCCGCCATTTGTTCGGATGTGCACATTTTGTGATAATCACACACTTGTCACGGTTACCGCGCAGCTGCATCCAGCCGCCCATAACCTCCTCACCATAATGTGCAGCACAGTCAAATGTGTTTATGCCTGCTTCAAAAACCATGTCAAGCAAAGCATATGCCTCCTGTTTCTCTTCTTCACCGCCCTCTGCGGCAGCAAAAATCTTTGGTGTTGCCGTGCCGAACACAAGCTTTGACACCTCTTTTTCAAGTCCGCTTATTTTTGCATATTTCATTTACACCACTCCGTTTACTATATTTGTCGGGTTTCCTGCAAGAAACTCCTTCAGATTGTTCAGCGAATAGTCAATCAGCCGCTGTCTGCACTCAACCGCCGCCCAGCTTATGTGCGGAGTGATGAAACAGTTCTTTGCGGAAAGCAGCGGATTGTCCATGGCAATCGGCTCACATCGCACGGCGTCCAAGCCTGCGGCATACACCTTGCCCGAGTTCAGTGCTTCTGCCAGATCCTCCTCCGCAATCAATGCTCCGCGGCTGTTATTTATTATAATTACCCCGTCCTTCATTTTTGCTATTGTTTCTTTATTGATTATATTTTCCGTCTCCTCAAACAACGGACAATGCAGGGCAATTACATCAGAATTTGCAAAAAGAGTGTCAAGCTCCGTATACCTGCAATTCTCATTTTCAAGCTCTTCGCGTCGGAACTTGTCATAAGCCAGCACCTTCATGCCAAAGGCCTGTGCCACTCTTGAAGTGACCTGTCCAATCCGCCCAAGCCCGATGATTCCCATCGTTTTGCCTTCAAGCTCCATGCTTGAATAGTCCCAAAAACACCAGTCACGGTCATTGTTTTTTCTTCCCTTTCGCACCTCGCCGTCGTGATATGCAACATGATTTGTGATTTCAAGCAAGAGTGCAATTGCGTGCTGTCCGATTGCCTCTGTGCCATATGACGGCACATTTGCAACCGGAATACCCAGCTCTCTTGCAGCGTCAACGTCAACAGTGTTATATCCTGTCGCAATAACCGATATAAGCTTCAGATTTTTCGCACCCGAAATAGCATTTTTAGCAAGCTCCGTTTTGTTCAAAAACACAACGTCCGCGTCCTTTATTCTGTCTGCGGCTTCCCCGCGTGAGGTTCTGTCATAACGAACAACCTCTCCGTATTTTCCAAACCCGCTCCAGTCTATCTCTCCGGGATTCTCCCTCGGATAATCAAGAATAACAATTTTCATGTGTTCACACCTACCTTATTTCATTTAACGCTTCCATTTCCTCATTATAACCGCGCATATAAAAATCCTTGTCACTGGCTGTCCACAGCACATTTGCCCCCATGCTGCGATATTTACGCGCCAGTGTCTCATCATCGCAGAATATGCCGCATGACTTTCCGTATGCGCGGCTTATGTCAAAGATTTTTTGTATTGCTTCAATCATTTCAGGACTTTTTATATTTCTCGGCGTTCCAACCATAACCGACAGGTCATACGGTCCGATCATAACCGCACTGATATATTTTCCATATTCCTCAAGCATTTTCGGCAGCAATTCAATGCCCTTCGGCGACTCAATCTGCGGCATTAAAAAACGGGTTTTTGCAAAATCCTCATATGCCTCTCCCGCCCTGAACTGCCCGTGTCCGCCGCAGCCCTTTCTGCCCTCGGGGTAAAAGAGCAATGCGTCAACTGCCGTTCTCAGCTGTTCCGTGCTTTCCGTCCGCGGTATCATCACCCCGTCCGCGCCCATATCTATTGCCTTTGCAATGAGATGATATTCGCTGTCCTGCGCCCTCACAAAAGCAGGCAATCCCATGAGGCGGCATGTTTGCAGCAGCTCAACCGTGTTCTGCGTGTCAAACACCCCATGCTCCGCGTCAAACAGAACAAAATCCAATTCCTCACGGTTCATTGCTTCAAGAATGATTGAGTTTTTGAAAATTATCATTGTTGTACCGATTATTTTCTCGCAATTTTCAAGCTTTTTCGCAAGCCTTATGTATTTATTCATTTTTCTGCTCCTTTTCATCACACTTTGTTTTCTCATATTCAGACACTTTTATAACTGTTTTAAAGCATGTTTGCCCCGACACATTTTCCGCCGCAAAATCTATGAAATACAGCATTTCACTTTTTCCGCCTGAAGCACGGTATTCTTTGCACGACACAATCGGTGTCATATCGCCGCAGCTTATTTCGCAGCAGCCGCCAAGCCTCACCTTCCTGCCGACCGCAGACGGCATTATTTTTGACACAAAATGCTCTCTGATTTCACTCACGCTGTCCGATGTATCAAAACAATCCTCCACAACAACCGTGTCATTGCAAACAGAAATCTTTCTCACAAACGATTCAAGCCCTTTCACATCATAGGCTGCCGAAAGCTCCATGCGCAGGCATTCGGGGCTTGCCTCATGCACTTCTGCCCTTGCAGCACTTCCCGTGGACTGTCCTTTGCCGCCGATAATCGGCAGATTGTGTCCGAACGAACTCACGGGCAAAATACTATACCTCGTGTTCTCATTAAAATATGCCTCGGTATATTCTCCCGAACCCGGGTCGGTCAGCAGCTGTCCTTGGTAGCTGTCAACATAAAAGCTTCCGACATCATTGTGGTTGTGCGGTTCGGCATTGTTTCCTCCCTTTGCACACAAAATCATTCTTGGTGTTTTTCTGATATACCACTGTGCATCGGGATAGAATCTGAACTCATCGCATTTGTTGTCCTCTTCATATTTTTCAACGCCATACTTCACTGTCCACACAGCATCTCTGATTTTAAACGCCCACCTGAAGCATTTGTCATCATTGTAATTCATATATCCTTCGCGGTACAGCTTTATTTCGATGTATTTATCATGCAGAAAATGAGCCGTTCCCATGTTTGGCTTCTGAACAACGCTCAAATCGGAGAACGCAATCGGACAATTCATTCTCAGCTGCCCAGCGTTTAAAAAGCCTGCTATGTTTTTAACTCTATCACTTTTAAAGTAATCCCGCCTTCCGCCGGTATATTGGAAAAGCAGCTGTGCATAAGCCGAGAAAAAGCCAAAGCCGTAATTCCAATATCCGAACCCCTCCATGCATATACCTTCCGCCGAAAAGCTTCGGACAAAGCACTCAAGGCTTCTTTCTGCCATTCTGACGGCTTTTCGGTTTTCTTCGTCTGTTCCCTCATAAAAGCAAGCAGCACCAATGCTCCCCGAGCATACAGCCGACCAGTTGTTCTCAGCTGTCTGCCAGCTGTATTCTTCTCTTTCTTCGCTCAAGTACGGCTCTATGATTCGTTTTCTGACCTCACGGCTTATTCTGCTTTTTATCTCAGCCGACAGCTCACTGCCGATTAAATACTTTATTTCCGATAGAGCAAATCCTGTTTCCGCCGCAAACAAGTCAATCCATGTTTCACAAACTCCAAGCCTTTCACGGGGTATATGTGCAGGCAGAGCCCATGTTTTTTCCGAACATACGGACGCAATGGTTTCTTCAAGAGGCGCGGCAAACCTTTTGTCATTGAACACATATATCATCATTGCAAAAGCCGCAAGCCGACCCCTTTTTGAAAAATATATCCTCTCAAATCCCGTGCGCTCTCCGGTTTCATAATAATCCATAAAATCCGCGAGGGTATAGTTTTCTATACCCTCGGCAAGATATTTCTCCGCCTCGCATTTCAAGTCGGCAAGCCACTTTTCCAGCACCCCGCTGTCCTTAACCCTGTCACGCACCTCAAATGCCTCACTGAAAATCATATTAAATCACTTCCTTGAAATGTCACTTAGTATTCATAAACCACCAAAAAGTTTGTTTCCGCCTCATATGTGATTACAACCGCATTTGCCTCGCTCTGCGGATTGTTGTGCAGATTCGGCACATCGTATATTCCGATTTTTTCCGCTTTAGCACCCTTTGGCGCGTCATTGCGGAAACGGTATATTTGTGTTGCGGAACCGACAGGATAGTAATATGACATTACGCTGTAGCCGTTGTCCCCCGGCTTGACATATGCGCCGCTTTCCGTGTAGTTTCTCGGACTGAATGTGAAATACTTTCCTGAGTAAATCCGATCCACCTTTCCGAACACATATGCCTGACCGCCCCAGATGACGTTCGTGCCGTTTTCTTCAACGTTGTTATTATTAATAATAACCCTCCTGTCATTGTCAAACAGCACCTTAACGTATGACAGCTCACCTGCGACATTTGTGTTATACTTTATCATATCGCCCTCTTCAATCGGATAAGAATCCTCACCTGACGCATATGACAGTTCGCAGGTGTTTGCGGCATAGAGTGTTGTCATTGTTCCCTGAACAAGACCTTCGACTGCAATTCTGTTTTCACCGCGCTTTTCATCATAAACATTATACACTCCGTTTACAAGCATATATCCCGACTGTGTGTTGGTGAAACTTGTTCTGCCCGGAATTACAACCACCTCGGCATAAATGTCGCTGTCATATGTATAGCCCACGCTCAGCGGATAGTAATTATGATTTGCAAGCTTGCCCGACAGCGTTGCCGAATACAGCGAGTCATCATTTTCATTGTCCCGTGTCGGAACATTGAACACAATCGTGTCATCGTCAATCGGTATTGTTCCTCCCAGAAGCTTATCGGACGCATAATATCTGTTTGAAATGTGCGCGTCAGTCCTTTCCAGCTCTGTCTGCTGACGCAAGCCATCGCCCACACTCACATCGTTCGGAAACTCAACCGAGATTATCTCGCCGTTTTTATCCGTTTTGAATCTGATTACCTCGTTCAAAATCCTATAGTTGGCATATGCTGACGATGAGCTGCGTTTTTCATTTTCGAGAACAAGCCTTGCACGGAGTCTTTCGTCATATTCATTAACAAAGCTAAGTGCCGTCACACGTCCGTTCCCATTCAGCCGGCGGACTCTCGCAGCAGTGTCATAAACCTTGACACCGCCGTCCAGGCTCAGAAGCTTCACCTTTGCCTTTTCAGTCTTTTCTTCATACCCGACTTTAATTATATAACCGTATTTAAATGCGGATATATCCTCTCCCGACAAAACAGCCGCAATGTTTCCGTTCGGAGCCAGTCCGAAAACATACTTATTTCCGAGAACAATTTTATTCTCATCTGAAATGTTTTCAAATCCGATTACCGTCCTCACGCTCTGACCCGTTTCATCAAAAATTCTGATATATGAACGTCCGTAGGACTTTTCTGTGTTTATTCTCTCGGGAATCATCTCGAGCTTGTCGCTGCACACAACGATCTCAATAAAGCTTTTGTCATTCTTTCCGCAAATGCTTAGGATTGCATCCTGTTCAATGTCCTCAAGTCCGATTTCATTATTTTTCACATCGCGTATATAAAAGCTGTCATATTTTCTAAGGTCAATCACCCTGTATTTATCCGAGCCTGTGTATATCGTCTGCTCCGAAACGCTGACATCTGCGCATTTTGCAAGCACACCGTCATCAATAAATGCAACGTCATACTTTCCGTCGCCGTTGTTGTCAATCAGACGGACTTTGCCGTAGTCCGGAATTGCCACGCCCGCAGCCGTGAGATTGATTCTGTCCCCGTTCACCAGAGTCAGAATCTTGTCAGACAGTCCAAGCACAGTTTTGACATCATTTTTGTAATACACAAATTCACCCGAAGCATATTTTTCCGCGTCGTCCGACGAGACCTCAACAACGGTGTTGCCCTTCTCACACATATACAAAACTTCATATATTCCGCTGTCAACCTTGCGGTAAAAAATCTCCACCTTGCAGCCCAGCAAGTCCTTTGCCAGCAAATCATCCTTGAACATCAGCTCCGCATCATCAATCATGACATATCCGCGTCTCTCCGAATCTGTTCCGTATATGTTCCCGTAGTAACATGCCTCAAGCAGTCCCTGCCGGCGATACACCGAGAATCCTGTTTCCAGAATGGTCGAATCCGCTTTTTTATATTCTTTTCCGTCCTCAGTTGTGACATATTTTGAATCAAGCGTGTTGAATATCAGCTGAACAACATCTTCTCCCGTCAGTTCTCTTCCGTCCTCAATCTCAATTCCGTCAAAGAGCTTCATATATTTTGCGGCGGCAAAGTATCCCCCTGTTTCCTCTGCAATATGCTTTGCATTGAGCGCACGAACCATGATTTCAGCCGCGTCATTAATTTTCACTGCACTTCCCGCACCGAAATTACCGTCATGAGGAACATCAATCAATCCCAGCTTATATGCCGTGTATATTTCATCATAATATCTGTTTGAACCGTCAACATCAAAGAACAGCTGTTCATCTGCCTTCTGCACATCTGCGCCGAGCATTCCGATTGAATATCCGACAAATTCCTCACGCGTCACCCTGCCGTTCAGACTGAGCTTATCCGCATCAATGATTCCCAGCTCATCAAGCAGCTTTTCCTTGCCGTTTCGCGAAACAGTGCTTTCCCCGGCTTCATCGGATGACTCATTCGACACTGCGGAGTCAACACCGCGCAGAGCATAAACTCCATAAAGTATCTTAACCGCCTCCGCACGTGTTGCCGCCTGCTGAGGATTGAACAAATTTCCGTCACTGCCGCTTAAAACTCCGCTCTTTGCAAGGTTCACAACCGCCTCATAAGAATAGTCACTGATTGCATTCTCGTCACTGAACGGTATATATTCACCGTCTGCCGTGAGCTTTATTCCCGCCTTCAAAGCAGTGCGGTATACTATTGCCGCAATATCTTCACGGGTAATATTTCTGCCGACTCCAAACAGCCTATCGCTGATTCCGTTCACAATGCTTTCGGACGCTGCCGCGGCAATATACGGATAATACCACTCCGCCTTGTCTGCATCGTCAAATGCACATTCGCCTTCTTTGCCGTCCAAGCCGAAAACATTAACCGTCATCTTTATAAATTCCTCGCGCGTGACATTATCAAACGGTGCAAAAACTCCGTCTTCCTTTCCGCAAACCCAGCCCCGCGCCGCAAACTCAAGAATCGCGTTTTTTGCCCACTCGACCTCGGATATATCGCCGAACGCGCTTGTGATATTTCCGACGGGCGACTGCGTTTCATCTTTGCGGTTGCCGCCTGTCATATATCCCCAGCCGCCGCTGCCGCCGCTCGGTTCAATGCTGCCCGGAGTCACCTTTCCTGCCTCTTCCGCCGCTCGGCTTATGACCGTGTTCATGCTTTCGATTGAGGTGATTCCGTCTCTGCCGTCATATATTTTGTCATATGCAATTTGCTTTTGCTTTGAGGTGAGGTTACGTATCTTGTCATAGCTTTCAATCTCATTCAGATACTGACGTATGCACTGTCCGATTTCGTCTGATGAGACCGCGTTTTTAAACCCTGTCAGCATTCCGAGTTTGTCAAGAAAGCTTTTTGCAAATTTGTCCACCGTCTCGACACCGTATGACTGTTCCGCAAGGACAGCGTTCAGCACCGAAACCACATCAATTCCGCTTGCAGCCGCCTTGAAATATACCTCCGAATTAACTCCGAGAGCCTTCCTGTATCTTTCATTTGAAATATTTTGTTTGTTTGATACAAGAGCCGCAAAAGCGTCAATAATCTCCTGTCTGTCGGCATAATACAGTTCGCCTGTCTTAACCGAACCCAATCCGCAAACCGCATATTTATATTCCCCCGTGCCCTCTGACGGAACATGTTCAAAAACTGCATGTCCTTCCCCGTCCAAAAGCACGGTTCCGTAATACTCAACATTATTCAGTCCTGCATCGGCATCGGAAAGATTTTTGTTTTTCTTCATCACGATGACCGAAACTCTCTTGCCAGACTCTCCGGAAACCGCAATGACAGTTTTTATTATTCCCGATTCCGTCATTGCAGCACTGACGTTCACATCACCGCTGAAGCTGTATTTTGAGCTGTCAATCTGCATCTGCGGCACACAGAACTCTGCCGCGTCAAAGACACGGCGTGTCAGTTCTCCCGTGTTCTCCGCAGCAAGCATTTTTATAAACATCTTGCTCCTGTCTGCGGAATATGAGTTTAAATCAAAGGTTATGCTTGCCGTTTCCTTTGAATTTTCACGTATGCTGACACTGTCCGCTTTCATATCAAGAAGCTTTCCTCCGGCAGTTTCTCCGTCATCAACATACAGAAATGCCGCAGCACATCTGCTTGCCGCCTCTCCCAGAGTGAATATCGGAACACTGACCGTCACACTTCCGACACCGGTAAAATCGTCTGCCGAAGCATACGGCGTTCCGATATACACATTGGTGTTATGCTCCTTCATATAGTTTATGGCATCAATTTCTTCCTTAATCTCATTAAGCTTGTTATATGCCGCCGTGAAACTGCTGTGTGACATGGCTGTCATATAGGCATTAACAGGCAGGTTCTTAATGTCCGCCTCAATTTCCGCGAGCTTTTCATCGCTGATTATTCCGCTTCCGCAAGCCTGCTGTGCATTTTCGGCAGCGGAAATGATTGCCTTATACAGATCATATCTCTGCGGAGCCGGAGATTTTCCGTTCGCTGAAACATATCTCGTCACCACAAAATTATCCAGATTCACTCCTGCGTCACAAGCCGACCAGCCCGCTCCCGGCGGATTCAGCGTGACGTCAAAATAATCAACAACCGCAGAGCTTCCGAAGGATACGCCGCTGTCGGAATTGACAACCGTATCATTAATTTCAAAACGTTTGAACACATTGACGCGATTTCCGTTTGAATCCGTTATCTGAATGACAATCTTAATATGGTCAATCTTGTTTTTGCCCGAAGCTGAGGACGATTTTGTCTTGTCTGCGCTCACCGTTGTTCTTTGAGAGCTGCTGCTGTAGACATCAAGTGCGCCGCCCTGTGAATTCCATCTCAGATATCCGACCGAGGAGCTGCCCGATTTCAGATTGAAATTCAGCTGAGACATTGTCTTTTTATAGATACCAAGGTCAAATTCCAGCTCCAGATATGCATTTGCCGTCCCTGACGGAACACTGTTTGTGAAGCTTCTTGTATATTTCACACTTTGCGTTGCTGTCTGTTTTGTGCCGTAGCCGATATCGAGCATGCGTCCGAATCCGTACGCACCGTTGGCATAGGCAGATGAATATTCAGCCTCCCCGGCAATTGTAACCGCCGCTGTCTGAGTTCCCGGAATCACATTATCCTCAAAATTATCCAGAACAAGAACCGAATATCCGTCACCGCCCCCGAGCGGACGGTTGATTATTTCCGTAATTCTGTCAGAAATTCCGTCCAGTGCCGCCTCAGCCGACGCAAAGCTCTCACGCGTTGTCCCCGAGGCATAAACAGAAGCCGCATTTTCTATAACCGACATAAGTTCGTTATAGTCCTCATCGCCGATTTTCTCAGAGTCCCTGGCACTCTGAATTTCCGAATGCTTTTCCGTCATTTTCTTGAAAAATGCATATCTGTCGGGTGCAGGCGATGTACCGTCCGCGGAGGTATACCGCGTTACCGCAAGGTTATCGAGATTCAGTCCCGCATCACATGCCGACCAGCCGGCTCTCGGCGGATTGACAGTCAGATTAAATCCGTTAATCACGTCATTCGACGTGAATGCAACGCCCGAAGAAGGCGCAATAACCACATCGCCGATTGTGAAGCTTTTGAATATGTTGACAGGATTGCCCGACGAATCCGTCATCTGCATAACGATTTTAATATGATCTATTTTATTTGCCGCTGTTGCAGATGATGATTTTGCACGGTCAGACGTCACCGCCGTCTTTTGAGACGTGTTTGCGGAATCATAGTGAACATCAAGCGCACCGCCCTGAGTGTTCCACCTCAGGTAACCGATCTGCCTTCCGCCCGACTTGAAATTCAAGGTCATCTGCGACATGGTTTTTTTGTAAATTCCCAAATCAAACTCAAACTCAACAAACGAATTTGCTTCTCCTGCCGGAATACTGTTCTCAAAGCTTCTCTCATATTTCACACTCTGAGTTGATGTCTGCTTGCTTCCGTAACCAATGTCCGCCATTTTCCCGAACCCGAATGCGCCGTTGGCATATGAACCCTCGTATGCGCTTTTGTCAGCAATTGTCACAGCCTCCGATTGCGCACCCGGAATTGTTCCGTCCTCAAAGCTGTCAAGCAAAAGATTAACATAGCTTTCCGCGGCAAACACCTTCAGACCGCCGTTCTTTGCGGCAAACGGCAGGAGCATTGCAAACAGGGTGATTATTGCTGTTGCTTTTTTTAATAACTGTCTGTTTTTCATATTTCATGTCCCCCTTTAGTTATTCAGCATATTGCAAACCTTGTTATATGCATTGCAGGCAAGCAGCATTGCACCAACTCCGTGAAGATCGTTTTCGCTTCTGGGGCGTTCGGCATAATACTCAAAATCCCCGATTCCCGTTCCGATGCAGATTTGCGGCACCGTCACCGTTTTGTCACCGTGCAGCACAACTCGTTTTATAAGTCCCTCATATGCCTTGTCGGCATATTTCATATAATTCCGATCAATCAGACCGCTTAAAACTGCATTGGAAATTGCAAAAAGGAACAACGCACTGCATGATGTCTCTGTCCAGTTTCCCTTTGCCCCTGGCATATCCAAAATCTGATACCAAAGCCCGTCATCTCCCTGAAGCTTCACAAGACATTCAATATATTCCCTGACATATTCAATCAGCACACTGCGTTCCTTGTGACTCAGAGGTATGTAGTTGAGAATTATTGTCAAAGCGGAGATATACCAGCCGTTTGCCCTTCCCCATATATGCGGAGAAAGTCCCGTTTCCCGGCTTGCCCATTTTGCCTCCTTTTCGGAATCCCAAGCATGATACAAAAGTCCGCTTTTTTCATCACGCATATTCTCCCACATCAGCCGAGCCTGCAAAATCACCGTATCAAAGCAGCTGCTGTCCCCGAATTTTGCTCCGTATCTCACAAGAAACTCTCCGATCATATATAGCCCGTCAAGCCACATCTGGTTTTTCTTGTTGCTGTACAGCATATGCCAGAATCCGCCGAATCGGTTCACAGGCCAAAGGGTCATGCTCTCCCTGACCTGACTCAAAGCCGTCTCATACTTTCCCTCGCGTTCTTCTTCAAGCAAACGGAAAAGCAGGTTTGCAGGCTGTTTATCGTCCAGAACACGCTGATTGCACCTGCCGATTTCACCGTCATCACACAAAAACAAGTCAACCCAGCTCTTTATATACTCCGCATAACAGCTTTTTCCCGTGCTGAGGTATGTCTGCTCCGCACCGCACAAAAACACCCCCTGGTGATAATGAAATCTGCCTTTGGGCGGAAGCTCCGCCGCGCTGTATTTTCCCATGATTGTGCCGCAAATTCTCTCCGCCAGCTCCAGCGGCTCAATAATATTGCTTTTTCTCATCTTTCTCCAACCCCTTCTATTTCACAGTAACCGTTATCGGTATTGAATATCCGCTCTCAAGACGGAACAAAACCACCGCAGATTCACCGCTCCTTGCAGCCGGTGACGCAGTCAAAACTATATCACATTCTCCGCCGCTTGCAATTGTTCCGTTTTCCTGTCCGAATGTCAGCCAATCGTCACCGTCATTTCTTCTTATCGCATAAGCCGCCGAACCTCCGCTGAGAACCCCTGCGCTCACTCTGACAGTCCTGCTCTCACCTGCCGCAATTTCAACATTATATGCCGACGCGGATATGTTAACCGGTCTGCGCGGCTTGAAGCTGTCTGTGCTTTGCAGAGCACCTATGTCAGCTCCGTCATTTTCGTTAAAATTGTCAATCCTGACTGCCGCACCCTTTCCGGCACTGCCGTCCGCAAGTCTCAAATCGCCCGTTTCCCTGCCGATATAAGTCGGATTCGTCATCTCAAGGCTGTGTCCGCCCGATATATATCCGTCCAGCGTCCCGTAGAGAATGTCATAATCATTGTCATCTGTGCCTTCTTTTGCAAAATTGTTAATGTAGCAGCTTCCGCCTTTGTTGTTCACAATGATGTTGTTCCTCGTGACCGCATGATATGCCGCAACTCCGCCGTATGGAATATTTCCGAACGGCTGTGCCTGCTTGTCGAACGTGTTTCCGAAAATATAATGCATGGAGGTGTCACTGCCGCCTATTTTAATGCTCCTGCCTGATTTTTTATAGTCTGTGTGATTGTCCCATATCACATTTTCAAAAATATATGTCGGACCGATGAGATTCGGAACACAGCTGATTCCGCAGGTGGTTCTTTCAATTCGGTTGTCATACACACGGACATTCATCTGTCCGCCGTCAAGCTCCATTCCGTCATCACAGCAGTGAATGATCATATTTCCGTAGACATCGGTGTCACGGGACGGACCCCCGAAATATGCTCCGTTCTCCCAGCCCTCAATTGCGTCATTCCAGCTGTTCTCCTCATCGCCGATAATATCATTGTATCTTATGACGCAGGACTCGTCAACAATATAGAAAATTCCGCACGCTCCCTTTGGGTGAACGTTTTCCCATGTGTCTCCGCTCCATGAATTGCTTTTTGCACGGCTGTCGTGAATATAGCATTTCTCAACCGTAACATTCTTTGCCTCCATCATCATGATTCCGCAGTCATAGTTAACCGCAACTCCGTCACAAATATAAGCCGCAGTTTCGGGATTAAACACTCCCGCTCTGCCCCAGCCTGAAATGTCACAGTTTGAAATCCGTATATTTCTGCTGTTTCCGTTCACGCATATGCCGCACCTGTATCCGCCCTTGACCGTGATTCCGTCAAGAATCAAAAACTCGCAGTCATTTATCATCAGTGCCTCAATGCAGCTGCCGCCGTCAACGCCTGCCCCGATGTCGTCCACAATTCTGAGCCATTCCTCATCGCTTCCTTTCAGTCCGCTGAGGACAAGCTCTCCCGCTGTGTAGCCAAGCTCCGAAAGCTTGACTTCCTTTGTATTCGGGCTGTCATTCCACGTGACAACAGTTCCGCCCTTTTGTGTCAGAATGTTCCCTGCACTGTTTTTGATGATTGCCCTCAATTCATATGTCTGATTGCCGGCAAGTTTCACAATGCTTCCGCGGAACTGCTTTGCGGTTTTGTCGTTGTATGGTTCATATGCCTTATACCAATTCTTGTCTTTGCCTGTGTTGTTCCTGTATGTAATCTCACAGCTTGCAGCACCGTTATATTTGTCATAATCAATATAATAGCTGATGTTTTCATATGTTCCGGTCAATGCAAGCTCTCCGCCTGTTTTGTTGAGTGCGTCCGCATATTCGGGACGTGTTCTTCCGTCCGTTTTGAACGCCGCCTTATCAACAAAGGTTTGGCTTGACCCGTTTTCATCGGTCACTCTGTACATAACGCTGTATTCTCTGCTTGTTGCAAGTCTTGCGAATCCTCCCGAAAAGCTTTGCGCATCCTGGTTATACAGCGGTTTTCCGCTTCTTTGCCAATATAATGAACGCGGCTCAGCCACACGTCTCACATCATCTCTGTACCACACCTCAACCTCCGAGGTTTCGGAAATTCCCGAGATTGTGTAGCTGCCGTAGTATATTCCTTTGTCATATTTTGTTGTATATCCGCCGTCACTCGCAGACGGATATTCCTTTTCCGTGTAATCATAGGTGAAGCTTGCCGAACCGTCTGTTTCACTGATTGCAAGCTCCGCGCCAAATGCCTGTTTCAAAAGTGACGCAGGTATCATTTCGCGCACACCGTCATATAAATACGGAGCTTTTGTCATTTCAAAGCTCACACCGTTTGCCGCAGCCGACAAGCTGCCGATTGAAAACTCAATGCTCTTTCCGTCATCACGCTTTGCCGAGCAGTGATCCCCCTGCCTTTCAAGTTCAATGCCCATCAGGTTTAAAACGTTCTTTGCAGGGACATAAATTTCTTTGCCAAAAAGCTGCATCGGCGCGTCAAAAGTCACGGTTTCCCCCTCAAATGAAACGCTCCGGTCCTTGCTTTTCAGCCTGTCAAACCTCGCAATTGCAGGTGACATGCTGTTGTTCCACAGGAAAAAGCTCAGACGCTTGCTGTCAATTCCGTCTCCCAGCTCCAGATTCAGCGGAACTTCAACGGGAGCTGAATTGAGTGCAAGCTCCGCATTACCGCAGGCAGCTCTTTCAAGCCTGCCGTCCTCACCGTAGACACAGGCAAACAGCTTTCCAGAAAAGCTCCCTCCGTTTGTTCCGACAGTGACACTCTCCAGTGTTCCGCCGTCAAAAGCATAACTGTACCTCTCGCCGCTTCCGTCTCCGACACTGATTGCCGTATAGTAAAAATTCTGAGTCTCTCTTTCGGAAACAGCAAAAACAGCAATCTGAGCAAAAAGCGAAACAACAACAGCCATCGCCGCAAACATTGCCGCAAATCCAAAAAATCTTTTTTTCATGTTCATCTGCCAACAAACCCTTTCCTCAGACTGCAAAACTTTTTTGCCGTGGGACGGCTTGCACTTTCAGTCAAACCGCCCCGTGCATTCTGTCTTAGTTTTTCTTTATGCTGCCTGCAAGACTGCTGAACTTTTCACCCAGCTGCCTTGCAATCTCTGACGCAAATATTCCTGCGCCGTAATATGTGAAGTGAGAGTTATCCTCCTGCTTCGCACCCCTCAGCTTATTGTTTTCCGCGGTATAACGCGAATCGGACATATATCTTGAATCTTCCGCATCAAGCCACAGATAAAGCTCCTTTGACCCCTCATCGCCCAGCTTGGTCAAAAGCTCTGTTGAATATTTATACATATCTATGCACGCAGTTCCGCGGCTTTGAGCAAATGCCTTTGCCGCCTGCGGATATCCGCCCATTGTGTTGGGATTTGAAAGATACAGGCGGCGCGTTATTGATGTCACGATGACAGGAACTGCCCCAAGCTCCTCGGTCTCGCTGACATACCGTGCAAGATAGGTTTCATAGGAAGGAACTGTCACCTCATTTCCATCGCTGTCCTCATACACATATTCCTTCCCGATTTCGGTATGCTTTGACACAGCATCGTCCTGGTCGTTGTGACCGAACTGTATCAGAACATAATCCCCCGGTTTGATGTTTTTCTTCATTTCTTCCCAGTAACCGTTGTCAATGAAGGTTCTGGTGCTTTGTCCGGAGTGTGCACAGTTGCGAATCACAACTGTGCTGTCATAAAATTTTCGCCGAACACCTGCCCCCAGCCTGCACGCGGATAATAATCATCCCCATATCTTTCCGCCGTTGAATCACCTGCAATGTGAATTGTCACATTCTGAGGAAGGTTTTCTCCGACACTGTAGGTGAACAATTCGCTCATTGGCTTTATGTCATTCAGTGTGCTGAACACAAAAACTCGAATCTCTGTTCCTTCAAGAACCGTCTTATCAGTCGGAAGCGAAAGCTCAACCGCTGCCTCAGCATTTGTGTCAAGAGCTGCAGCCGGTGCCTGACAATATTCAGCCGCAATGAGCTTCTTGCTGCTGTCATAGATTGCCGCAACAACAATTGCCGCGTCATCAAAAACATTCTTATCGGCAAGAGTAACTCCCGTCAGTTTTCCTCCCGCAGTCGGAATTGTTCTTGCATTTCCGTCTGCATCTTTAAAGCTTAATCCGACAACCTCATATGCAGCCTTGTCAAGCTCAAGCAAAACCGCATTTGCCGCCGTGCCGCCTTCAAATGCAACAGCTGCCACGCTGTCTGCCGCAAAATTGCCCTCCTGTGCTTTTGCACCGTTCACAAACAGAATGTATTTGTCCTTTTCGGTGTCCGCAAAGAACTGAACGTCGCTCACTCCCTGTGCAAGAGTTGTCTTTACGATCTCGGTGCTGTCTGCCTTGACACTGATTTCGCCCGAAGCCGTCATTGTTATCTGTGCCGCCGCAAGCACCTGTCCCGAGACACTGCCGGCAGCACGGCTTCCGTTCGCCAAAACTCTGACATCAAAGCTCTTTTCAAATTTCAATGAATCCGCGTCAATTGTTCCCGTTGCAGTCAGAACCGCTGTTTTGTTCAGCTTTCCGCGGCTCACCGCACCTGTTGCCGAAATCACCGAGGAATCGCTCGTTGCCCAAACTAAGTCAAAGTACTTTCCGCCCAAGGTGCAAACCGTGGGAAGACTGATGTTCTCGTCAAGCGCGTTTTTATCTGCTTTCGAAACCTCACTCCATTCAAGGCTGTCTGCAAGCACACGTCCCGTCTCAGCCTTCAGTTCTGCCAGTGATGAGTTTGCTCTTGTCTGGCTGATTGCCTTTGAGCACAAATTCTTTGCCGTGGTCAAAACCTCATTTTCACCTGCGTTGAGTGCTGCCAGGGTTTCGCTGTATTTTGTAACACCGCTGCGATATTCATAGTAATTTGCAACCGGAGATGTGCCGTCTGCCGACGGAGCATAGCTTGTCACCAAAAGGTTATCGAGTGCCACGCCGTATGCTTTGTCTTGGCTACTCTTTTTCGTTGTCGTAACAGAAACACCGCCGATTTCTCCGCTGATTGTCGGAGGTTCTTTCACTGCATTTGTCTGATCGTCAAAACGAACCTCATTCAGCACATATGAAATGTTTTCGCCGGAAACCGTCTTTGTGAATTTCAGCACAAAATGCTGAGGTTTGTCTTTTGTATATTGATACGAATTTTGAACTATTCTAATTTGACTTGAACCTACATAATAATAGCAAGCTCCGGCCGGATTCCACTTTAAGTATCCCAACTCAATGCCCGAACTGTTTATAAACTTTATGAATACTTCTGCAAGACCGTCATAGTTATATACTCCAAGGTCAACATCAATCTGAACGGTGTCATTGTTTGCCGCAGTATTGGAAAAGTTGTATGTCACCGCAGACGGAACGGAACCGTCTGCTGCGCGCTCAATCGTTTTCATTTTCCCATATCCGACAAGAGCCGCATAGCTTGCGCAGTCTGTGCCGTCGGTTTCAAAATTGTTGTGATACAGCGTCTCAAATCCGTTCCCGAGCTTTGCCTCAACGGCTGCAAGTGCTGCTTTGGCTGAGGTAAACTCGGCTGTCTGAGTTCCTGTTTTATATACAGCTGCTGCCTCCTTTGCCTCACTGCGAAGCGTCTCGGCATCAGACGCACTTATCATTCCGTCAGCAAGTGCAGCGGTGATTTTTGAAAATGTCTCTCCCGCCCTGTTGTAGAATGCATATCTGTCGGGTGCGGAAGATGTGCATTCTGACGAGATATAACGTGTTGCAACAAGGTTGTCAATGTGAACCTGTGCATTTTTGACTGTGGAATTGTTATGCCAGCCTGCACCCGGGGAATTCATTTTAATCTTTATTCCGTCTATTGAATAATCACTTCCCAACTCATATTCTGCATTGCTCTTTTTAACACCGTTTATGCTGAAGCTTTTAAACTTATTCACAACCTTGCCTTCCCCGTCCGTCACCTGAATCACAAACTTTATGTGGTCAAGCTTGTTTGACGTTGTTGTATAAGAAGACTTTGCACTTGTTCCCACAGCTCCATAAGTGCTGCCTTGATGAGCATTCAGCGCACCACCCATCGAGTTCCATCTCAACCAACTCTTTTCGCTCCCGTTTGAAGTGAAACAGAAGTTAAACTCGGCAATTCCATTCTGCACAATTCCCAGGTCAAGCTCAAACTCCATATAGGCATTTGCAGTCCCCGCCGGCACAGCGTCAAAGCCTCTTGCATACGTCACAGCCTTTGTGTCCTTTGGATTTGACACTCTTGCCGCGTCATTCATTTCAAGCATTTTGTCAAATCCAAACTCCGTGTTGGAATATGACGCTGAAAAATCATTTGCCGAAACAAGCTTCATATCTGCCGCAGTGTTCAGAGTGCCCGTGATTGTGTCACCCTCAAAGCTTTCCGCAAGCAGCACGCTGAAGCTGTCGCCCTCTGCCGCAAAAGCCGTCAGATTTACCCCTGCAAGCTGAGTCAAAATCATTGCCGCAGCCAGAAGCACGCTTGCTGCTTTTGCGTGAAATTTTTTCGTTTTCATTAACAAAAACTCCTCTCGTTAAATTTATATTAATTTATTATTTTTCGCAAAATACCGTTATCGGAATGGAAAATCCATTGTCAAGCCGAACAAGGAACAAACCTTTTCCCTTTGAAAATTCCTTTTGTGAGGGATAGTTGAAGCCGAGGTTTGAAGTGTCTGCCGTGATTCTGACCGTCACCTCGGAGTTTGGCTCGATTTTTATGTTTTCCGTTTCATCATCGGCAAATCTGAGCCATTCAAAGTCACGGTTTTTCACAAGGCTGAAGCTTCTTCCTTCTCCAATGTCGCCAAAGTGAATCTTGATTTCTCTCGTTTCCTTGTTTTTCATCTGAACCCTATAGGTGTCTGCCGACATATCAACAGGTCTTGCAGGCAGGAAGAGCGGGTCATGCTCATCTCCGACAAATGCGCCTCGATTGACCTTTCCGCCGTCCGTGAAGTTTGCAAGCGCAAGTCCGCTGCCCTTTCCGGGTGAGCCGTCAGTCAAATGCCAGTCGGCTTTTTCTTCACTCACAAACTCGGGGCGTTCAAAAATCGCATTCTGTTCCTGTCCTTCAACCGACAGATTCACCGTTCCCCACAGAACGTCATAATCATAGCTGTCCCGTCCTTCCTGGGCGGTTCTGTTCTGAAGTGCCGTTCCCTTGCCCGTCTTTGTGATGAACATATTGTTTCTTGCATGGTCATGGTGAACCGTTGAACCGCCGTGGTTTGAGTTTTGAATTATGTTGTTTCCGAACACGGTGTTGTTCAGGAAATATGTCATTGAGAACGGTATCTTTGCACCGCCGATTTTCAGAGCCAGTCCGTAATAGTTGAAATCGTCTCCTGTCACGCCGCCGAGATTGTCAATGACGTTTCTGTAGATATATGACGGTCCCATTGTGTTCGGCGCACCGCTGATTCCGACATGAGCCTGTTCCATTCTGTTGTGATATACCCTCACATTCATCTGTCCGCTGTCCAGCTCCATTATGTCATCATTTGAGAACATCAGCATGTTGCCGTATATGTCCGAGTCACTGCCTGTTGAGGTGTCGCCTCTGCCGCCGTTTCCCGCACCCTCCAGAACATCGTTGAATCGGTGCTTGTCACTTCCGACAAAATCGTTATATCTGATGACCGTTCCGCGTTTTCCCATCATATACACACCGCAGCTTCCGGCAGGGTGGACGTCCATATATCCGCTGCCGATCCACGGATTTGTGTTTGTGTCGGAATCATGAATATAGCAGCGTTCAATGACAAGATTTTCCGACGCACAGGCAATTATTCCTGCCGAATAGTTAAACGTCGTGCCGCTTCTCATATATAATCCCGATTTGTTGTCAAAAACAGAACCGAGTCCCCATTCCGCAATGTCGCAGTTCACAATTCTGATGTTCTTGGAGGCACTGTCAATTGCAATGCACGCGTCAAGACCGCCCCTGACCCTGACATTCTCAAAAATGAGGTTCCGGCATTTTGATATGACAACAGCGTCATATGTCAGCTTGCCTGCGTCAACCGTCATTCCCTCGCCGTCGATTTTCACCCAGCCGTCATCACTGCCGCAAATTCCATACAGCATTAAGTCGCCGCTTCCGTCATAGATATCCTTAAGCTTTATTGTCTCCTTAACCGGCGGATTGTCCTGCCATGTTCTGACCGTTGCTGAACCCTCGGCAAGCTTTCTTCCGTTTTCATATGCCGCCGCGCGCAGCTCATACTCCGTGTCCTGTTCAAGAAACGTCAGTGTTCCGCGGAACTGCTTTGTCTGAAAATCCCACATCGGCTCATATGCCGCTTTCCATTCCTCATCGCCCTTTTTGCGGTAGTATGCCTCGCAGGTCGGGCTTTCGCCATCCGCGTCGAGATAGAAGCTCACATTTTCAAAGGTCGGAACTGCGAGCAAACCGCCCTCTGTGTTATACTTATACTCCTCGGGAGTTTTGCTTCCGTTCTGGTGAATTGTCCTTTTGTCGCATATGCCCTTGAACACTCTTTCCCTGTTGTTTTCAACAATTCTGACCTTCGCCTCAAAAATCAGCTCATGATAGCTCCGCATTGCGCCCCTGAAGGCTCCGTCCGCATACACGGGAGTCTGCGCCTTCTGCCAATATGGCGGATCGTTCAGATACTGATACTGGGGGTGTTTGTATAAATACCCACCCTGCTTTATTGTGTTGAGATTGTCAACATTGGTTCTCTGCACCACATCGGCATCCGAAATTCTGCTCCTCAGCCAGACCTCAACCTGTGCATTCGGGTTGTCGCACGGGATTTCATAGTGTATGAAATCCTCGCTGACATACAGCTTTATCTCGTCCTCCCCTGCGACCCTGAGCTCCTCTTCTTCATAGAAGTCATATATATTCACCGTATTTGATGAATCGTCATATTGAAAATCCAAGCCGAACGCCTTTTGTGCCGCAAGCAGCGACACCCTCGGAATGTCGTCCTCCTCGGCAAGGTTTTCCGTTTTTGCGTCGGACAGATACGGCACGCCGTTCACAATGCTTCTTCGGCTTCCGGGATAGTATTTCACATATTGCCGTCCGCGTCTGATGATGTAGCAGTCTTTATATATTTCAAGCTGAATGCCGAGAGCCATTGCAAGATTTGCGCCCGAAAGCATGATGTCATTGTTGACAAATTCAAACTCGCAGTCTCCTCTCAGTCTGAAATTGCGGCCCTTGACCTTCGGCTCGTGCTTTTGTTCATATATTTTCTTCGCACTCTCGGGGTCAAGATCAATTTCATCGCCCGGAAGTGCCCCGTATCCGAGCGGAATATAGGTCGGGTCTGTTGTGATTATGACACTGTCCATTCTCAGAACGCCGCCCGAACGTCTCTTGAAATCAAGCGTATGCCAGCCTTCATCAAAATTATATGTGTTCGGTCCTCTCCACGACCACTCGTTGAGCGGTGACGCGTTGATTCCCGTTTTTGCATAGTTATCGTCATCAATCCCCATCCACATGCTGCGGTTCGGAGTGTCAATGTAATATCTCAAAAACATTCGATAGCTTCCCTTTTTGGGAATATAGAATTTCATTCGCAGCTCAGGCTCCGCAATATCCGCAGCGTTTGACGCGCCCTGGGTTGACGCGGCTCTCCAATATTTTCCGCCGGACGCGTTTTCGTCCTCAACAACGAGACCGTTTTCATTTTCAAATATGCCGTCCTCAAACTCCATTTTGATTGTCCCCGGCTTCTGTTCGCGGAAGCCTTCACCCGGCAGAGCCTCATATTCGGGATGGCCCGCAATATATTTCACACTGTTCGCCGCGGTGCCTGTGCCGTCCTCTTCCTCACTCACATTATACTTGACAATTATTTTGTCAATCTTCTGACCCGCTCTCACGCTTCTGAGATTGATTGTATAGTCACCCGGGTCAAGCTCGTTGAAATATATTCGCGTGCTGTTCCATTCATTATATTTATAATCGTAAAGCGAATAGTTCTCAAAGCTGTTTATGGATATGTAGGACAGAGCATCATCTTTTGACGAGGACTTATGGACTCCGTAAACAACAAAGCTGTAGCACGCCTTGTCAATCGTTATGGTGTGCGACATCGTTTTTGTTTCGTCACCGCCTCCCACAATGCATTTGCCGCCCGACGCTGTCGGATCTTCGGCAACGCTGAAGCCTTCGCCTTCAAAGTCCTCTGCCTCAAGCTCCAAAACAACCTCTCCTGCCTCATATCTCTCACCCGTCACAAAATCACGCGCTGCACACACCGAAAGAGAGGACGCAATGACCGACAGACAAAGTGCTGCCGCCCCCAGTCTTTTCAAAAGAGCTTTCATTCTTTCACACCTCCAATCAAATCAACCCTTGACCGCACCTGCCGCAATTCCTTTTACAAAGTATTTGTTTCCGAACGCAAATGCCACAAGGACAGGCAGCATTGCAATTGAAGCACCGGCAAGCATCAGGTTCCATGATGACGCCGCCTCTCCAGACGATTTCAATGCCATGAGTCCGACTATGAGCGTTCTCTGCTCGGGGTGATTGAGAGTGAATATATTCGGCATGAGATAGTCATTCCACGAACCGTTGAATGCCATTATTGCAATGGTTGCAAGAATCGGCTTCAGAAGCGGAAGGATTATGCTCACAAATATTCTCACAAACGAGCAGCCGTCAATTTTCGCGGCTTCGTCAATCGCAATCGGGATTGTCTCAACATTTCCCTTAACGAGATATATGTTCACAATCGGCACTGCAAAGCAGTTTATGAAAACAAGTGCAAAAAGTGAGCTGTCAAGTCCGATGGTGTTGAGAATCTGAAAGGTTGCATAGATTCCGACACCGCCCTGTTTTATGAACATCAGAGCCGAAAAACACACAAAGATTATTTTTTTGCCCTTGAAGTTGCCTCTTGCAAAGGTATATCCTGCCATTGACGCAATTGCAACCGCAATGAAAACATTGACAACGGTATATAGAATGCTGTTCTTCAAAAGAGACGGAACATGGAAGCTTTCCGAATGCCACGCCTGAATGTAGTTGTCAAAGGTCGGGTTCTCGGGAAATATTCTTGATGTGTTTGTCAGAATCTCCGTGTTGGTTTTGAACGATGACGCAATTGTATAAATCAGCGGAAAAACCGTCACAAGCATCATCACTGTCAAAATCACATACAAAACTGCATTTTCTGTTTTTTTTCTGAATTTCATTTTAATTCACCTCGCTGCCTCTCATACAATCAATATAAATCCTTCATTCGTTTGTTAAACCTGCTGTATGCGAACGCAACCGTTGTGAACAGAATTGTTGTCATCAGCGACATTGCGCAGCCATAGCCGATTTGCGGAGCGGTTGTCTCCGCAAATCCCGGGACAAACTTTGTATACATATATGACATAACCGTGCTTGTCTGCCCGTGAGGTCCGCCGTTTGTCAGAATGATTATGTATTCATTTGTACTCAAAGCGGCATTGACGGAAAGAAGCAATATTGTTGAGAATATCGGTGCAATCATCGGGAGCGTCACACTGAAAAACGTTCTTGCCTTTGACGCCCCGTCAAGGTTTGCGCATTCATAAAGCTCATCGGGAACATTTGCAAGTGCCGCAAGACAATACATGACATTCACGCCGAAATGCGCCCATGATATGCCCAGCACAACCATCACAATCGCAGTTGACCGATTTGCAAACCAATCTATGTTTTCCTTTATCACTCCGATTTTGACGAGAATTGAGTTTATGATTCCGTTATAGCTGAACATGTTTGAAAGAATCAGTCCGATGATTGCCATGCTTATGATATGCGGAAGATAATACATTGCCTGGAAGAAGCCCGCACCCTTCATCTTTTTGTTCAGAATCAGTGCCAGTCCCATTGCAAGCGTCATCTCAACAGGAATCCTGATTGCGGCAATCAGCAGTGTGTTCCCCCACGATCTCCAGTATGTGAAATCTGTTGTGAACATGGTCTTGAAATTTTCCAGTCCGATGAATTTCGTCTGCGACGGAATCCCGTTATATGAGAAAAACGACCATCTGAACGTCCACAATATCGGATAAATGTTGAATACCAGAAAGCCTATCAGCGGCAGAGCAATCATGATATAGCACCAAAACTGTTCCGAACCGATGAATTTTGTTTTTCTTTCGGCTTTTTTTCGTGTTGTCTCTTTTTGCAGCTTAGTCAATGTTATCCCTCCGTCAGCGTTTTATATTCCAATCCTTATTCATATACTCCTCTATGCTCTCATTCGGGTGCATATCGTAATATTTCTTTGTTGCCGCAGTTATATCGCGGTTATACTGCTTCAGCATGTCCTCCGCCGAAACCTTTCCCGACAGGACATCGTTCATGACTCTTTCGCTGAGCGACAGCATACCCGACATATCGTTGCTTGGCGTGCGGTTTCTCTCCGCGCTGATTTTTGCCAGCTCCGCAAACTCCGACCAGCCCTTAATGTCCTTTTTCATTTCAACGTCCTTGACTATATCCCAATCAACGGGCATTTCCATGCCGTTTGCATACAGTTCACGGAACACTTCATCGCTCACAAACCACTCAATGAACTTCAGACAGGCTTCGCCCTTCTCTGCCGCCGATTTTGAATTTACGGGAGGCGTTCCCGCATATTTGCAGTACTGAAGGTATTTATTGTTTTTGTCAACAACCGGCAGCGGAGCAACTCCCCAGTCACAAACCGCCGGGAACTGTTCGTTCAGCACACCTGCGTCAAACGACATTCCGATTTTCATTCCCACCATACCCTGCGCAAAATATGCACGCGCGGGGTCGTTGTCCATTCCTTCCATTCCGGGGAAAACACTGCCGTCATCAATCATACCCATATAGGCATTTATAATCGGCGCAAGTCCGCTGTAGTCATATTCACCCGTCACCGGATTGAATCCGAAATGACCGAATGAGCCCTGAAGTGCGGGCTGAATGTCGTGACCGACCCAGCCGCTCCATCTTGCAGGGAAAATAACCCCGAATTTGTTCTTTGATTTGTTCGTCAGCCGCTTTGCATATTCGCGCATTTCCTCAAAGGTTTCGGGCGGCGTCGGTTCACCGTTTTCATCAACGATTCCCGCCTCACGGAACATATCCTTGTTATAAATCAGACCGATTGTTGTTATGTATGTCGGAACGGAATATACCTTGCCGTCTATTATATTTGTTCCCTCCGTCAGCTTGCCTTCATATTTTTTCAGGAACTCATCGCTTCCGGGCAGATCTGACAACGCAGTCACATATCCCTTTTCCAGAAGTCCCTTCAGACCGCCTGCGCCTGCGAGTATGTCGGGTGCCTGCCCCGTCTGAAGCGCAACCTCAATGCTGTTTGTCAGCGAGGCACCTTCCTTGACAACATACTCAAACTTAATTCCGAGTTTTTTTCCTTCTCCGTTGTTGAATTCATCAACCAACCTGCCCATGACCGTTTTGCTGTGTGAGTTTGAACTCCACATTGTAACGGTTTTCACATCTGAATTCTCCGCTGTTTTGCCCTTGCCGCAGCCTGCCAAGCCTGTCACACATACTGCCGCAGCAACCATCGCCGCCGTAATCCGCGCCCTTTTCATACTTTTTCCTCCTCATTTATATAGTAAAGTGCAGAATATTATATTGTTAGTATATCACTATATAACGCAAATTGGAAGTTTGATATTTGTACACTTTTTTCTCGCCGCCGAAAACATATGCAAATGTGTACAAATATCAAACCGTTCTGCATCTTGATATTTTATTTTTTTATGGTATAATATTATTGACAGACTTTGAAACGTATTTAAGGAGGTATTTGTCACGTGAATTGCAGCATAAAAGCCATTTCGCCCGGAATAATACAAATATGCAGGCATGATAACATGCCCGAAAGCTATCTTGAAAGATACGGCATCATCAGCATACCGGACACCGTTCATTCCGAACCGGGGCTTTCCGTGTCAGACGGCAGAATTGTTCTTCCGAACGGAAAGACTCTCGAATTTGACATTCGCCCCGAGACGGACGATGACTTTTGGAGTGATGAAATTTCATATCAGCTTGATAAGTTCCGCGACAAAACCCCCGACAGAATCAACATTGAGGGCAGACCGGACGAACACGCTGAAAGCTGGGATTCCGACATTTGCGGAACAGACTCGAAAACGCGTTTCGGCATCAGCTTCAGGATTTCCGAATCTGAGCTTTTCTACGGCTTGGGTGAGGCTGACCGTGACAGCATTCAGCACAGGGGAATGTCATTTCAGAACTGGGTTGTTTATCAGTTCAACGAAATTTGTGTTCCTTTTATTATGAGCAGCGAAAACTGGGGCATATTAATATGCGCTCAGGGAAGGCACTTTGTTGACGTTGACGACCATGCCAAGGGCAGACTGACTGTTGCAGGCAACCACGATGACCTCAGCATGCTTCTTTTCTACGGCACGTCTATGAAGGACATTCTCAGGCTGTATACCGATGTTTCGGGAAAAAGTATGCTTCTTCCGAAATGGGCATACGGTCTCACATACATTGCACCGCTTCATCAGAATCAGTTTGAAATTCTGAACGATATGATGAAATTCAGAGAGAAACACATTCCGTGCGACAACGTCAGCCTTGAACCCGGCTGGATGAAAAAGTTCTATGACTATTCATTTGACAAGGACTGGAATCTGGAAAAGTTTCATATTGAAAAATGGATGCGCACGAGAAGCTCCAACAAGAGTTTTCTTTCCGTCATGCGCAGATTCGGATTTCACGTTGCACTCTGGCTGTGCATGAACTATGATTTATGTGATCATGAGGAGGGACTTGCAGGCGGCGAAAGCTCTCTTCCGCGCTGGTATGACCATCTCATGAAATTTGTGGATTCGGGTGTTGACGGATTCAAAATTGACCCTGCGGACATGACAATGAGGGTTGATCCGCACAAGATATACACAAACGGCAAAAGCGAGCTTGAAATGCACAACCTGTCACAGACGCTTGTCATGAAACAAATGAACGAAGGCTTTTCCGAGCAGACAAATATGCGTCCGTTCATACACTACTGCGGCGGCTATATCGGTCAGCAAAGGTGGGGAGCGGCAACAACAGGCGACAACGGAGGTCTGCGCGGAAGCATGATTTGGCTTGAAAACCTCGCAATGTCAGGGTTTATGAATTCAACCGTGGATATGGACATATATCATGCGGAAGCAATTCATTTTGCATTCTTTGCTCCATGGGCACATCAGAACGCGTGGTCGGGCTGCTGTCAGCCGTGGTATGCCGGCGCGGAATGCGAACAGATTTATACATATTATGCAAGATTGAGATACAGCTTAATACCGTATATATATTCTGCCGCAATTGAATGCCAGGAAACGGGTGTTCCCATGATACGTCCGATGCCGCTTGAGTTTCAGAACGACAGAAATTGTGCGGACTGCGCAAATCAGTATATGTTCGGAGAATATCTCCTGGTTTCCGCATTCACAGACAGGATATATCTCCCAAAGGGTGTTTGGGTGGATTTCTGGACAGGAAAGGAATATGAAGGACCTTTTCTGATTGACGGTTATGTTCCGCCAAAAGGACGGGGCGGCGGTTTGTTTGTGAAAAAAGGAGCTGTCATCCCGAAATGGTGTGACCGCGACTATGTCTCACAGTATTCCGAAGAGGAAATCGAGCTGCACGTTTATCCCTGCGGAGAAACAAAGTATATCTTCCGCGAAGATGACGGAATCAGTCTTGATTACCTCAATCACACATCATGTCACACGGAAATCGTTTGCCGCGAAACGAGCGGTAAAATTGAAATTCACATAGGAAACAGACGCGGAGAATACCGCGAAAAGCCTGAAAAGCGAATCTGGAAGGTCACAGTCCACGGCACAGGCAAGCCCGTGACAATCAGCAGCGACGACCAATCCGCGTTAATCCGCGTCATTCCGGAGGTCTCGGCTTAAGCATTACGACAGGGAGGGTCAGTATGTTTATCACAACATTTGTTCTGTTTGCATTGGTAATGTGTTTTGCTGTCATAACCATCAGAAACAACACCTCGCTTGTGCTTTCGTTCTATTTCATAAGCATGGGGATTATGATGTTCACCGCAAGCATATACATTTCAAAGCTCACCTACTATTCCTTCCCTCTCCGCTGGGACTATCTCCTGTATCTGTGGCTTTCAAATATCAAAATCAGTATAATGTCGATTTCAAGGCTGTATGCTCTTTCGTTTGCGCTTTTCATGTTTTCATCTATATGCGGTTTATGCCATATATGCGACCTGAAAACCAAACACTTTCTCATTTTGTCGGCACCGATTCTGCTTTTTGCACTGCTGACCGATCCGGGTGTTGCTCTGAAAATTGACCTGCTGCAACACACAGCCGATTATAAATATACATATGCGATCAGCCTTCTTGCAAAGGGAAGGACTGTTCTCTGTCTCGGTTTGATTGTTTTCTATACCCTCTTTCCGTATTATCCGATTGTCAAGCGTTTTTTAAGAACCGATTATGACGCCGAACGCCGGTATATTTTGTGCTATTGCGCTTTCATAACCATAATAAACCTGTTTTTCTATATGACATTTATCTTTGGAGTGTTCAGCGACATAATGTTCTGCAACACAACACCGATCGGCGTTCCCAAAGAGGAATTAAACATAAACAGCTACACGGCAGTCCCGCTCTGGACATTTGCCGTTTTGTTTGTTTTTATATTTATTATAGTATTCTTCAAGCCGTTTAATTTGTTCTATTCCGAAAGACGGAAAAATAATGAGTTTTTGAAAAATTCTATGGTTCTGAACCGCAGTCTGAGAATAAATCTGCATATGTATAAAAACATTTTTTGGGCAGCCCAGCAGCAATTTGAGCTGATAGGCAATGCACTGCGGGCAAACGACCTTGACTCAATACAAGAATACACCGACAACGGCTTTCAGATGATGAAGGATCAGCTCGAAACGCTGAACAGAACCCTGAATCAGCTCAAGTTCCAAAAATCCGATTCACTGCACCTCATCGACATTGCCGAATGCATTAATACTGCCATAAAGCAGGTGCAACCCCCTTCCGACATAAAAATCCTGAAAAATTTCACCGTTTCAAAAGCAATTTTTCTCGGCAACAACACAGATTTTGTTGAGGTGTTCCGCAACATTCTGATCAACTCCATTGAAAGCTTCGGCTCAGACCATCATAAGCCGCACAGTATTCAAATTGACCTCACCTTCAAATGGAATATGTATATCATTGCAATCACCGATAACGGCTGCGGCATTGAAAAGTCGGCATTAAAAAACATTTTTAAGCCCTTCTACTCGACCAAATCCCGAATTAAAAACAGCGGCATCGGACTCAATTTTGTTGAAAACATAATTAAATCATACCAAGGACGTATCAGCGTTAAAAGCAAGGAGGGCGAATATACCGCATTTCAAATCGCACTTCCTGTCTCAAAGAAAATAATAAAGCTTGAACATCTGCGTGACACAAAATAACAAACCGTTCAGGGAGGAATTATCTGTGAAAAAAATAAGACTTGCTATATGTGATGACTTTGAATATCTGTGCATAAACATTAAGAATCAATTTAAATACTCGGAAGAATTTGATTTTCTGGGCTACTGCACCTCAGCCGCCAAATGCACCGCCATGGTTGAAAGCTTTAAGCCCGACATTTTGCTTCTTGATGTTCAGCTTGAAACGGAAACGGCAGGCATAGATATAATTCCCGAAATACTTGACAAGTCGCCTCAAACGAAAATAATTATGCTGACAAGCTATTCAAACGATGACTATATTTTTGATTCAATCATAAACGGCGCATCGGATTATATCTGCAAAAACTGCACAATTGACGAAATGTTTTCAAAAATTAAAAATGTATATAACAACAAAAGCACTCTTTCTCCCGAAATTGCACTGAAGTTTAATGCAAAATCACGCGAGGTGACCATATCCCACCGCAGTCTGATCTATATGCTTGACAAAATAATCAAACTGTCCTCAAGCGAGCTTGAGGTGCTGAAGGATTTGTATAACGGAAAAACCTATAATCAAATCGCAAAGGAACGCTTTGTCGAAGCCTGCACCGTTCGTTCCATGGGTTCAAGAATACTCAAAAAGTTCAACGCAACCAACATAAAGACTTTGGTGCGTGAGCTGCACGAAATCAAGATTTTTGATTTGTTTTCATCTCTCTGAACAACTCTCCAGCTCACACAGAACTCTTTTTGCCATAATATCAAATCCGATGTCGTTCGGATGTATTAAATCAATTGAACAATCCGCTGCCGTCTCCGCAGGGAAAATGCTCATGCCGTCAATGAATCTGACCGCCTTATCACCGCTTTTCAGTGCATTCAGATATGTCTCTCTGACAACATTGCGGCGCAGCGCAGCATCTTCCTCCCACTCAGCATTAAAATGAGGTCTGGACATCATGACAACAGGTGTCCGCGGGTGACAGCGGCGTATTATTTCAAAAAATCTGCCGTGTGTTTTCTCAAGATATTCCACCGTCTGAGCATTATGGTCATATTCCAGCACAATTGCCGAAGCCTCCGTTTTTCCAATCAGCTCCGCAATCTCCGTTTCTCCCAGTGCATTCCCCGAAAAACCCATATTTATCATATGCGCGTCCAGCATTCTCGTCACAATGGCGGGATATGTTCTTCCGGGTCTTGACGCACAGCTTCCGTGTGTCACAGATGACCCGTAAAAAACTATAGGCTCGGAAATCCTGTGAGGAGTCGGTTTCTCCATTCTGCACCCCTTCAATATGCCGATTTCCAGTTCTTCAATTCCGGAATAAATCGGCATATAAAGCGAATAGTCATGCATTCCGCCGCCGAGTGCCTCAGCCTCCATATCAGTATGCTCCGCACCTGTGTTTGGTCTGTAATTTGAAATAAACCTCTTTCCGCTGTACAAATCAAAGCCCAGTCCTGCCGCAATTGCGCGTATTGCCGAATAATAAACATCTTTGTTTTTGCACCTAACAGCAATGCGGCGGCTGTCGGTTCTGAATCTGACAACGCCGCCCGTACTTATCCTTGAAATCTTCATAAGCGGTTCGGGGAGCTGATTAATCAGCGTATCCGGCAATCGGTTCAAATTGCCGTTTTCCTTCATAAACGGAAACCCCTCAACGGTCAGCTCCGAATAATTGTAAAACGAAAACCTTTCCGTTTTTGTGTTTTCAGTCTTAAAATTCTTGTCAACTTGACTTGTATCCATAATATTCCGCTCTCCTCTTAAAATTCCACCCGATATGTTTCAAACTGCGGTCGGGCAAAACCGCCGCGGCAGCTCCGTTCCGACCGCAGATTTCCTGTCATGTTAAGTTCTCCTACAGATTCGCCGTTCTGTAAAGTCTGTTAAAATCAGCCTTATGAGCCTCCATTATTCTGATTTTTTTAAGCAAATCACCTTTAATATCCGGTCCCAGCGTCATAATGTCTTCATTTTCCTCAGAATCGGTCAGAACCAGCACGGGTTTCTTTGCAGAATCAAGAATTTCTATCATTTCGTAGGTATTGTCAATCTCGTCCCGCACAATCTCCCAAATCTTATAAAGTCTCAAATCACCCTGCTCGTCATTGACATCACAAACATCCTTCGGCTCTGTTTCATAATCCGTTCGGTCAATTATGGATTGAAACCAAACAACATTCTTTGCATTTGTTATTATGCAATAATACATTCTCAGACGAAGAAGCAATTCCTCCAATTCATCTTTATATTCTCCGATATCACATTGCAGAAGTTTTTTTGTGCCGCGGATTGCCTCGTTCAGCGGTTTGAAAGCTGCCGCTGTCGATTTATAAATCAAGCCCCATGCGGAATTTCCGCTGAGCCACTTTGATGCCTGAAGATTAAGCAAATCATCGGCCTCTTTCTCCGTTTCTGCCTGAAACTGATAATTCCGATAATATGCCTTTTCGTCCTCGGCAAGCTCCGACGGGAACGCAACCAGCGGTCTCGTAAGCCATCTCTGATGCACCGTACCAAGCATAAACATATGTCCGCCCTGGTTCAGATGTATAAGCTTATCCTGCGTCATATGTATATTCTCCCATATATCCACCAACGCATCTGCCCACTTTTCTCCGATGAGCGAAACCGCAGTTTTTCTGAGTGTTTCATAGCGGCTGCATGTTGAACCTTTCATTGTTCTCATACTTTCTTTGAGAAATGCTGTATGCTCTGCGCTGTCCGCAGAGGGGATAACATAAGTAATGTTGCTTTTGTCGTCTCCGATTGTTGCCTGCATGTCTGCCGCAAACTGAACAATCAAAGGAATTCCCTTCACAGGATAGGTTGGGTTCCACGGGTCTCCCAGAATTCCGACTCTTTTACCTGCAACCGACCCGTCCTTCGTAAAGCCGCAGCAGAATTGATTGTCATGCAGCTTTGAAATCACTTCAATCTTTTCGGCTTCGGTAAAATACCGTGCATACCCAGCCTCTGCATCAACTCCTGCCTTTGCGGCAGCTCCCTGGACAATATCAAGAAAATGAACCGCTCTGTCGCCAACACTCAAATGCCTGCATTGTCTCGGACCGTTTGCCCCCGGATACAGTCTCTCGCTCCAGCATATTCCGCCGCCGGAATCATTTGTCATAATGTTAAACATGCTCACCGTCACAGATTTGCAAAGCTTATATACCGCCTCCGCATACAACTGTTCAACCTCCGGATTATCGGTGCAAGGAGCATAATATGCCTTGCGTGCGCGCCTTGGCTGGTCACATCTCGGTCCACGCCACAACGGGTGATCTCTGTATACATCTTCGGAGAGCCAAGCAGGCTCCATTGCGTCAAAAACAGCTTCAAGTCCATATTCTTTCAAAATTTCCGAACGTTTTGAAATTGTTTCAAAATTTCGTTCTGCATAGTCAAGCGGCAAATATTTTCTTAATTCGTCAGGCACAACCACCTTGAATATCGACGGGTTATACATTCCCCAATTCGGATATGGGTCATTCCTGTCCTGATTCCATTGCCAAATGCTCTTTTCAATGTGTGACACAACCATATGCGTCATACCCAATTCCTTTGCCAGCTCTGCCGCCCTCCTGAATTGCTCAATGCTGTCTGTTTTGCAGTCAAGTATTCGTTTTCGCATTCTTCCGCACTCTCCCTTTTCCGTTTCTGATAATTTTCGGTTTGTTTTTAATGCTCTGCGCAACCCGAACAACACCTATTTTATCACAGATATATGCCGCTTTCAACCAAGGTCGCACATTGTGTACAAAATTCAAACTTTCCGCTGTGTTTCAGTTGAAGATATATCGAATCAAGGACCGATCGTGCAAATTTAAGCAGCCCCGCAAATATGCCTGCGGGGCTGCTTTGTATATACACTGCGCATTTCCTTATTCTTTCATTCAGCAATTCTTTCACGACCGAGCTTTCGTTTCTGTTCAAAATCATATTCAGATTTATCGCAGCATAAGCCCCGACCGCAATTTTTCTCTTTGTTTTTAATTGAACTTAAATAGATTCAGACCGGTTTCTTCATCAAAACATCTGTCAACAAAGCCGTCTATTACGGTAATTATCATTTCACATGTCGCACTCACCACTGCTCTGTTCAGATGACCGCCGAACACCTCTCCGTTTTCATTTCCCGCACTCATATGAATATGTGCATAAAACTCATCATCCATTGTGTTTATTGTTCCGCTCAATGAAGTAATCTCAAAATTCCCCTGAAATGAATTGGAGTAATATTTCTTTTCATCTGTTTTGAACACGCCGACCGTAAAATCATTAACCGCCCCCAACGCACTGATACCTGCCAGCTTTATTCTTTCCTTTAATGCAATCTCCTTGACTTTTTCGAGTATTTCCTCTCCCTTATCAATCCTTGCAACTATCACCTTGTCAAATCTTCTGTAGTCCATATTCTCCTCCTGTTCGTTCTGTTTGCCTCAGCAGGTTTCAGAACACCGTCACATATTGCTGCCGAAACCTGCCTGCAAATCAACCACATTTTTTCTTTTAATATACCGTTTCATCATTCACTGATATTATAACGCAAAACCCGACATTTTACAATGCTTTTTTATTTAAATATCACAATCAAAAAAATTGAAAAGGCAATATATCTTCTCAAGACCGCAAACATAAAAAAGCTTGAAATTGCCGCGCAATGCGGTTTTTCAAGCTCGTCAGATTTCTATAAGTCGTTCAGGCTGATAACAGGGAAGCAGCCCGGTGACTTTCGGAGCAGCAGCTGAATGACTCTGTCGCTCCGTCTTCACACACGCTCTTCCCCGTTTTCAAAAACTATTTTTTCAGATCATCAAGTGCTTCGCAAAGTGCTTCTTCAAATATTTTAAAGCCTGCCTCCAGCTGTTTATCTGTAACGACCAGCGGACACAAAAACCTGATTACATTCCCGAATGTTCCGGCATTTTCAATAATCAATCCGCGCTTCACTGCATTTTGAATTGTTTTTGCCACAAGCTCGGGATACGGCTCTTTTGTCTCCGTGTCGCGTACAAGCTCCAGACCGACCATTGCACCGATTCCGCGTACATCGCCGATGACACCGTATTTTTCAAGAGTTTTGTAGAATGCACGCAGCTTGTCTCCGATTTCAGCCGCACGCTCCGCAAGCTTTTCTCTCTCAATTATCTCAATCACCTTCAGTGCCGACGCACAGGCAAGCGGATTTCCGCAATATGTGCCGCCGATTGTTCCGGCACGGCATGAATCCATGATTTCACTTCGGGCAGTCACAGCCGACAAAGGTATTCCGCCTGCAATTGACTTTGCGGCAGTCATGATGTCAGGCTCACACCCTGCCTCCTTCCAATAGTCGGAAACAAACATTTTTCCCGACCTTGCAAATCCGCTCTGAACCTCATCTGCAACAAGCAGAATACCATGCTCATCACATATTTTCCGAACAGCCTTCACCCACTCAATCGGTGCAGGCACAAATCCGCCCTCACCCTGAACAGGCTCAACAACAATTGCCGCAACATATTCCGCAGGTGACGCCTCCTCAAAGACCGCCTCCAGACGCTTTATGTAATAGTCAATTGCCTCGCCTTCATCATATCCCTTCGGCTTGCGGTAGAGATACGGAAACTCCGCACGGTATACACCGTCGGGGAACGGTCCCATGCCGTATGCATATGCCTTTTTCGATGTCATCGCCATTGTCATTGCAGTTCGTCCGTGAAATGCGCCCGAGAAAACAATGATATTCGGTCTGCCCGTGAACTGCTTTGCAATCTTCACAGCATTTTCATCAGCCTCCGCACCCGAATTGGCAAACATTGTCTTTTTCTTTTCTCCGCGCACGGGAACAATGCTGTTCATTTTTTCCGCCAGTGCAATATATCCCTCATGTGTTTCAATGTTCATCATAACATGAAAGAACTTTTCAGACTGCTCCTTCACCTTTTCAATCATTTCCGGCTGTGAATAGCCGACATTCAAAACTCCGACACCGCCGACCCAGTCAAGAAATATATTCCCGTCCGCGTCCTCAAGCATTGCGCCCTCACCGCGTTTCGCGGCAATCGGATATCCGCAGCGTATTCCGTTCGGAATTGCCGCACCGCGTCTTTTTATAATTTCCGCCGCCTTAGGTCCCGGCAGTGTGCCGGTCACAATTTTCGGCAGCGCATATCTCAGCTCTGACATAATTTTCTCCTCCATTTAAAATTGTTACATCAAGTCCCTGTATATCTTTTCAATCCGTTCGCGGCTCAGCTCTGCATAGTTGTTTGAAAGCAGCCTTTGCTGATTTTTCAGCACCGACTCTGCAAACTCCGCGGCACGGTCACCGCACATTCCGTATTCATGCAATGCCTTTTTTTTCAGAACCGCATTGTCAAGCAATTCCTCAAGCTCATCTAAGGCATTCTCTGTCGGACAATCCAGAATTTCCGCTATGATTTTTTTCAGTCTCATCAGCCCTTCTCCTGAATCCGATTTCTCATATGCCTTCAGAACGCCCGTCAGCATGGCATAGTTTGCCTCACCGTGCGGCACATGAAACACCGCTCCCAGAGGATAGCTGAGTGCGTGCACCGCGGCACACCCTGCATTTCCGAAAGCAATTCCGGCATATGCCGAAGCACGCAGAAACTGACCGAAATCGGTCTTTTCACCCTCTGCAAGCTTTCTGTAGCCATACAAAATGCTTTTCATTGCCTTTTCGGAAAACATCGCCGATATTTCTGTTGCCTTTGGCGAAAGATAGCTTTCAATTGAGTGCACAAGCGCGTCGATTGAGCTTGCCGCAAACACCTTCGGCGGCATATCCTCAAGCAGCCGCGGCAGCAGAACAGCCTCGTCTGCATAAAGTGCGTCAGCCGCAAGACCCAGTTTGGTTCCGCGCGCTTTAAATTCAAGAATTGAAATATTCGTAACCTCACTGCCCGTTCCGCAGGTTGTCGGAACAATAATCAGCTCCTTGTCACGCCTTGCCGCGCATTTTCCGTCAAACAGGTCATCAAGCAATATATCAAGTCGGTCTGACACATCAAGCGCAAACAGCTTTGCAATATCAATAACCGTTCCTCCGCCTATTGCAATCACGCGTCTGAATTTGAGCTTTATATCGGTGCAGATTTTCTTCACCATCTCATCGGTCGGTTCTCCGCTGCCGTAGCGGCGGACAAAAACCACCTGTCCCGCCGCACAGCTGTCAAAATATCTGTTCCACACCGTCTCGCCGCATATGACCAAATCCTCATGCCCTATGACATACTTTTCCGCAAGCTCGGCAGGAGTGTCAAGCGAGACAATTTTCGGTACAATTTTAAACTCTTTCATAATTAAACACCAAACTCCGCCTTTGTGTCGGCAAGTGCCGCGTCCATTCTTTCAAGAACCTGTGAAATCTGTTCCTCTGTTATAACCGCCGGCGGTTCAAAACGGATACACTTTGCATTCACCAGAGTTCCTGCCGTCATAACACCGCGTGCAAACAGTCCCTTTGCAACACTGTAGCCTTCCTTGCCGCTGCAAAACTCAACCGCCAGCATGAGACCCACACCGCGTACATCGTCAATGATTTCGGGGTATTTCGCCTTGAGCTTTTCAAGCCCCGCCTTCAGAATAACGCCCTTGTCACGGCACTGTCCGGGTATGTCATGGTCAATCATATACTTTATTGTTGCAAGAGCCGCACTGCAACACACGGGATTTCCGCCAAAGGTCGGAGACCCGAGAAGCCACGGATTGTCAACCAGCTCGTCAACCCACATGTCAGATGTGCATATGATACCCGTAATCGGCATTATGCCGCCGCCGAACGCCTTTCCGAACGTCATGATGTCGGGTGTCACGCCCTCAGCCTCACATCTCCACATTGTGCCTGTTCTTCCCATACCGCACTGAATTTCATCGAATATGAGAGCAACTCCGTATTTGTCGCAGGTTTCCCTGAGCTTTTTCAGATAGCCCTCGGGCGGAACAATGACGCCTGCCTCGCCCTGTATCGGCTCAACAATCATTGCCGCAACCTTTTCTCCAACCGCAATAAGATTCTTTATTGCCTTCTCGGCGTCCTCCGCGTTTCCGTATTCAACGTGCTGAACCTGCTGTATCATCGGAGTATACGGCACACGGTATGTGTTTTTGCCGCCCATTGAAATTGCGCCCATTGACTTGCCGTGAAATGCGCCCACGGTTGAAATATACCATCTTCCGCCCGTGGCAATCCTTGCAAGCTTCAACGCCATCTCAACCGCCTCAGCACCGCCGTTTGTGAAAAAGCATTTGTCAAGCTTTCCCGGCGTTATGTCCGCCATTGCCTTTGCGAGATATCCGCGCAGCGGGTCGAGAAGCTCCTGTGAATGCAGTGCCTGATGTTCAAGCTGTGCCTTCACAACCTCCATGATTTCGGGGTTTCTGTGACCGCAGGTGTAGATTCCGAAGCCGCCGAGACAGTCGATGAACTCCTCACCGTAAAGCCCCTCGCATATACTGTCATGATCCTTCCATTCAAGCGTAGCACTGTTTGTTGAAACCGATTTTCTGTATTTCAGCCAGCCCGGAGACACATAATTATCAAAATATTCAATCGTCTCCTTTGTCATTGTTTCCTTTTCCTTGTCTGACAGCTCGTCAGACTTTATATATCCGATTACCTTGTCAAGATCCTTTGATACCTGTTCGTAACTCATTTTTATCTCTCCTTCTCAGTCATTTTTATCAATGCTCATACCAGCCGACAACACCGGGATTCAGATTTATGTTTATCTGCTTTGCCTCGCGGTATTCCTCCAGACCGTGGATTCCAAGCTCACGTCCTATGCCCGACTTTTTGTAACCGCCCCACGGTGCTTCATTGAAGCACGGATTATAGCAGTTTATCCATGTTATTCCGGCGCGGATTTCCTTGATGACCCTGAGTGCTCTCGCACCGTCCGAGGTGAACACCGCACCTGCAAGCCCATATTCCGTGTTGTTTGCCATGTCAATTGCCTGCTGCTCCGTCTCAAATGTCTGCACAGTCACAACGGGACCGAAAATTTCTTCCTTGACTATTGTCATATCATCGGTGCAATTATCAAACACCGTCGGTCTCACAAAAAATCCCTTTGCGCACTCACCCTCGGTGTATCTTTCGCCGCCGCACATAAGCCGTGCGCCCTCTGCAACACCCTTCCTGATATATTCAAGCACATTGTTCATGTGACTCTCGGACACAAGCGGTCCCATGTCGGGATTATCCAGCGGATTTCCGATTGTGATTGCATTTGCTCTTTCGCACAAACGCTTCACAAACTTGTCCTTTATGCTCTTTTCAATTATAATTCTTGAGCCTGCCGAGCAAATTTCACCCTGATTGAGAAAAACACCAATCATTGCCCATTCGACAGCACCCTCCAAATCGGCGTCCGCGAATATGACATTCGGCGACTTTCCGCCAAGCTCCAGCCCGACCTTTTTGACGTTTCCCGCCGCGGCACGCATAATGCTCTGTCCGACCTCTGTTGACCCCGTGAAGGTTATCATGTCAACATCGGCATTCTCCGCAAGCTCGTTTCCCATCGTTCCGCCTGCACCCAGCACAAGGTTCACGCTGCCCTTCGGCATTCCTGCCTTTTCAAAAATCTCAAAAAGCTTCACGCATGACAGAACACAGTTTGAACTCGGCTTGAAAACAATGCTGTTTCCTGCCGCCATCGCAGGTGCAAGCTTCCACACCCCCATCAGCAAGGGATAGTTCCAAGGCGTGATCTGTGCGCAGACTCCGACAGGCTCATACACCGTATATGAATGCATTTTGCCGAAGCCCTCATTCACATCATACACTCCGCCATATGGCAGCTTTATCAGTCCTGCATAATATCTGAAGCAGTGAATTGCGTCATCAACATCACATTCCGCCTCACGCAGCGGCTTTCCGTGGTCAAGTGTATCAATTCTTGCAAATTCCGCCTTTTCCTTTTCAATCATATCGGCAATCTTCAGCAGCATGTCACTTCTTGTCTGCGCGTCGGTATCGCGCCATTCGCGCGTTTCATAAAAGGACTTTTTTGCGGCGGCAACAGCGCGTTTTGCGTCCTCCGCGCCGCCCTCCGCAATCACCGCAAGAACACTGCCGTCGGTCGGGTTAATGCTGTTTCTCGTCTTTTTGCTTATGCTTTCAACCCATTCGCCGTCAATAAACATCTTCTTTATATCCATGTCAATGCACCTCACGTTATTTTTTCAGTTCCGTCCACATCTTGTCATATACCGAAAGTGTGTCTGTGTCAAGATTCTTTATATATTCACCCTTTGCAATCGCGTCGGCAGGGGGATTTTTCGCAGGATTTGCCGAATATGTCTCACCTGCCAGCTCAACTGCCGCAGTGTTCGGGCACATATACGGGAACTCATCAAGAACGCTTGCCATGTTCCCGGCGTCAAGCATAAAATCAATGAACTTCATTGCCGCATCAACATTTTTCGCACCCTTCGGAATTGCCCAGTTATCAAGGAACAGATATGCACCCTCCTCAGGATATACAACCTCAATGTCCTTGTTGTCCTCCATTGCAAGCGCAATTTCCGCCGCCCACATAACACCGAGATCGCAGTCGCCCTGAATGAGTGCCGACTTGGGGCTGTCCGAATCATAAAGCTTTACGTTCGGCTTGAGGGTCAGCAGCTTTGTCCGTATTTCATCAAGCTGCGCCTTGTCTGATGTGCTCATGCTGTAGCCGAGACTCCGTGCAGTGACACCGATAATTGCTCTGAAATCGTCAAGCATAACCTCACGGTTTGCAAATTCCGTTTTGAACAAATCGTCATATTTTGTTATCGGCTCCTTCACCTTTGACTTGTTCACCGCAATTGCCGCAACACCGCCGAGATACGGT
>CAKSIW010000007.1 GCA_934463175.1 uncultured Clostridia bacterium | reverse complement strand
CATATACAGCATTGACAGCGTTTCGGAAATCACGGTGTCATATGGCGGAAAGACTCATAAGCTGACTGTCCGCAAGGAAGGAAGCGGCGACAATGAGAAATATGTCTGCGCCGTTGACGGAAAATCCGCAGAAGAGGACGCATTTAAGGGAATGTATCAGGCGATAATCGGACTGACCGTGACGGACACCGCAAAGGACGGAGCTCAAGGCGCGGAGCTGTGCCGAATAGCGTTCAAGATGAATGACGGCAGCGAAAAGACGGCTGTGTATTATGACTATGACGAGCGCAGTGCGGTTGTTGTCAGACCCGACGGGAAAAGGTATTTAATGCTGAAAAAGTATGTTGAAGAAATGACGGCTAAGCTTGACGGCTTTTTAAAAGAGCCGAACAAAAGACCTGAATGATTGAAAAGCCGCGCACCGTTTTATTTGAAAACGGTGCGCGGCTTTTGCGGTTTCGGACGTTGTTTTCGGGTATATCGGGGTCAATTTTCGTGCGTCTGTCCGCCGGAACAGCTTGCGGATTTTTTTGCTTCCTTTGCGGTCAGAAAATCATTGATGAGGATTTTGAGGAAAGCCATAATCGGTGCGGCAAAGAAGATTCCGAGAATCCCGAAAAACGCACCTCCGAGAAGGATTCCGAGAATAACCCAGAACGGCTTCACCGAAAGCCTGTCCTTGACAAGGGCGGGATTGATGATGTTTCCGTCAATCTGCTGGAGAATGAGAACGGCTGCGGCAACCGCAAGAGCCTTGCCGATGGAAGCGGTGAAAATTGTTGTCACAACGGTCACGATGCCTGCCGTGATTGCTCCGAAATACGGAATGAGGTTGAAAAGTCCCGTCAGCGCGGCAAACACAGGCGCGTAGGGAACGCGCATAATCAGCAGAACAATCAGTGACAGTGCAAAGATTATCAGTGCATCGGCAAGCTGGCAGACGATATACTGATATACAAAGGAATTTATGATTTTGACATATTTCCTGATGTTTTCAAAAACCGCAGGCGCAAGAAAAAGTTTCATCACACGGACGGCAATGCCCTTCAGGTTATGTCTGTCGAGCAGGATATAGACCGAGATGATGATTCCCATGAATATGTTCAGGAACATATTTGAAATGCCCATAACGCCTTCGGCGTATTTGTTTATATTGTTAAGCTCAAATGATGAAATTATTTTTTCGGGTGATACGTTTTCAATCAGCAAATCAAAATTCAGACCGTAGAAGTCGAAATCCTGAACAGCCTTGAATATTTTTTGCGTGAGTACGGGGAGATAAACCGCAAAGTCCGAGATGTTTTTTGCGGCAATCGGCACGATGAACGAAAAAATAATGACAAGAACCAGAAGCGCGGTCAGATATACCGCGGCAACCGCAAGCCCGCGGCGGTTTTTGCGGACTGAGGCTTTCCGTGAACGCTCCATGAGCACCTCAGCCCTGCGGCACAGCGGATAAAGCAGATATGCAATTGCAAAGCTGATGAAAAACGGCGTCAGAAGCTTGCACAGTGCGCCGAATGCGGAAAAGATGTACGGTATGTTGTCAAAAAGCTTATATACGGCAATGATTGCCGAGGCAAGCAGAAAAATTCCGATATAGCTCTTTAAATTCTTAAAATTCATTTGTTTTCAGCTCTCCTTGTGACGAGTATATATTTTATTTTAGCATATAATTTTATTTTTGTATACCCTTAACTTGACTAAACATGAAAAAAATGATAGAATAGAATAAATTGCAGAGAATGAGGAATGTTATGTTTTTATCTGATAAATGGAAGGACTATGAACTGATTGACGCAAGCCGCGGCGAAAAGCTTGAACGGTGGGGGAAGATTATTCTCCGCCGACCCGATCCGCAGATTGTCTGGGAGGGTGAGGAAAACCCGATGAAGTGGCGTGCGGACGCACACTATCTGCGCAGCAGCAGCGGCGGCGGAAGCTGGAGAAGCCGCGGAGGTCTGCCTGAGAGCTGGACTGTCAGCTATGGAAAGCTGAGGTTCGGAATTAAGATGATGGGCTTCAAGCACACAGGGCTTTTCCCCGAACAGGCGGCAAACTGGGACTGGTTTTCGGATATAATAAGAAACTCGGGAAGAGAGAATGTCAGCGTGCTGAATCTTTTTGCGTATACGGGCGGTGCAACAATGGCGGCATCGGCGGCAGGCGCGTCCGTGTGCCATGTTGACGCATCGCGCGGAATGGTTGGCTGGGCAAAGGAAAATGCACAGCTTTCGGGGCTTGACAAAAACCCGATACGTTATATTGTCGATGATGTCAAGAAATTCACCGAACGCGAAATACGGCGCGGACGGAAATATGACGCGGTGATTATGGACCCTCCGTCATACGGCAGAGGTCCCTCGGGTGAGGTCTGGAAAATTGAGGACGAGCTGTTCGGACTGGTTGAACTTTGCATGAACGTGCTTTCGGATAATCCCCTGTTTTTCCTCATAAACTCATACACAACGGGACTTTCGGGCGGAGTTCTTGAAAATATATACAAGCTAACCATAAAAAAGCGTTTCGGCGGCGAGTCGGAGGTCGATGAAATCGGTCTGCCGATCACAAACGGCGGCTTGGTTCTGCCGTGCGGCTATTCGGGACGCTGGAGAAGTCAGGTGGGATAAATTGAACACAGAGACCAAGAATACTATAATTGAAACCAAAAACCTGAAATTTGTATACAGCGAGGGCGAGGAAGACGGCACGGAGGTTCTGCACGGAGTGAATCTCACAGTGAAAAAGGGCGAGTTTGTTGCGGTTCTGGGACACAACGGCTCAGGAAAATCCACCTTTGCCAAGCACCTCAATTCCATACTTGTTCCGACGGAGGGCAGCGTCACGGTTGACGGGCTGGACACCTCGGACGAGAACCTGCTCTATGACATTCGGCGCAGGGTCGGAATGGTTTTTCAGAATCCCGACAATCAGCTTGTTGCAACGATTGTTGAGGAAGATGTGGCATTTGCTCCCGAAAATCTCGGCGTGCCGCAGAAGGAAATCCGTGAAAGAGTTGATGAAGCACTGCGTGCTGTTAATATGAGCGAATATGCGGGACATGCACCGCATATGCTGAGCGGAGGTCAGAAACAGAGAATTGCGATTGCGGGGGTTCTTGCAATGAGACCGTGCGTGCTTGTTATGGACGAGGCAACGGCAATGCTTGACCCGTCGGGAAGACGCGAAATTATGGAAACCGTGAAAAGGCTTAACCGTGAAGGCGGCATGACGGTTGTCATGATAACGCACTATATGGAAGAGGCGGCGCAGGCAGGGCGCGTTGTTGTTATGAATCACGGCAGAGTGATGATGGACGGGACTCCGCGCGAGGTGTTTTCGCGTGTTGAGGAGATTAAGAAAATCGGGCTTGACGTGCCGCAGACTACAGAGCTTATGCACAGCCTGAAAAAGAGCTTTCCGGGACTCCGCGATGATGTTCTGACGGTTGACGAGTGCGTTGAGGCACTTTCTGCGGCAATTGAGGGCAAGGGAGGCACTGCGGATGATAAAGCTTAGCAATGTTTCATATGTGTATATGAGCGGCGGTCCGTTTGAAAAGAAGGCGGTTGACGATGTCAGCCTGACCTTGAACAGCGGCGAGTTTATCGGGTTGATGGGTCACACCGGTTCGGGAAAATCGACGCTGATTCAGATGATTGCCGGAATCATAAAGCCGACACTCGGCACAATTGAGATTGACGGGGAGATTCTGCATTCCAAGGAATGTGACATGCGGAGCATGAGATTTAAAACAGGCTTGGTCATGCAATATCCCGAATATCAGCTTTTTGAAGAAACGGTTTTTCGTGATATTGCGTTCGGTCCTTTAAATATGGGACTTTCTCATGATGAGATTGCACGGCGTGTTGAGTTTGCGGCGGATCTTGTCGGGCTGAAGCGTGAGCTGCTTGAAAAATCTCCGTTTGAGCTTTCGGGAGGTCAGAAAAGACGTGCGGCGATTGCGGGGATTGTTGCAATGGAGCCGACACTTCTGATTCTGGACGAGCCGACAGCGGGTCTTGACCCTGCCGGCAGAGAGGAAATTCTGAGCAGAATCCGCGATTTGCACAGGAGAATGGGAATTACGGTGCTGTTTGTCTCGCATAGCATGGAGGATATTGCAAACATGGCAGACCGAATTGTTGTTATGAATCACGGAAAAGCGGCAATGCAGGGAAAACCCTCGGAGATATTCAAAAGAGCGGAGGAGCTGAAGAAAATCGGACTTTCGGTTCCTCAGATAACAGATGTGTGCGCAAGGCTTCGCGAGAGGGGGATTCCGATAAGCGACGGAATCTATACGGTTGATGCGGCGCGCGCAGAGCTTGAAAAAATATTGAAAAACCCGTCTGTTCGGGATATGAAATGAGATGATGATTTGTTAAAGGATATTACGCTCGGGCAGTATTTTCCCGGAAATTCTTTTGTGCATCGGCTTGACCCGAGAACGAAAATTCTTTGCATGATTGCATACATTGCTATAATATTTTGCATAAAGGACTTTGTCGGATATTTGTTTCTTGCGGCATTCACGGCTCTTTGCGTCTTTTCGTCAAAAATACCGGTGAAGTTCGTGCTGAAGGGACTCAAGCCGATTATGCTTTTTGTGGTTATCACGGCACTTTTCAATCTGTTTCTGACAGGAGGAAGGGTGATTTGGAGATGGCATTTTCTGACGGTAACCGAGGAGGGTGTGAGACTTGCGGTTTTCATGGTTCTGCGTTTGTTTTTTCTTGTTTTCGGAACCTCTCTTCTGACGCTCACCACATCACCGATTGCGCTGACGGACGGCTTGGAATATTTGCTGACACCGCTGAAAAAAATCGGTGTTCCGGCGCATGAGCTTGCAATGATGATGACGATTGCTCTCAGGTTTGTGCCGACGCTTCTTGAGGAAACCGACAAAATAATCAAAGCACAGACGGCGCGCGGTGCGGATTTTGAAAGCGGAAACATAATGAGACGCGCAAAGGCAATGATTCCGATTCTGATACCGCTTTTCATAAGTGCGTTCAGACGTGCCGATGACCTTGCGGTTGCGATGGAGTGCAGGTGCTATCGGGGCGGTGAGGGGCGCACTCGTCTGCATGAGCTGAAAATGAGCCGTGTTGACGCAGGCGGCTGGGCGGCGGTTGCTTTGCTTGCGGCACTGGTTTTTGTTTCAAATTATTTTCTGAGGTAGAGGCGGTTTGCATAATATATGAAAAATATAGCGGTCAGAATTATGTATGACGGCAGCCGATACCACGGCTGGCAGATTCAGAAAAACGGAATAACCGTTCAGGAGCGGATTGAGGAGGTTCTGAGCGGTCTGACGGGCGAGAAAATTTCGGTTTGCGGTTGCAGCCGCACCGATGCAGGGGTTCATGCCCTTGAATATGTTTTTAATTTCAAAAGCAGCACGGGGATTCCTCCCGAGAGACTTCCATATGCCATAAATGCACAGCTCAGGGATGACGATATTGCGGCATGCGAGGCAAGAGTTGTCAGCGACGGCTTCAGCGCGAGATTTTCGTCAAAAGGAAAGCGGTATGTATACAAAATCCTGAATACAAAGCAGCCGAATCCGTTTGTTTCGCGGTATAGCTGGCATGTTCCGTATGAGCTTGATATTGATGCCATGAAGCAGGCTGCGCAGCATTTTTGGGGCAGGCATGACTTTTCGGCGTTCATGGCTGCGGGCGGTTCGCAGAAAACAACTGTCAGGACAGTCCGCGCGTGCTGTGTCAGAGAGAGCTGCGGCATGAACGGACAGCTTGAAATTGAGGTTGAGGCGGACGCTTTTCTCTATAATATGGTGAGAATAATCACGGGTACGCTGGCTGCGGTCGGCACGGGAAAAATCAGGAGCGGCGACATTCCGTCGATCATTGAAGGCCGCGACCGCAGACGGGCGGGAATGACTGCTCCGCCCGAGGGACTGTTCCTGAAAAAGGTGTTCTACGAACCCGAGGAGCTTGAATTTCGGAGGGAGGACAAAATATGAAATCATGGTTTAACAAAAAGAGAGTTATATATGTGCTGATTTTCTTTGCGGTTGCCGCAGCGGCTTTTTTGTCAAATCCGAACGTATATAGGTTTTTCACCGAATCGGAAACGTCAAAGCTCAGGTTTCGGACGGGAACCGAAAACAGGACTGCGGTATACGGACGGGAGCTTCTGCTTGTCAACAATGAAGGAATCACGGCTGTTGACAGCAGAGGACGTGAGGCGTGGAGCATATCCTGCGCCGCAACCTCGCCTGTTGTTGAGGTCAAAAATAAATATATAATGCTTGCGGACATAAGCGGAAGAACGGTGAATGTCTATCGCAGGGATAAGCTTGAATTTCAGATTAAGACAGAAAAGGAAATATTATCGGCAAAGCTGAATAAGAATGGTTATATAGCAGCAGTGACGGACGAGGCGGGCTACAAGGGAGTGCTGACGGTTTATAACAGGCGCGGCAGGGAAATTTTCAAGTGGCACAGCGGAACGGGATACATAGGAGACGCGGAGCTGCTCCCCGATAACGGCGTTGTGGTGTCACAGATAATGACCGACCGCGATAAGGTCTACAGCAGAATTCTGATTCCCGACATGAAGGACGGAGGCGAGGCGAAGTGCACGGCGGAGCTGGAGGGCTTGGTGATGAAGCTTGAATGCGGAGACGGCGGAGACATAACCGCAATATCGGACAGTGCGCTTTGCGGATTCAAGAAAAACGGAAAGAAGGTTTTTGAGGTCAGCTTTGAGGGAAGACAGCTGCTTCAATATGACATTTCAAACAGGGGAAACATGGTGCTTGCGTTTGAGGACAGTCTCGGAAACACCGTTCTGGAGAGCTATTCGTCAAAGGGAACGCTCCGCGGAAACTACAGCTCGGGTGAAAAGCTCGGCGCGTTTGCGGTCAGCGGTGAGTGCATTCTTGCGGCAGGTCAGCAGGGCGTTGTCAGACTGACTCCCGAAGGCAAGGTCAAGGGAAAAACAGAGGTTTCGCATGATGTGCAGGAAATCGCAATTTTTGCGGGAAGAAAACGTTTTATAACAATCGGAGGAGGCGGCGCAGAGCTGCTGAAGGTGAAATAATGAAATTTCAGACGCACGGGAGCCGAACAAGATTTGCCTAAACCATATTATGTTCAGCTCATGTGCGCCTATGAACGGAGGAATTGAAATGATTGCGGATATTTGTGTAATTGCGGCGGTTGCGGCTTTTGCGGCATTCGGATACAGGGCGGGACTCATGCGCTCGCTGATTAAGGTGGCGGCATATGTTGTCTCGGTGATTGCGTCTTTTTTGCTTTATCCTAAGCTGTCGGAGTTTCTGATGGGGACGAAGCTGCCTGATATGCTCGCCGAGGCGGTGAACAAAAACTATGTGTCAAAGGGCATTTCGGAGGGTGCTGAGACGGCTTTGGGAGGACTGGCAAAATATTTTGATTCGGGCTTATCCGCGGCAGCGGACGGTGTTTCGCATTCTGTTGCAGGGCTGCTTGTTAACATAATTGCGTTTATATTGATTCTGATTGCAAGCCGTCTGATTCTGCACATTGCGGAGAGGGTGTTCGGAGCGGTTGCAAAGCTGCCTGTGATAAGGCATTTCAACCGTATTGGCGGTGCGGCACTCGGCGGTGCTGCCGGAATTATCGTTCTGTATGCAGTGTTTGCGGCGGCAGTGCTGTTTGTTCCGCTGAAAAACGGTGACAAGCTCACGGCTGAGATTGAAAAATCGGCATTTGCGTCTGAAATGTATAATAATAACGTTTTGCTGAACCTCATGGAAAAGAAAGGTATGGGTGGATTTAATGGAAAAAGCTGAGCTTAAAAAGATGAAAATAAAGGATATTCAAAGCCTTGCAAAGGAAAAAGGCATAAAGAACATCACAAGATATAAAAAGGACGAGCTGATTGATCTGATTGAAAAGGCGGAGACACATGAGGACGGCGGAAAAAAGAACGAACACAAACAGCCGCGCGCTGCGCACATTCAGTCTGCGGAAAGGACTGCGTCCGATGAAGTACAGAAAAAGGCGGAGACGCATGAGGACGGCGGAAAAAAGACCGAACACAAACAGCCGCGCACCGCGCACATTCAGTCTGCGGAACGGACTGCGTCCGATGAAGTGCAGAAAAAGGCGGAGATGCCGAACAGCGGCACTGCCGATGGTGACGGCGGAATTGTATATTCCGACCCTGTGAGACGCACGAATCTGATGAGCGGTGTGCTGGAGGTTCTGGCGGACGGATTCGGGTTTCTCCGCTGCAATAACTACCAGTCGGGAAACGACGATGTTTATGTTTCGTCTCAGCAAATCCGCAGGTTTAATCTCAAAACAGGCGATTATATTGTCGGAAACACCAGAATGCAGCATGAGGGGGAAAGGTATCAGGCACTTCTCTATGTTCAGACGGTCAACGGAGACAAGGTTGATGTGTCAATTCACAGAAAGCCGTTTGATGATCTGACCCCGATATATCCGACGGAAAGACTGCGTCTTGAACGCGGAAAAAATGATTTTGCAATGCGCATGATTGACCTCATTGCACCAATCGGAAAGGGACAGCGCGGAATTATCGTTGCACCTCCGAAAGCAGGAAAAACAACGCTTCTCAAAAGCATTGCAAACAGCATAACAGAAAACAATCCCGATGTTCACCTGATTGTTCTGCTCATTGACGAACGCCCCGAGGAAGTCACCGATATGCAGAGAAGCATAAAGGGTGATGTTGTGTTTTCAACGTTTGACGAGGAACCGGCGAATCATGCAAAGGTTGCCGAGATTGTCCTTGAACGCGCAAAAAGACTTGTTGAACACAAAAAGGACGTTGTGATTCTGCTTGACAGCCTGACAAGGCTTGCAAGAGCATATAACCTGACTGTTTCACCATCGGGCAGAACGCTCTCGGGCGGTCTTGACCCGGGTGCGCTGTATAAACCGAAAAGATTTTTCGGAGCGGCGAGAAACATTGAGGAGGGCGGAAGCCTGACAATCCTTGCAACGGCACTGATTGAGACGGGAAGCCGAATGGACGATGTCATTTTTGAGGAGTTTAAGGGAACGGGCAATATGGAGGTTCATCTTGACAGAAAGCTTCAGGAAAAGAGAATATTCCCCGCAATTGACATTGCAAAGTCGGGAACACGGAAGGAAGAGCTTCTGATGACTCAGCGTGAGCTGGAGGCGGTTTGGAGAATACGCAAGGCATTCAGCAATCAGAGTGCTGCAGACGTGACCGAAAACATCATAAACAGATTAATCAGAACAAACAGCAATGAGGAATTCATCGGCAGCATTTCAAAGCTGCTTGACTGACACGCGAAAGGAGAAAACCATGACTCGGAGAGTGAGGACGGCTGCCGTTATTCTGACGGTTTTGCTTGTGTTTTTGAATATGGGAGTTTATTTTGCCGACGGCAGCGAAGATGTGATTGTGCCTGTGCTTATGTATCACAATGTTGAACCGGGCCCTGACGGCGGTGATGCCGAAAATATTTCCCCCGAGCTGTTCCGTGAGCATATGCAGGCACTTCTCAGCCGCGGATATACGCCGATTTTTGTTTCGGATTATTATAACTGCGTTGTCAGAGGCGCAGAACTGCCTGAAAAGCCGATTGCGGTCACATTTGATGACGGATATCTGAGCAACTATGAGGCGGCATTTCCGATTCTGAAGGAGCTGAAGATTCCTGCAACGATTTTTGTTGTCACGTCAACTGTCGGGCTGACACCCGAGAGCGGGCGTGTGTCGCGTCCGCATTTCACATGGGAACAGGCAAAAGAGATGCAGGAGAGCGGGTTTGTGGACATATACTCGCATTCGCATACACACCGGAATATGTCACAGCTGACGGTTGCGGAGCTTCAGACAGAACTCAGGCTTTCAAAATATCTCGTTGAGAAAAATCTCGGAAAGAATTGCTTTATCTTTGCATATCCGTACGGCGGATACAGCGAGAGTACATTCAGAATGGCAAAATATGCGGGATACAGAATGCAGATTCTGGTGAACGATTGGCAGGGCGGTGAATATTGCCTTGCAAACAGAACATCTGACGGGCTGGATAAGTTCATCAGACTGACCGTGAGCGGAAAAATGAGCGTTGAGGATTTGTATGAAATGCTTGATAAGGCTGAGGAAAACACCGTGCGAAATTCGGCTGTGCGAATTTTACAATAAATTTATCAAAGGTTTGCGAATTTTTTAACAAAAAATACTTGATAATTTTTCCTAAATGGAGTAAAATATAAATAACAAATGAGAATATTTTTTATGGAGGGTTCAGAAATGAATAAGAAAACTGTTGACGATATCAATCCGAAGGGCAAAAGAGTTCTTGTGCGCTGCGATTTCAACGTTCCGATTAAGGACGGAAAAATCACAGATGAAACAAGAATACTCGGTGCGCTGCCGACAATCAAAAAACTGATTTCGGACGGAGCAAAGGTGATTCTCTGCTCACACATGGGCAAGCCGAAGGGCGAGCCGAAGCCCGAGCTTTCTCTGGCACCCGTGGCAAAGAGATTGAGCGAGCTTCTCGGAAAGGACGTTGTGTTTGCGGCAGATGACTGCGTTGTGGGCGACAATGCAAAGGCTGCTGTTGAAAAAATGAATGACGGAGACGTTGTTCTTCTTGAGAACACAAGATACAGAAAGGAAGAAACCAAGAATGAGGAAGCGTTCAGCCGTGAGCTGGCGTCTCTTGCGGATATATTCGTGAACGACGCTTTCGGAACGGCTCACCGTGCGCATTGCTCAACCGTTGGTGTGACTGAATTTGTCAGCGAGTCGGTTGCAGGCTATCTTGTCGGCAAGGAGCTGAAGTTCCTCGGCAATGCGGTTAACAATCCCGTTCGTCCGCTTGTTGCAATTCTCGGCGGAAGCAAGGTTTCAAGCAAAATCAGCGTAATTGACAATCTGCTTGACAAGGTTGACAAGCTGATAATCGGCGGCGGTATGGCATATACATTCATGGCTGCAAAGGGCTTTGAGGTTGGAGATTCTCTTCTTGAAACAGATTATATCGACTATGCAAAGGACATGATGGCAAAGGCGGGCGACAAGCTTCTTCTGCCTGTTGACACGGTTGTTGCAAAGGCTTTTGACAACGATGCCGAGAGCAAGGTTGTCGGCGAAGGCGGAATTGAGAAGGGCTGGCAGGGACTTGACATCGGACCGGAATCAATCAAGCTGTTCTCCGACGCGGTCAGAGATGCAAAAACCGTTGTCTGGAACGGACCTATGGGCGTTTTTGAGATGCCTAATTTTGCAAAGGGAACAAATGCAATTGCACAGGTTCTGGCAGAGATTGACGCAACAACGGTCATCGGCGGCGGTGACAGTGTTGCGGCTGTGAACCAGGCAGGTCTCGGAGACAAGATGACCCACATTTCAACAGGAGGCGGTGCATCTCTGGAATTCCTTGAGGGCAAGGAGCTTCCGGGTGTGGCTGCACTCAGCGACAAATAAGATTTTTTTTAATGAAAATCAGGTTTCTGCCTGATTTTCATTTTGTGATTTACATTTATAATTGTGAAAGGATTTGATAAAATGAGAAAGAAAATTATTGCCGGAAACTGGAAAATGAACAAAACACCGAGCGAGGCGGCAGCTTTGGTCGGCGAAATCAAGGCAAAGGTTGCAAATGCCGAGTGTGACGTTGTTGTATGCCCGACGGCAGTGTGCCTTCCGGGGGTTATTGAGGCTGCAAAGGACAGCAACATTGCTGTCGGTGCGCAGAATGTTCACTTCAAGGAGAGCGGCGCATACACAGGTGAGCTTGCGGCAAACATGCTCACGGAAATCGGCGTGAAATATGTCATTATCGGACATTCGGAGAGACGTCAGTATTTCGGAGAAACAGACGAGACCGTGAATGCACGCACGGCTGCGGCTCTTGCGGCAGGTCTCATTCCGATTGTATGTGTCGGTGAGAGCCTGACAGAACGCGAGCAGGGCGTGACAGACGACACTGTTCGCCGTCAGACAAAGATTGCGTTTCTCGGAATCAGTGCAGAGGACGCTGCAAAGACTGTGATTGCATATGAGCCTGTCTGGGCAATCGGAACGGGCAAAACCGCAACTGCGGAGCAGGCTGACGAGGTTTGCGGAATTATCCGCGAGACAATCAAGGGTCTCTACGGCAGTGAGGTTTCGGAGAAAATCAGAATCCAGTATGGCGGCAGCATGAACGCGAAGAATGCGGACGAGCTTCTGAGCAAGCCGAACATTGACGGCGGACTCATCGGCGGCGCAAGCCTCAAGGCTGAGGACTTCTCAATCATTGTCGGCGCGGCGGCAGGAAAATAATCAACAATGAAACAAAAGTGCGCCCTGCCTGATTGCGGACAGGGCGCAAATTACGTGAAGAAAGGCTGATGAAAATGAGTAAGAAACCATATGCTTTAATTATAATGGACGGCTACGGCGTGAACGAACGTCATGAAGGGAATGCCATATATGCGGCAAAAACCCCGAATATGGACAAATATCTTGCGGAATGCCCGAACACAATTGTTCATGCGTCGGGAATGGACGTCGGTCTGCCCGAGGGACAAATGGGAAATTCCGAGGTCGGACACACAAATATCGGTGCCGGAAGAATTGTGTATCAGGAGCTGACAAGAATCACAAAGTCAATTGAGGACGGAGACTTTTTTGAGAATGAGGCTCTTTGTGCAGCAATTGAAAACTGCAAAAAGAATGATTCCGCACTGCACATAATGGGTCTTTTGTCGGACGGCGGAGTTCACAGCCACAATAAGCACCTCTACGGTCTTTTGGAGCTGGCAAAGAAAAACGGCATTGAAAAGGTGTTTGTTCATTGCTTCCTTGACGGACGTGATGTTCCGCCTTCATCGGGTGCGGACTATGTTGAGGCGCTTGTTGAGAAAATGCGCAGCATCGGAACGGGCAAGATTGCGTCGGTCATGGGCAGATATTATGCAATGGACAGAGACAACCGCTGGGAGCGTGTTGAAAAGGCATATAATGCAATTGTTCTCGGCAGCGGAAACCGTGACACATCTGCGGTCAATGCGGTTAAAAAATCATATAACGACGGCGTGACGGACGAGTTTGTTGTGCCGACAGTCATAACAGATGAGGACGGGGAGGCACTCGGTCGTGTTTCGGAGAACGATTCGGTTATATTCTTCAATTTCAGACCCGACAGGGCAAGAGAGATAACGAGAACAATCGTTGACAAGGATTTCAGCGGTTTTGAAAGGAAATTCTTCGGCACATTCTTTGTGTGCATGACGCAGTATGACGCGTCAATGCCGAATGTTCACGTTGCGTTCCGTCCGCAGACGCTTGTCAACACGTTTGGCGAATATATCAGCAAAAAAGGGCTGAGACAGCTCAGAATTGCGGAGACAGAGAAATATGCTCATGTAACATTCTTCTTCAACGGCGGCGTTGAGGCGGTTTATGACGGCGAGGACAGGGCACTGATTAATTCTCCCAAGGTTGCAACCTATGATTTGCAGCCTGAAATGAGCGCATATGAGGTTACGGACGAGGTTGTGAAACGCATTGAAAGCGGAGAATATGATGTTGTTGTTCTGAACTTTGCAAACTGTGATATGGTTGGACACACGGGCGTGTTTGACGCGGCGGTCAAGGCTGTTGAGACGGTTGACGAGTGTCTCGGAAGAACGATTGACGCGATTTTAAAGATGGGCGGCGTTGCGCTTGTGACTGCTGACCACGGAAATGCGGATCAGATGATTGACTATGACACAAAGGGACCGTTCACGGCACACACAACGAACGTTGTTCCGCTTGTTATGCTTGGCGCAGAAGAGGGACTCGGACTGAAGCCGGGCAGACTTGCCGACCTTGCGCCGACAATGCTTGACCTGATGGGACTTGAAAAACCGTCCGAAATGACGGGCGAAAGTCTGCTGGTGAGATAAAATAATGAATAAAAAATCCGCTTTTTGAAAAGCGGATTTTTTGTTTATATGTTCGTGAAATCGGCGGCATAAAGGGAAAAACAGAGCAAAAGGGAAAAATATGTGATTTTCTGTGCAATTTTTTATTGAGAAACTGTTGAAAAAAGCACGGATATTTGATATAATGGTAAACAGAATATTATCGTCTGCGGCAGAATGCGCATTTAAGGCAGAACACCGCAGGCTTGAAACGCCGCAAGGCTTCGTCCGCGTGACGGGAAAGGCTGTGGATATATTCGTGAAGGATATTAAGATTGCAAATAATATAAGGACGGTCGAACGGCTCAAATGCGAGCTTTTAAAGAGCGTGTCGGAGCTGTTTTGCGATATAGGCGCAGAGGCGGACAGCGAGACAAACATCAGAATTGCAGATGACGCTGCGAATGTGATAAATCTGACCTATGTTCTGTGCCGCAGACTCGGAATCGGGTTTGATGAGATTACGGATTTTATGAAGGCAAAGCTTGACCGTGCGATTGATGAGCAGCAAAGCATTGAAAAGAACTACGGTGATATGAGTGAATTGCGTGAGAGGCTGCGTGACATATGAAAAGAGAAGAATCAAGAGCGCTCCGTGAAGGAGCGATGATGGCGGCACTCACTGCCGTTTTGATAGTTTTGTCGTGGTATATGCCGCTGTTTTCGGTTGTCGGAGTTTTTGCCTGCGGCGTTCCGATGGCATGTCTTGCGGCAAGGCACGGAATCAGGGTGACACTGACTGCGATGGCAGCTGCATACGGAGTTTCGGCTCTTGCGACAGGAAGCTTGCTTTCGCCGTTTTCGGTTATGCTCATGTCGGTCATACCGGGTGCTGTGGCAGGACATTTTCTCGGGAGACGCAGACCGTTTTTTGCAGGGCTGTTCGCGGTTTGTCTTGCGGTGTGCGCAGGCTGGCTTGCGGAGCTGCTTGTGATTGACAAAATCATCGGCGGCGAGGGCGTTGCGGGAATGCTTGCTGAAATGACGGAACAGCTGAAAAAGAGTGCGGATGCGGTTTCGGGGCTTTTGCCGGCAGAGTCGATGGGCGGAATTGACCCGTCCGAGTTTGTCAAGACCCTGACCGACACCTTTGAATATACCCTGAGACTGTATTTTCCGTCAATTGTGATTGTGAGTTCAATGCTAATCGGCTATATAATCATAAGACTGAGCGGATTTGTGATTAAGAGAGCGAGGCTCTGTGAAATTGAAACAGTGCCGTTCTCGTGTCTCAAAGCACCTGCAAGCATGACCTGTATTATGGTTTTGGTTTATCTTGCACTTATGTTCATGAAGGAGAACACAGCCTTGTGGTCTGTGCTGGCGAATGTTGTTTTTGTGCTGTATACCATTGTTGTTTTATGCGGACTTTCGTTTGTTGACAGCAAACTGGCAAAACACCTGAAATCGTCGGCACTGAGAGTTTTCATTTATGTTTTTGTGTTTTTTGCGGCAAGCTTTGCACTTTCGATAATAATGAATGTGCTGGTTATAATCGGAATTTTGGACAGCACGCATGACTACAGAAAGCTTGGCAGCGAAATGCGGCATGACTGATCTCTTTTTGGAGGTGACAGAAATATGATAACTGAAAAAAACAATGCGAAGGGCTTTTTCAATACAAGACGCAGAATGCTGAGGCTCATAATTTATTCTGTGATGTTTGCGCTTCTGACAGGAGTGCTGATTGCACAGCACAGTCCGGCGGCACTTTTGGTGGTGGTTATGGCGGTCGGTGTGATTGCGTTTGAGGTATATCACATCAAAAAAAGCGAAACGGAGTTTGTCGGATATGTTGAGCAGCTGGATTTCTGCCTGAACAAAAACGCCCGGGGGTCGCTTCTGAACTATCCGGCACCGCTTGTCATAACAGACAGAACGGGGAAAATAAGCTGGTATAACGAGCGCTTCAAGGCGGCAGTCGGCGGAGATGAGCTTTTCGGCATGGCTGTCTGGGAGATTGTTCCCGAGCTTCAGATAAGCAAATTTGTCGAGGAGGGCGAGGACGCAAGGATTAACCTGACAATCGGCGACAGCCATTATGAGGTGTGGGGAAATGCGCCCGGCGGCAAGGAAAACGGCGGACTGATTGTTCTTTATTTCATAGATAAAACCGCAGAGGTCCGTGAGACCCGTCTGCGTGAGGAAGAAAAGACGGTTGAATGCATTGTCATCATTGATAACTATGATGAGGTTCTCAAGGAAACGCCCGACACGAACCACGGAGTTCTACTTGGTGAAATCGAGCAGAAGGTAAATGCGTGGGTGGCTCTCGGCGGAGGTGTTTCGCGGCGTTATGAACGCGACAAGTTCATTGTCATGTTCAGCAATAAAAATTTTGCAAAAATTATTGAAAGCAAGTTTTCGGTGCTGGACGAGGTCAGGGAAATCAATCATGAAAACAAAATTCCCGTAACACTCAGCATAGGCGTCGGAAAGGCGGGCGCGGACATATCCGAAAACGACAGATTTGCGCGTCTTGCGATTGACATGGCACTCGGACGCGGCGGCGACCAGGTTGTTATCCGTGACCTGTCAAACTTCACATTTTTCGGTGCAAAAACCCGCGAGGTTGAAAAGCGCACCAAGGTCAAGGCGAGAGTGGTTGCACATGCGCTGCGTGAGCTTGTTGACCATTCGGACAAGGTCATTGTTATGGGACATCTCAATTCCGACATGGACAGCATCGGCGCGGCAATAGGCGTGTTCAAGGCAGTGCGCAGCAGAAACCGCGAGGCATATATTGTTGTTAACAGCGAGACGAGCAACGCAAAGGCTCTTCTTGATGAGTTCAAGCTTCTGCCCGAATATGAAAACGCGTTTATAACGGGCGAGCAGGCACTCAACATTTATGATTCCGAAACGCTGATTATTATTGTTGACGTTCACCGTCCGGGAATGGTTGAAAGCCGCGAGCTGCTCAGCCATGCCAAGAATGTTGTGCTGATTGACCATCATCGGAGAAGTGAGGATTTCATCGAAAATGCGGTGCTGACCTATCATGAGCCTTATGCATCGTCAACCTGCGAGATGATAACCGAGATTCTGCAATATCTCCAGGACAATGAACGGCTGACGGCACAGGAGGCGGAAGCACTCTATGCCGGAATATTCATGGATACAAAGGGGTTCACCTTCAAGACGGGTGTGAGAACCTTTGAGGCGGCTTCATATCTGCGGCGTATGGGAGTTAACCCCGTGAATGTCCGCAGACTGTTCAAGACAAGGCTTGAGAGCTGTGTTGCGAGAGCAAACATTGTGAGCCATGTTGAAATATACAGGGAAAACATTGCGTTTTCATATCTTTATGACGAATGCCCCGACATGACGCTTGTTGTGGCTCAGGCGGCAGATGAACTGCTTAATATTTCGGGGATTGAGGCATCGTTTGTACTTGCAAGGGCAGGAAGCCGCGTGCTAATCAGCGGACGTTCTCTTGACAGCATGAATGTTCAGGTGATTCTTGAAAAGCTTGGCGGCGGCGGTCACATAACAATTGCGGGGGCGCAGCTTGACGACGTGTCGGTTGAGAAGGCTGACAGTCTGCTGAAGGCGGCAATTGATGAAGTTTTGAGTGAATAAAATTCTGACAGAAAGGATTTGGGTTTAATTATGAAGGTAATACTTACACAGGACGTGAAATCACAGGGAAAAAAGGGAGATTTAATCAATGTCAGCGACGGCTATGCGAGAAATTTTCTGCTGCCGAAGGGACTGGCAAAGGAAGCAAGCAAGCAGGCAATGAATGAGCTTGAGGGAAAGCGCGGCGCAGAGCAATACCGCAGAAATCTTGAGGAGGAAAAGGCAAGAAACATTGCGGAGCGCATGAAGGAAATCACGGTTAACCTAAAAGCAAAATCGGGTGCGGGCGGAAAGCTGTTCGGTTCAATAACATCAAAGGATGTTGCCGAGGCACTGCACAGTCAGTATAACATTGAGATTGACAAAAGAAAGCTTGATTTGAAGGACGGAATCAAAAACTGCGGAACAACAGAGGTGACGGCGCACCTTTATACGCAGATAACAGGGAAGTTTAAGGTTTGCGTAACAGAGGAGTGATTCGGACTCCGCGCAATGCAGAGAAAGGAGGGAATATGCGGTGGAGGAGGCTTTGACAGGCTTTGAAAGGGTTATGCCGCACAGCCGTGAGGCGGAAATATCGGTGCTTGGTTCAATGATGCTGGACACGCAGTGTATTCCCGATGTTGTGGGAATATGCAAGGCGGACGATTTCTACATTGAACGAAACCGTGAGCTTTATAATACGATAACCGAGCTTTACAATCTCGGAAAGCCGATTGATATTGTGACACTTCAGGCGCAGCTTACGCTGAGAGGAAGTCTTGATGCGGTCGGAGGCATTCCTTTTGTTATGGAGACAATGAATTTTGTTCCAACAACGAGAAACGCCGTACATTATGCGCAGATTGTCGCAGAAAAATCAATGCTGCGAAAGCTGATTAGTCTTGGGGAGAGACTGAGCGAGCAATGCTACCGCGGAGATGAAGCTGTTGATGCCATCATCGGAGAGGCGGAGCAGGCGGTCATAAATATTTCCCAGGCACGCAGCGTGAACGGTCCCGTTCACATCAGACGGTATATTGAAGAGAGTGTTGAAAATCTTGCGGAGCTGTCGGAGCACCGCGAAAACGTGACGGGAATACCGACAGGGTTCATTGACATTGACAAAAGAACCGCGGGACTGCACGGGTCGGAGCTGATTCTGATTGCGGCGCGTCCCGGTATGGGAAAAACAAGCTTTGCGCTGAACATTGCGCAGAATGCGGCTGTTGATTCGGACACGACGGTTGCGGTGTTCAACCTTGAAATGCCGGGGATTCAGCTTGTGAACCGTATGCTTGCGAGTGAAGCGATGATAAGCTCGGAATCGCTCAAGCGCGGAAACATAAAGGACGAGGAATGGGAAAGAATCGGCGAGGCGGTTGACGTTCTGAGCCGTGCAAACATATATATTGACGACACATCGACAATAACCGTTTCGGAAATCGGAGCAAGATGCCGCAAGCTGAAAATGGAGCATAATCTCGGCATGGTTGTCATTGACTATATCCAGCTGATGAGCTCCTCAAAACGCGGCGTCAGCCGTGAACAGGAAATTGCGGATATTTCGCGTAATCTGAAAATTCTTGCAAAGGATCTCAACATACCCGTGATTGCGCTTTCTCAGCTGAGCCGTGCCGTGGAAAAGCGTGATGTCAAAGAGCCTGTTCTGAGTGATTTGCGTGAGTCGGGTTCAATTGAGCAGGACGCGGATATGGTTATGTTTTTATACAGGGAAGGCTATTACAACGAGTCTGCGGAAGAGCCGAATCAGACAAAGTGCATTTTTGCAAAGCACAGAAACGGTGAAACGGGATATGAATATCTGACGTGGCTTGGAGAATATACAAAATTTTCAAACTGGAGTGGAGAACGTGAATAAGGAAAATTCGGTTTTGCATACGGCCGAGCAGGCAATTGCCGAACACGGCATGATAAGCCGCGGCGACACTGTTCTTGCTGCCGTTTCGGGCGGTGCGGATTCCGTTTGCATGCTGCATGTTCTCAGCTGCCTTGCGGAAAAGCTCGGGTTCAGGCTGTGCTGTGCACATTTGAATCACGGACTTCGGGGCGAGGCGGCAGACGGCGATGAAAGATTTGTTGAAGAGCTTTGCTGCAAACTGAAGGTCAGGCTGTATTCAAAAAAGCTTGATGTCGGAGCAATTGCGGCAGAGAGAAAAATTACTGTTGAAGAGGCAGGCAGGAATGCGCGCTATGAGTTTTTTGATGAGCTTTGCGGCAGACATAAAATAAACAAGGTCGCAACGGCGCATAATAAAAACGACAATGCGGAAACCGTTCTCATGCGGATTCTGCGCGGAACGGGAACTGACGGGCTTCGGGGCATACCGCGCGTGAGAGAAGAAAGAATAATCCGACCTCTGCTTGATGTTGAAAGAGCGGAGATTGAGAAATACTGTGCGGAGAACGGACTGAATTTCCGAACCGATGCCACAAATTTTGAAAATGATTACACAAGAAATAAAATCAGAAATGAGCTGATTCCATATCTTGAAAAAAACTTTGGAAATGTTGTTTCCGCGCTGACACGTCTTGCGGATAACGCAGGCGACGATGCGGATTTTCTGAATGAATACACAGAGCGGCTTTATGCACGGCTCGGAAACCCCTTGCCGGACAAAAAATGTGTGACACTTCATGCGGAGTCGCTGAAAATGATAAAAAAACCGATTGCCGTGCGCGTCATAAGGCTTGCTGCAAGCCGTGCGGCAGAGGGAGTGCGGCTTGAAAAGCGGCACACCGACAGCATTCTGGAGCTTTTGACGGAGCAGACGGGGGCGGCGGTTGATTTGCCGAACGGGCTGCGCGTTGAAATGCAGTATGGCTGGCTTGTCTTTGAGGATAAAAATAAGGCGGACAAGCAGCAGCTTGCACTTTCTGCGGACGATGGCTTTTTTGCCGAGGTACAGGTCGGCGGCAGCTGCTATATTGATGTACTCGGAAAGAGCATATCCCTTAGGCTGGAGGACGCAAAACAGTATAAGCCGCGCATATGCGAGACCATGCTGGATTATGACATGCTGGAGGGGAAACGTCTGTTTCTGAGGAGCAGACGAAGCGGAGACCGGATTGTTTGGTTTCCGGACGGAAGAACAAAAAAAATAAAAAATATACTCATAGATGCAAAAATTCCGAAACGCGACAGGGACAAAATCCCCCTGCTCTGCACGGGAGATGAGGTTGCGGCAATTGCGGGATTCAGAGTGAGTGAAAAATACAGGATAAAAAAAGCTACAGAGAGGGCACTGGTGATTGTATATGGAACAGGTGAAGAACATACGGACGCTGATTGACGAGAAGTCAATTTCGGAAATGATTGAAAGGCTTGCGGCCGAAATAAACCGCGATTATGAAAACGAAAAGCTGATTGTTGTCGGCGTTCTGAAGGGGTCGTTTATGTTTCTGAGCGACCTGATCAAACAAATCAAGTCGGACACGGAGGTGTTTTTCTTCAAGGCTTCAAGCTATGGCGCGAACACTGAGAGCTGCGGCAATGTCAAAATTGTTCAGGACATTGACAGAGACATTGCGGGTGAGAATGTGCTTGTTGTTGAGGATATAATCGACAGCGGCTATACAATGCGTGAGGTTATGAAGCTTCTGAAAACGCGTAATCCCAAGAGCATTAAGCTCTGCTCCTGTCTCAGCAAGCCGAGCCGCCGCGAATGTGAGGTCAGAATTGACTATCTCGGTTTTGAAATTCCCGACGAATTTGTTGTCGGCTACGGACTCGACTATGCCGAACAGTTCAGAAACCTTCCGTATATAGGAGTTGCGGAGTTTTAAGAATACATAAAACGGGTTATGGATTCCCAGCGGCAGGGCAAAAACGCTCATGCCGAAAATTCAAATTTAAACGTCAGAGGAACATTGATAAAATGAAAAATGAAGTCAGAACAAGATTTGCACCAAGCCCGACGGGATATATGCACATAGGAAACCTGAGAACAGCTCTTTATGCATATCTCCTTGCAAAGTCAAAGGGCGGAAAGTTTATATTGAGGATTGAGGACACCGACCAGGAAAGATATGTGGACGGTGCGGTTGATGTTATATTCAGAACGCTGAAGGATACGGGTCTCATTCATGATGAAGGTCCGGACATCGGAGGAGAATACGGTCCGTATATCCAGAGCGAAAGACGCGGACTTTACAAGGAATATGCCGAAAAGCTTGTTGAATCGGGACATGCATACTACTGCTTCTGCGACAAGGAGCGTCTGGAGGAGCTTCGTCAGCGTCAGACGGTCATGAAGGTTCCGACAAAGTATGACAAAAAATGCAGCAGGCTTTCAAAGGAAGAAATTGAAGAAAAGCTTGCTTCGGGCATTCCGTATGTCATCAGACAGAAGGTTCCCGAATACGGAAAAACAACTTTCCGTGACGAGGTGTTCGGCGAGATAACGGTGGACAATGCGATACTTGATGATAACGTTCTTCTGAAGGCGGACGGACTGCCGACATATAACTTTGCAAATGTTGTTGATGACCATCTCATGCACATCACGCATATAATCCGCGGCAGCGAATATCTTTCGTCAACACCGAAATATAACTTGCTGTATGAGGCATTCGGCTGGGAAATACCGACATACATTCATGTGTCGCCCGTTATGAAGGACAGCACCTCAAAGCTTTCAAAGCGTCACGGCGATGCATCATATGAGGATTTCATTGCCAAGGGCTACCTGAAAGAGGCAATTGTGAACTACATTGCACTTCTCGGCTGGGCACCGGGGGACGAACGCGAGAAATTCACCATTGATGAGCTTGTCAAGGCGTTTGATGTCAAGGGAATCAGCAAATCTCCGGCAATATTTGATGAGAAAAAGCTGGCATGGCTTAACGGCGAATATATCAGGGAGCTAACCCCCGAGAAATTTCATGAGATGGCTCTGCCGTATTATAAGGGAGTTATTGAAAATCCCGAAATTGACCTGAAGGCGGTTTCGGCACTTTTGCAGCCGCGCTGCGAGAAACTTTCGGATATCCCCGAACAGGTTGACTTTTTTGACAAGCTGCCTGATTATGATAACGAGCTGTACACTCACAAGAAAATGAAAACAAACCCCGAAAATTCGCTTGAGGCACTGAAAAGTGTTCTCCCCGTTTTGGAGGGAATTGACGATTGGACGCAGGAAAACATACACGACCGATTGATTGAGCTTGTTGAAAAGCTGGAGCTGAAAAACGGACGCATACTGTGGCCCGTCCGCGTTGCGGTTTCGGGAAAGGCGTTCACACCCGGCGGCGGTGTTGAGCTGTCGCACATACTCGGCAAGGAGGAAACCCTCCGCCGCATAAAAATCGGAATTGACAAGCTGTCGGAGCAGGAGGGCTGATTATGGATATAACAGAAAAATTTTCGGATAAGGTTAAGCATTTGGAGGCTTCTGCAATCAGAGAAATATTCAAGCTTCTTGCAAAGCCCGGAATCATCAGCTTTGCGGGAGGAGCACCCGACCCGGCTTTGTTTCCGAAAACACAGCTTTCGGAAATCGCTGCGGATATACTGAAAAATCAGGGCGAGGTCGCATTGCAGTATGGAATCACCGAGGGATATGCACCCCTTCGCGAATGGGTCAGGAAAAGACTTGTTGCGCAGGGCGTGATTGAGGAGAGCGAAAACGTCATCATCGTGAGCGGCGGACAGCAGGGAATTGACCTTGCAACAAAATCTCTGATTAATGCAGGTGACGGAATTGTGTGTGAGGAGCCAAGCTTCATCGGCGGACTCAATTCTTTCCGCTCATACAACGCGGAGCTTTTCGGTGTGCCCGTTCTTGATGACGGACTCGACACGGAAAGACTGGAACAGCTGCTTTCCGAGCATAAAAACATAAAGCTTTTGTATACAATTTCAACATTCCAGAACCCGTCGGGAATCACCATATCTCTTGAAAAGCGAAAGAAGATTCTGGAGCTTGCCGATAAATATGATATTCTGATTTATGAGGACAACCCGTACGGAGAACTGAGATTTTCGGGAGAGGAAATTCCGACGCTCAAATCAATGGACAAGAGCGGAAGAGTCATATATTTCGGCTCATTCTCAAAAATACTTGCCCCCGGAATGCGTCTCGGATTCACGAGCGCGCCTGCACCGCTGCTTGAGCGTATGATAATCTGCAAGCAGGTGTCGGACGTTCACACAAACGTGCTTTCACAAATGCTTGCATATGAGTTTGTGACAAAGTACGATATTGACGGACACATTAAGACTCTGAGGGCTGCATACGGCAAAAAGTGCCGTCTCATGATGGAATGCATGGATGAGTATTTCCCCCAAGGCGTCAAGCACACCTGCCCCGAGGGCGGTTTGTTCATATACTGCACAATGCCCGAAGGCACAGACAGCGGAAAGCTCATGAAAAAGGCACTGGAAAAAGGGGTTGCGTTTGTGCCGGGAACTGCCTGCATGATAGATGACAAGGCAACCTACAGCACATTCCGTATGAACTATTCAACGGCAAGTGAGGCTGATATAGAAAAAGGAATACGTCTGCTTGGAGAGGCGATTGCAGAACACATGGAGGAGCGCGGATTATGATTGAAAACAGGGAAACCGTTCAGAATGAGCCGAGAAAAAGGATACTCAGCGGCATTCAGCCATCGGGTGCACTGACTCTCGGAAATTATGTCGGGGCACTGAGAAACTGGGTGAGCCTTCAGAAGGAAGATATTTATGAAAGCTATTATATGATAGCAGATCTCCATTCAATCACGGTTCGGCAGGAGCCGAAGAATCTGAGAAAGAACTGCATGGACTTGCTGGCTTTGTTCCTTGCGTGCGGTCTGGACGGTGAGAAGGAACCGATATTTTTCCAGTCACATGTCCCCGAGCATACGCAGCTTGGCTGGGTTCTTGACTGCAACACCTATATGGGGGAGCTTTCGAGAATGACACAGTTCAAGGATAAATGCCGCAAACATGCAGACAACATAAATGCGGGACTGTTCACCTATCCGTCTCTCATGGCGGCGGATATTCTGCTGTATCAGGCAGATTTGGTTCCTGTCGGAAAGGATCAGAAGCAGCACCTTGAAATCACGCGTGACCTTGCGGCAAGGTTCAACAATGCATACAGCGAGACGTTCAAGATTCCCGAGCCGTATATTCCGAAGCTCGGTGCAAAAATAATGAGCCTTCAGGACCCGACACAGAAAATGTCAAAATCCGACCCGAACGAGAATGCATATATTCTGCTTCTTGACCCGATTGACAAGGCGGTCAAAAAGATAAAAAGAGCGGTGACGGATTCGGGCAGCGAGGTTAAGTGCGGTGAGGGCAAGGAAGGAATCGAGAACCTCATGAGCATTTACGGCGCGGTTACGGGAAAAAATGCCGATGAGATCACAGCAGAGTTTGAGGGCAGAGGCTACGGCGATTTCAAAGCGGCGGTTGCGGAGGCAGTTGCCGAAACCCTGCGTCCGATACAGGAAAAATACGCCGATTTGATGAAAAACAAGGATTACTTAGAGCAGATTTACCGCAGCGGTGCGGAGCGTGCAGCGCGCACGGCACGGAAAACAATATCAAAGGTATACCGCAAGATTGGGTTTATTCAGCCGTAAAATGACGAGTGAGGAAGTGAAGGAAAATGTTTGTTGAAGGAAGCATATTTATTTTTTTGGCACTGGCTGTTGCGTTTCTGATTTCTTTTTCGTCAACACCGACAGTCATTGCGCTTGCAAACAAAATCAAAGCCATTGACGTTCCGAAGGACGCAAGAAGGGTGCACAAAAAACCGATACCGCTGATCGGCGGCCTTGCAATTTTCTACGGATTCATAATAAGCGTTCTGTGCTTTGCGGTCATTGACTATGAAATGATGGGGATTCTGATCGGCTCCGTCATCATGGTGACGGTCGGTGTTGTGGACGATATGCGCGAGCTGAGCGCGAAAGTGAAGCTTGTGTTTCAGATACTCGCGGCAGGAATTGTCGTCTATTTCGGCGTTGATATGGAATATATCGCAAATCCGCTTTCAAGATGGATTGGTGCGCCGTATATAAATCTCGGGCTTTGGTCAATTCCGATTACGATGGTGTGGATTGTCGGCGTCACAAATGCCGTGAACCTGATTGACGGTCTGGACGGTCTCGCGGTCGGCGTTTCGTCAATTGCGTCGGTGGCGCTTTTGTCGCTGACTCTTGTTTCGCAGAACCTGAATGCCGCAATTGTAACTGCGGCTCTTGCGGGAGCGGGCTTCGGCTTTTTGCCGTATAACTTCAACCCTGCTAAAATATTTATGGGAGACACAGGTTCAACCTTTCTCGGATTTGTGCTTGCGTGCATTTCGGTTCAGGGAATCATGAAAATGTATGCGGTGATTTCGTTCGCCGTTCCCGTGCTGATTCTCGGACTGCCGATTTTCGACACGCTTTTTGCGATTATTCGCCGTCTGCTGACGGGAAAGCCGATTATGGCACCCGACAGGGGTCACCTGCACCACAGACTGCTTGATATGGGATTTTCTCAGAAACAAACAGTGGCAATTCTATACACGCTGACAAGCCTTTTGTGCCTCACGGCGGTTGTGATGTCGCTGAAGGACGCGGTGAGAGGCTTGATTCTTGTATTTGCGGTTCTGGTGATTTTGCTTGTGAGCATGGCAGTTATGGATACAAAAAAAGCTGATACGGAAGATAAAGGAGAAGAAGAAAATGGGAAAAATTAAGGTTATGACAATTTTCGGAACGCGCCCCGAGGCAATTAAAATGGCGCCGCTTGTCAAGGAGCTTGAAAAGAACAGCGACAAAATCGAATCAAAGGTCTGTGTCACAGCACAGCACAGGCAAATGCTTGACCAGGTGCTTGAAATTTTTGACATAAAGCCCGATTATGACCTCAACATAATGAAGGACAGACAAACGCTCATGAGCATAACAACGCGCGGTCTTGATGGTCTTGACGAGGTTATGAAGGAGGCAAAGCCCGACATTGTTCTTGTTCACGGTGACACGACAACCACGTTTGTCGGAAGTCTTGCGGCGTTCTATAATCAGATTGCGGTCGGTCATGTTGAGGCAGGGCTCAGAACCTACGACAAATATTCTCCGTATCCCGAGGAGGTTAACAGACGTCTGACGGGAGTCATTGCGGATATGCACTTTGCACCGACCGAGAGAAACCGCGGAAACCTTCTGCGTGAAAATGTCAGCGATGATACAATTTATGTGACGGGAAACACAGTTATTGACGCGCTGAAAACCACTGTCCGCGCCGATTATGAATTTAAGGACAGCACTCTTGCAGGCATGGACTGGGAAGGAAAAAAAGTCATTGTCATGACGGCGCACCGCCGCGAAAACCTGGGCGAGCCGCTGCGCAACATCTGCCGTGCGGTGAAGAGAATTGTTGAAGATTTTGAGGACGTTGAGGTTGTATATCCTGTTCATATGAATCCTGCGGTGCGTGAGGTTGCAAATGAAATTCTCGGCGGAATGGACAGAGTGAAGCTGATTGAACCCGTGAATGCGGACGAGCTGCACAATGCAATAAGCCGCGGATATATGGTTATGACGGATTCGGGCGGACTTCAGGAGGAAGCACCGTCACTCGGAAAGCCTGTTCTTGTCATGCGCAACGAAACCGAGCGTCCCGAGGCGGTTGACGCGGGAACGGTTAAAATTGCGGGCGTTGATGAAAATGTAATTTATGATATGGCAAAGGAGCTGATATGCAGCAGCGAGGCATACGGCAAAATGGCAAAGGCGGTTAATCCTTACGGTGACGGTCATGCGTCCGAAAGAATTGTGAAAGCGATTATAGAGAAATATTCAAAATAGCCGAGGTTTTACTATGAACAAACAGGAAATTTACAGTTTTTTGGAAGCAAAAGGAATTGATTTTGAGGTTACGGAGCATAAAGCGGTTTTCAGCATGGAGGAGCTTTCGGAGGTTGAACTGCCGTATCCCGAGGCAGACGCGAAAAATCTGTTCGTGCGTGATGACAAAAGGCGCAGCTTCTATCTGATAACTGTGAAGGGTGACAAAAGGGTTAATCTCAAGGAGTTCAGAAAGCAAAACGGCACGCGTCCGCTCTCGTTTGCGTCGGCAGAGGAGCTTTCGGAGCTTTTGCAGCTCACACCGGGTTCTGTTTCTCCGTTCGGTTTGTTCAATGACAATGAATGCCGTGTGGAATTTTTCATTGACAGCGATTTTTTTGATGAAAAGGGAATCATCGGTGTGCACCCGAATGATAACACTGCAACAGTGTGGCTGCGCGCCGATGATTTGACGGAGCTTATACGTGAACACGGCAATGTGATACATAAGACTGAATTGTGAGGGAAGGGCTAAAATGCAAAATCCGGATAGCGTGGTTATAAGAGAATATAACGAATGTGATATGCCTCAAATGGTGAAAATCTGGAATGAGGTTGTGGAGGAAGGAAATGCTTTTCCGCAGGAGGAAGCTCTTGACGAAACCGCAGGAACGAAATTCTTCGGTGAACAAAGCGTTTGCTGTGTGGCAGAAAAAAAGGACGGCGGAGAAATCCTCGGGCTTTATATACTCCACCCCAATAATGTCGGAAGGTGCGGTCATATCTGCAATGCGAGTTATGCCGTGTCGGGCGGAAGCCGAGGTATGCATATCGGTGAAAAGCTTGTTTTGGACTGCATTGAACGGGCGCGGGGCATAGGCTTCGGGATTTTGCAGTTTAATGCCGTTGTGGAGACAAATGTTCATGCAAGACATTTATATGAAAGAATCGGCTTCGTTCAGCTTGGAACAATCCCGAACGGCTTCCGCATGAAGGACGGGAGCTATGCAGGCATATGCCCGTATTATATTGAACTGTAGAGGAAAGAGAGTGCTCCTGTGAGTATTCAAGATTTGCAATAAAAAATGGCAGAGTGTTTTTTGCACTCTGCCATATCTTTTTTCAGTCCTCAAAGTCAAAGCATTTGCGTTCTCCCATGACGGAGCGGACAAATTGCGCAACCTTCAGATGCTCGGGATTTTGCTGATAGTCAATGAGTGCGTCCTCATCAACAAAGCTGCTGTCGAGCATAAGGTCACCGCTTGATGATTTAAGCGGCATGGTTTTGACGGATATTTCAACAAGACCGTCAATCTTTTCAATGAGTCCTTCAAGACCGCTTTTGATTTTTTTTGCCGCGGCGGAGCGTTCGTCGTCCGAAAGCTCATCACGGAAGTTCCAGATAATAATGTGCTTTACCATAATCAATACCTCACAAATAGAAATTATATTGCTATCATAGCACAAAATGAGAATAAAATCAAGACGGCAGTTAAAACCTAAAATCGCGTTCGCCGTGTTCGATTTTTCCGATATATTCCTTTGCAAGGCGGCGTGCCTTTTCGTTCGGAATTTTTTCAAGCTCTGCCGAAATCACTTTCAGACCGTTTTCAACCGTTTTCGGTGCGGCATAATCCGTCAGATATTCCTTCAGAGTCAGAAGCGCATTCGGCTGACAGCAGTTTGCAATCTGACCCGATTTTATGAGCGACATGAAGCGGTCGCCCGTTCTGCCCTCACGGTAGCAGGCGGTGCAGAAGCTGGGAATATATCCCTGTTCAAGCAGCCAGTTGACCACCTCGTCGAGGGTGCGTGTGTCGCTGACGTCAAACTGTGCCGAGTTTTCCGCCTCGGGCTCAGGCTCAATATATCCACCCACACTGGTGCGTGAGCCGCCGCTTATCTGAGAAATTCCGAGACGCAGAACCTTTTCACGGGAGGTCTTTGACTCACGGGTTGATATAATCATGCCCGTATACGGAACGGCAATGCGAATGACAGCGACAATTTTTTCAAAAATTTCGTCCGAAATTGCATTTGAAAAATCTTCTTTTTTAATGTCGTCCGCAGGACAGATTCTCGGAACGCTGATGGTGTGCGGACCGACACCCTTTGCCGCCTCAAGATGTTCTGCATGCATCAGCAGACCGATGAAGTCATAGCGATACATTTCAAGTCCGAAAAGAACGCCGATTCCGACATCGTCAATGCCGCCGTCCATGGCTCTGTCCATGGCTTCTGTGTGATATGCATAGTTATGCTTCGGACCTGTCGGGTGGAGAGCTTCATAGTCCTTTTTGTTATAGGTCTCCTGAAACAGAATGTATGTGCCGATTCCGGCTTCCTTCAGACGGCGGTAATTCTCAACCGTTGTTGCGGCAATATTCACGTTGACACGGCGGATAGCACCGTTTTTATGCTTTATGCTGTATATTGTTTTTATGCTGTCGAGGATATATTCGATCGGGTTGTTGACAGGATCCTCGCCCGATTCGATTGCAAGACGCTTGTGCCCCATATCCTGAAGTGCAATGACCTCAGCACGGATTTCCTCCTGTGAAAGCTTTTTGCGCGTTATGTGCTTGTTGCAGCTGTGATACGGGCAATAGGTGCAGCCGTTCACACAGTAGTTTGAGAGATATAGGGGGGCAAACATGACAATTCGGTTGCCGTAGAGCTTTTCCTTGATTGAGATTGCAAGGTTGCGGATTGCGTCATTTGCCTCGGGAATGTCACATTCAAGAAGGACTGCCGCCTCACGGTGTGTCAGACCCTTGCAGTCCTTTGCGCGTTCAATCAGCGAAAAAATCAGCTCGCGGTTTGACTTGTTTTCTTTTGCATATTCAATTGTTTCGAGGATTTCCTCATGGTTGATAAATTCCTCGGCAGCCGAGGATTTCGGATTGTATACAGACATTTTTTTCTCCTTTCCCGGTCAGGCTGACCCTTCCGGTCAAAATTTATATATTTTCAGGATAGTCACCGCGGTCAACCGCAATTTCATATCCGATACTTTGCATTCTTTTTTCAAGACAGCCGCGGCATTCGGCGGCTTCATCACCTGCGCAGATTTTATTGTCATACAGCATATATTTCTTGCGGACGCTGACAGGTGAAAGATTCGGCATGACAACGTTTGCGCCCGACAAAATCCCCATTTCGCGTCCCTGAGGATGGATTGTTCCGAGAGCGGTTGTGGAGGGAAGAAGAACGCGTCCCAGCATAATGCGAACCAGCGCGAGAAGAAACAAAGTCAGCTCAAGACTGCCTTGCGGCATATTCCCGAACGGGGTGTCCTTGTGCGGAATGAACGGTCCGAGACCGACCATGTGCGGATTCAGCTCGCGTATGAACAAAAGATCGTCCGCGATGGTTTCTGCGGTCTGATGAGGAGAGCCGACCATGAAGCCGCAGCCCGTCTGGAAACCGATTTCCTTCAGGTCAAAGAGACAGCGCATTCTGTTTTCAAGTGACATATTATCGGGGTGAAGCTTTGAATAGTGCGCATGGTTTGCGGTTTCATGCCTGAGCAGATATCTGTCCGCCCCAGCGTCGAAAAATGCCTGATATGACGCGCGTTCGCGTTCCCCGATTGAAAGCGTGACCGCGCAGTCGGGATATTCCGATTTAATTTTTTTGACGATTCCGCAGATTTTTTCATCGGTGAAGAAGGTGTCCTCTCCGCCCTGAAGAACGAAGGTGCGGAAGCCGAGAGAATAGCCCGAGGCACAGCATTCAAGAATATCATCGTCTGTCAGCCGGTAGCGGTCGGCAAGCGCGTTGCCGCAGCGCAGACCGCAGTAGAGACAGTTGCGGCGGCAAATATTTGTAAATTCAATCAGACCGCGGATATAGACGCGGTTTCCGAAATATTCCTTTGAAATGCCGCAGGCAAGTGAACGCGCAAAGCTCAAATCGTCCGCGTCATATGTTGACAGAAGCTGCACAAAGCCGCTGTGCGGCAGACGTCCTGTTTCCTTCAGCTCCAAAATAAGCTCACGGTTTGTCATGCAATGCCTCCTTTAATTGTTTTCATTTTGAGTAAACTGTTTTGACGGTCACATCGGGAATCATTCCGAGTTTGCCCGATGCCGCACCGATTATGTCACCGGGTGCGTCCATGATGACGCTGATGACCGACAGGCTGCGTTCTCTGTAGGGAATGCCCATGCGCCCGACAATATACTGACCGTATTCGTGCAGAATGCGGTTGATTTTTTCGGCTGATTCAATGTTGTTGACGATGATACCGACAATTGCAATTCTTGTTTCCATGTAATTCACTCCTTTGTAAAAATAAAAAATCCCCTGCCGGGGCGGGGGAGGACATACGTATACAGTTCAGCCGCTTTTGGCGCGGAAATCCTTGCCGTCAGCCTGAGTGATATGTTTTGCCCTCGGTCGGGAAATCCCCTTCCGTCAGCTATGTAACTTTAGTATATCAAATTCGGGCGGTGTTGTCAATACAAAAAATATGGCTGTGCAAAAACTTAAATAATTATTCTTGACATTCGGGACTGTCTATGATACAATATACACGAACATGATAATAAAAACGATGATCGGGAAAAAGTAGGCAAAGGATTTGCGGCTGGGAGAGAGCTGTCGGGCGGTGCGAGACAGAAGCTGTGCCTTGGCTGAATACATCCCGGGAGTTGCGCACCGAAAGAGAAGAACAGTCTCCGCGTAGGCTGCGTCGGGTGCCGCCCGTCACAGCGGTCAAGGCATGAGAAGTGCCGGAGAGGTCGGGCTGAGGCTCGGCAATAGAGGTGGTACCGCGGTAGAAATATCGCCCTCTGCTATTTTTGGCAGGGGGCATTTTATTTTCCTGCCGCAAAAGAGGAGTTGTTTTGTAATTATGACAATCATTGACCTTTTGGAACACAATGCGCTTCAGTTTCCCGATGAAACGGCACTTGTTGAAATCAATCCGCAGTTTGAAACGGAAAGCAGGATCACATGGCGTGATTATGCACTTATGCAGCCTGAGGTCGGACAGCCGTTTCGCCGCGAAATCACATGGAAGGATTTTGACAAACGTGCAAACCGTTTTGCAAACCTTCTTCTGACGCGCGGCTGCCGCAGGGGCGACAAGATTGCAATTCTCATGATGAATTCAATCGAATGGCTTCCGATTTATTTCGGAATTCTGAAGGCAGGCGCAATTGTTGTGCCGCTGAACTATCGCTATACAGCGGACGAAATCAAGTATTGTCTTGAAAAAGCGGATTGCTCAATGCTGGTTTTCGGTCCCGAGTTCATCGGCAGACTTGAGGAAATATACGGACAGCTGAAAAATATCCGTCATATGTTCTATGTCGGGGAGGATTGTCCGACCTTTGCGGATACATATGACGGCATGATTTCATATTGTTCATCACATGCACCGAATATTTCGGCGTCTGAATATGACGATGCGGCGATATATTTTTCATCGGGTACGACAGGATTTCCAAAGGCGATTCTGCATCCCCACCGAAGCCTGATTCATGCGGCGCGGACAGAGCAGAATCATCACGGACAGACTCATGACGATGTGTTTCTCTGCATTCCGCCGCTATATCACACGGGTGCAAAAATGCATTGGTTCGGCTCGCTCATGGTCGGAGGCAAGGCGGTTTTGCTGAAGGGTACGCGCCCCGACTGGATTCTGCGTGCGGTTTCCGACGAAAAGTGCAGCATTGTCTGGCTGCTTGTGCCGTGGGCACAGGACATACTCGACGCAATTGACAGCGGAGAGATTAAGCTTGAGGACTATGACCTCTCACACTGGAGACTCATGCACATCGGCGCACAGCCTGTTCCGCCGTCAATGATAAAGCGGTGGCTGAAGGTGTTCCCGAATCATAAGTATGACACAAACTACGGTCTGTCGGAGTCAATCGGACCGGGCTGTGTTCATCTTGGCGTTGAAAACATTCACAAGGTCGGAGCAATCGGAAAAGCAGGCTATGGCTGGACTGTGCGCATTGCCGATGAAAACGGAATTCCCGTCAGCCGCGGTGAGGTCGGTGAGCTTTGTGTGAAGGGACCCGGTGTGATGAAATGCTACTATAAGGACGAAAAGGCAACGGAGGAGGTTCTCCGCGGAGAATGGCTTTTCACGGGCGATATGGCAATGGAGGACGAGGACGGGTTCATTTTCCTTGTTGACCGCAAAAAGGACGTCATCATAACGGGCGGCGAGAATATATATCCCGTTCAGATTGAAGACTTTATCCGCCGCTGCGATGCGGTGAAGGACGTTGCGGTCATCGGACTGCCCGATTCGCGTTTAGGTGAAATTGTTGCGGCGATAATTGAAGTCCGTCCCGACAAAACGCTGACAGAGGAACAGGTGAATGATTTCTGCATGGGACTTCCGAGATATAAAAGACCGAGAAAAATTATATTCGCCGATGTTCCCAGAAACCCAACCGGAAAGATTGAAAAACCGCTGCTGCGCGAAAGATATTGCGGCGAAAGCTTAGTTGCACAGCAGATTGAAAAATAACCGATTTGATGAAAGGATTGATTTGAGAAATGAAAAAACTATTACTCGGAAATGCCGCGGTTGCAAGGGGAGCATATGAAGCGGGCGTACATTTTGTATCGTCCTATCCCGGAACACCGAGCACCGAAATAACCGAATGTATGGCAGAATATCCGTCAGATGAAGTGTTCGTTGAATGGGCACCGAACGAAAAGGTTGCGGCAGAGGCGGTTGTCGGAGCGGCAATTGCGGGCGGACGTGCAATGTCCTGCTGTAAGCATGTCGGTTTGAATGTTATGGCTGACCCGATTTTCACCGACAGCTACATAGGAGTGAACGGCGGCGCGGTTTTCTGCGTTGCGGACGATCCCGGAATGCATTCCTCACAGAATGAACAGGATTCGCGCCACTATGCAAAGGCGGCAAAGATTCCGATGCTTGAACCGTCGGATTCCGCGGAATGTAAGGAATACACCCGCATGGCGTTTGAATTGAGCGAGAAATTTGACACTCCGTTCTTCATCAGACTGTCAACAAGAGTTTCACATTCACAGAGTTTGGTTGAGCTTGGAGAACGCACGGCACAGCCGGTTAAGGATTATGAAAAGAGTATACCGAAAAATGTTATGATGCCTGCAATGGCAATAAAAAAGCATGTGATTGTCGAGGAACGCACCGCCGCACTCACGGAATTTGCGGAAAGCAGCCCGCTCAACACCGTTGAGGACAACGGTTCGGAAATCGGTGTTATCACCGCGGGAATTTCATATCAGTATGCAAAGGAAGCGCTGGGAGAGCGTGTGAACTATCTGAAACTTGGCATGGTATATCCTCTGCCGGCGGAGAAAATACGCGAGTTTGCAAAAAGCTGCAAAACCGTTTTTGTGATTGAGGAGCTTGACCCGTTCATTGAGGAACATTGCCGCGCAATCGGGGTTGATGTCAAGGGAAAGGAGTGTTTCACGCTTCTCGGAGAATATACGCCGTCAATGATACGCAAAGCGGTTCTCGATGAGGCTTCCGCGGAGTTCTGCGGAATTGATGAGGAAATTCCCGCACGTCCGCCCGTGCTGTGTGCAGGCTGTCCGCACCGCGGAACGTTCTATGTCCTCAAAAAGCTCGGACTGACGGTTTCGGGTGACATTGGCTGCTACACCCTCGGGGCTGTTGCACCGCTTGCATCGGTTGACACCACAATATGCATGGGGGCGTCTGTCAGTGCGGCGCACGGTATGGCAAAGGTTCGCGGCGGTGAGTTTAACAAAAAGCTGGTTTCGGTTATCGGAGACTCAACCTTTATGCATTCGGGAATAACGGCTCTTTCGGATATTGTATATAACAAGGGTGCAAACACGGTCATCATACTTGATAATTCAATTACGGGAATGACAGGACATCAGGATAATCCGACAACGGGAAGGACAATACGCGGAGAGGCAACGCGTCAGGTGGATTTGATTCAGCTGTGCCGCGCACTCGGCGTGGAGCATGTTACGGTTGCAGACCCGTTTGATGTCAAAGGGTTTGAAAAGGCGGTGCGCGAAGAAACTGCGCGTGATGATGTGTCGGTGATAATCGCACAGCGTCCGTGTGCACTTTTGAAAACGGTTAAATATTCGGGGCATTGCAAAATTACGGACAGCTGCAAACGGTGCAGGGTCTGCATGAAGCTTGGATGTCCTGCAATCAGCGTGTCTGCGGACGGCGCGGTCAGGATTGATGTGACACAGTGCAACGGCTGCGGACTTTGTGTCGGTGTTTGTCCGTTCGGTGCGATTGAAAAGGAGGAAGACTGATATGAAAACAACAAATATAATGATTGTCGGTGTCGGCGGTCAGGGAACACTGCTTGCAAGCAGAATCCTCGGCAGCATTGCAATTCGCGGAGGTTATGATGTCAAGGTTTCCGAGGTGCATGGAATGAGCCAGCGCGGAGGAAGTGTTGTCACATATGTCAAATACGGTGAAGATGTTCATTCTCCGATTATTGACAAGGGTGAGGCGGATCTCATTCTCGCATTTGAGGCACTGGAGGCATACCGTGCTTTGCCGTGGCTGAAGAAGAACGGCAAAATGATTGCGAACAATCAGCAGATAAACCCGATGCCTGTCATCACAGGCGCGGCAAAATATCCCGATGGCATAATGGAGAAGCTGAGAGAAAAAACATCACTCACGGAGGTTGACGCACTCTCGCTTGCTGAGGAAGCAGGAAGCGTTAAGGCGGTCAATGTTGTTCTGATCGGAATCCTTGCACAAAACATGAGCATTCCTTATGATGAGTGGATTGAAACAATCCGCGATACCGTTCCGCAGAAGTTTCTGGAAATAAATCTGAAGGCGTTTGACTTGGGGTATAACCTCAGGTCGGAGGAGTAATAACATGAAAAAGGGAAATAAGATTTGGATAGTTGTGTTCATTGCGGTGGTGTTTGCGGCATTTGCGGTGACTCTTGCAGTTCCGTCAAGCCGTGAAGTTTTCAAGGAGCTTTCAAACACCCACCCGTATGCAATGGGATTTATAAAATTTGCACTGCTTGCGACGGCAGGTGAAATGATTGCGCTCCGCATGGCATCGGGTGAATGGAAAAAGCCTGCCTGTCTGACTGCAAGGCTTGTCATTTGGGGAATAATCGGTGTGTGGATCACATACATGATGAAAATTTTCTACATCGGCTCGGGCATTATGATGGAAAAAGGACTTCTGCCCGGAGGCGGCGGAGAAGGCTTTGGACAGACGTTTCTTCATGCGCTGTATACAAGCCTGACGATGAACCTGTCATATGCGCCGACATTTATGGCTCTTCACAAATGCTCTGATATGTATCTTGCAATGCGCGGCGAAAAGGAAAAAAACATAACCGTCGGCAAGGTTGTTGATGCTGTGAACTGGAAAGGCTTTGCGACATTCACAATCGGAAAGACAGTGCCGTATTTCTGGATACCTGCACATACGGTGACGTTTTTGCTGCCGTCAGAATATCAGGTTATGCTTGCGGCACTTTTATCTGTCGCTTTGGGAATCATTCTGAATCTGAATAAAAAGCATTAAAAAAGAAGGGGCTGTTTAAAAAGTCAATTGACTTTTTAAACAGCCTTAGTTTTTCCAAAGATACAGGAAAAAAGCTTTGTTATCTTTTATAGAGGGAGTTAAACCGTCTGAACTTTGCCCTGTCAATGCCGTCAAGCTGCTCCCTGGTGATTCTGAACTGCCAGTTCCCGTCAGCCTTTCCGGGAATGTTCAAACGTGTGTCCGAACCATAGCCGAGAAGATCCTGAATGGGAAGAATGACGATTCCCGCCGCGCTTTCAAACATTGTCCGCAGAATGCTGTCATAGCCGTGATTCCAGTCGGGGCTTGTGTAGCCGCAGTATTCAAGCATTCGGCTTCGCGTGCGGTCGTCCAAATCCCAGACATAGCCCAGAAGAGTGTTGTTGTCATGTGTGCCTGTGTAGGCAACGCAGTTGTTGATATAATTATGCGGAGCATGTGTGGAGTCGTCCTCGCTCAAAAAGCCGAACTGGAACACGCGCATTCCGGGGAATGTGCTGTATTCAACAAGCTCACGCACCTCATCGGTGATGTCTCCCAGGTCTTCGGCAATAATCAGCTTATCCTTGCGCAGGGCGTTAATCTTGTCGATGAGCTTTTTGCCGGGTCCCTTTTCCCAGTGTCCATCTCTTGCGGTTTCGGCGTTTGCGTCAACGCTCCAATATGATTCAATTGCACGGAAGTGGTCAATCCGAACCCCGTCAAACATTGAAAGAGCGTGAGATATGCGGTCGCACCACCATTGAAAGCCGTTCTTTTCCATGCTGTCCCAATCATAAATCGGATTTCCCCAAAGCTGACCGTCTGCCGAGAAATAGTCGGGAGGAACGCCTGCAACACATTTCGGTCTGCCGTTCTCGTCAAGCAGAAAGCCGTCCTTCTCAGCCCACACGTCCGCACTGTCATATGCAACATAGAACGGAAGATCGCCGATGATTTTTATTCCGCGCGAGTTGGCATAGCGTTTAATTTCGTCCCACTGCGAGAAAAATTCAAACTGTATGAACTTCCACATAAAAAGCTCGTCTTCGTCGATATAGTCACTGTCCCAGTCAATCCAGCATTTTTCCGAATTTGAGCTTTTGAGAGCCATAAACCTGCAAAAGCTTTCAAGGTATCGGCTGTTTTCGATGAAGCCTTCAATCTCATCACGGTTTGTCACTCTTTTTGATGCCTCGCGCAAAAGCTTTGTGCGAGTGTGATAAAGACGGACAAATTCACAGCTGTATGGCGTCTGCTGTTTGTATTCCTCAAGCTCTCCGCGGGTCACAAGCCCTTTTTGGCTGAGCTTTTCAAGGTCAACAAAATATGGATTTCCGGCAAAGGTTGAATATGACTTATAGGGAGAATTACATTCATCAACCATGCAGAACGGAAGAACCTGCCAATAGGTGAAGCCGCAGTCCGCAAGGAAATCTGCGAAATATTTGGCGTTTTCCGAAAAGCTGCCCGTTGAATAGTCTCCGAACAGTGTGCTTATGTGCATGAGAACTCCGCTTTTTCTTTTCAAAATAATGCACCTCCGATGTTTATGATAGCATAAATATATGTTTTGGTCAATATAAATTTATTTGCTGTGTGCACTGCGCCATGCTCTCGGACTCATGCCTGTCCGTGCTTTGAACGCGTGCGAAAAAACAAACTGGTCATCATATCCGAGTGACGCGGCGATATATTTGATTTCATACTGCGTTTCGGTCAGAAAGCTTTTCGCGGCTGACACCTTTGCATCAATTATATATTGCTGAGGAGAATAGCCGAGGAGATTTTTGAAAACAGCGCATAAATAGCTGCGGTCAATGCCGACAAACTCCGCAAGCTTGGCAACGGACAGCTTTTTGTGTATGTTGTCATTGATATACCGAACAGCGGTTTCGGCATAAAGCTGACTTGACGATTTATATTTTTCATATTTTCCGCCGCAGCGTATGAGTTCATCAATGAGGAAATAAAGAAGCCCGATCATGCGCGGAGAGCCTGCGGCAGTGATTTCTTCGGAAATACTGATGATTTCGTTCAGCACTGACAATGCCTGCTGTGAAAAACGCATAACGGGATTCTTTTCGGACAGCCCTGCATTTTTCAGATATGTCGGCACGGCGATTCCGCGCATTCCTATCCATGAATAGCTCCACGGATTTGCTGTGTCTGCACGGTAAAAGGTCACGACCTTCGGCGGAATGTAGAAAAGCTCACCTGCCGAGAGATTATATTCACGGTTTCCGATGAAAAACCGTCCGTGTCCGTTTGTGACAAAGTGAATGAGGTGATGGTCGCGTATGAACGGTCCGAATGAGTGTCCGCGCTTGCATTCCTCAAAACCGCAGTGTGCAGGCGAGATGTCATTTGCGGAAAAAAGATTCTTTTCAAAGTTTTTTTGCTTCATTTGCTCACCTCTCATCCCAAAAGAGTAATCTGGACATTGATTTTATTAAATTAAATTATATCACATTTTAACATGTTTTGCAATAACTTTAATATGTATTTTTTTGTTCGGTACTGTATAATTAAAATATAAAACAGCGTTTTAAAAAGGAGAGAAAGCTATGAAAATAACATTTATGGGAGCAGGCAGCACTATTTTTGCAAAAAATGTGCTTGGTGACTGTATGCTTGCAGATCACCTGCATGACATTGAAATTGCACTTTATGACATTGACCCCGACAGACTCGAAGAGAGCTTTATGCTGATTGAGGCAATCAATAAAAACTGCAACGGGGGACGTGCGGTGATTGAAAAGTTTCTCGGCGTTCCGAACAGACGCGACGCGCTCCGCGGAGCGGATTTTGTTGTCAACGCGGTGCAGATTGGCGGTTATGACCCTTGCACAATCATTGATTTTGAAATTCCGAAAAAATACGGTCTGCGTCAGACAATCGGCGACACTCTCGGAATCGGCGGAATCATGAGAGCACTCAGAACGATTCCCGTGCTTGATGATTTTGCGGATGACATGAAAGCGGTTTGCCCCAATGCATGGTTTTTGAACTACACAAATCCGATGGCAATGCTTACGGGATATATGCAGAGGTTCACGGACATAAAGACAATCGGGCTGTGTCACAGCGTTCAGGTTTGCTCATCAACACTGCTTAAAGAGCTTGAAATTGAGGTTGACGGATATTGTGACAAGATTGCGGGCATAAATCATATGGGCTGGCTGCTTGAAATCAAGGATCTGAAGGGAAATGACCTTTATCCTCTTATACGTGAGAAGGCGGCTGCAAAAAATGCTTCCGAAAAACACAGTGATATGACAAGATTTGAATACATAAAGCGGTTCGGTTACTACTGCACGGAAAGCAGTGAACATAATGCAGAGTATAACCCGTTCTTCATCAAGTCAAAATATCCGGAGCTTATAGAAAAATATAACATTCCGCTTGATGAGTATCCGAGACGCTGCGTGAATCAGATTAAAGAATGGAACAAGCAGAAGGAGGAGCTGTTTGCAGGCGGAAAGGTTGAGCATGAGAGAAGCCGTGAATATGCGTCAAGAATTATTGAAGCAATGGTAACAAATGTTCCGTATAAGCTGGGCGGAAATGTTCTGAACCGCGGATTGATCACAAATCTTCCGCAGAATGCATGTGTTGAGGTTCCGTGCCTTGTTGACGCAAGCGGAATCAATCCGACCGTAATCGGAGACCTTCCCGAACAGCTTGCGGCAATGAACAGAACGAACATAAATACGCAGCTTCTCACAATTGAGGCGGCGCGCTCAAAGAAGAGAGAGGATATTTATATGGCGGCTATGCTTGAACCGCATACCGCGGCAGAGCTGTCAATTGATGATATTGCCGCAATGTGTGATGAACTGATTGAAGCACATCAGGCAAAGGGATATATGAAGGAATATAAATAAAACACGTCCAAAGACCGCACTTTTCGGAAATCCGATTATGCTGCGGTCTTTTTGTGCTTTAACATCAAGGCGGACAAATCGGTGCGGTGAAATATAATATTGCTGCTTCATCAGAGCTGAAATTTCGGGTATAATATTAATAAAAACCTGAAAGGAAGCTTAATTATGAAAACTATTACAAATGAAATTTTAAAAAGCTTTGAACTATATCTGCATGACGCGGAACGGAGCGAAAATACGATAGGAAAATATATGCGTGATGTCCGAATGTTTTGTGAGTGGACGCAGGGCAGGAGGATTGAAAAGTCGGTTGTTATTGAATACAAAAAAGAAATGTGTGAAAGATATGCGGTGAAAAGTGTAAATTCCATGCTGTCATCTGTAAATGCGTTCTTTGCATTCACGGGTCGGCACGATTTGAGGATAAAAACGCTGAAAATCCAGAGACAAATATTTGCGGATAAGTCAAAGGAACTGACGAAAGCCGAATACGAACGGCTGTTGGCGGCGGCAAAAAACAAGAAAAATGAGCGGCTGTATTATTTAATGCAGACAATAGCAAGTACAGGGGTGAGGGTGTCGGAAATAAAATATGTAACTTGTGAAGCTGTCAGGCAAGGACAAGCGGTTATAAACTGCAAAGGAAAGATAAGACAAATATTTCTGCCGAAAAAGCTGTGCCAAATGTTAAAGAAATATATTAAATCCCGAAATATAAAAAGCGGCTCTGTGTTCATCTCGAGAAGCGGCAGACCGCTTGACCGCTGTGCAATATGGAAAATGTTAAAAAGTCTGTGCGAATCTGCCGGAGTCAGCAAAAAAAAGGTGTTCCCCCATAATTTCAGACATCTGTTTGCACGGACTTTCTATTCTTTGCAAAAGGACATTGTAAGGCTTGCAGATATACTCGGTCATTCATCGGTTGAAACAACCCGCATCTACACAATGGAAAGCGGAACAGAGCATATAAAGCAGCTGCAAAGGCTTGGTTTGCTGCAATGCTGATGAAAAATGCCACATAATCGGTATTATGCGGCAAAATATTTTAAAGTACATAAAACTTCGCTTTTTAGTATAGCACTTCAAAGAATTTTTGTCAATGATTTGGCAAAAAAATTAATTATTTTGTCATAATCGTTATTTTTCAGTCTAAATGAGGGAACAAAAAACAGAACCATTGAAATTTTAACGCTTTCAATGGTTTGAAAGCCGTGCTTTATTGATGTGTTTTTTGAGTGTAAAGAGTGAAGGGAATTAAATTTCTCACTTTTTACACTGTCTGCAACCACATAATACCGATTATGTGGTGTGTGTATTTTTGTTTGCGCAGGAAGCCGGGAAAATGCACGCTTTTTTGCATAAATAATTTGTCACGGAAAGGATTTAAAAATGAAAAAAATTTATTCTATACTGTTATCGTTTGCAATGCTTTTAAGTCTTTGTGCCTGTGAAAACGGCGAAAAAACAAAAGGAACATATAAAAGCTTCAGTATGTTTTTAAATAATACATACCACTTAAATGAAAACGGTACATATGACAAAGAGCCTGACGCAAACGGTTCGTATAAAACAGACTTGATGGGCGGACTTGTTTTATCGCAGCCCAACAGTTCTTCTGAAGAAATTTTTGCAAAAAGCGGAGATTTCTATTACAAAACAAATCTGAGCTGTAGCTTTGAAAAAGATACTAAATACGGTTTAGAGGTTTCTTTTGACGAAAAAGGTCGTTCAAATCAATCCTTTACTGCAAATTACGAAATCGTTGATCCGTCGTCAATGCTTGTCAAAAAGTTAGATCTTGTGTTAAATGACAGCGGAACATATAAGCTTGATGATATGCAAATTTATATAACCAACGGTGAAATTGTTGACTTAAGAACATTTGAGGGAGAATATCATCTTAAAGATGACATTTTCTGGCTGCATTATAAAGGTACGGATTATCCCATACTTTTAGTAGACAAAAAACTGTATTTTAATGTGATGGAAAAAGTGAAACAGTAAAAGACCGCGGAAAATGCAAAGGAGGAGGGAATGCCCTCCTCTTTTTGTGTCAGTGCCGGTAGCTTAAATATTCGGTGAACTTTTTCACTGCAAGAGAGGAGATTTTTTTGTCACGGACAGCAAAGCCAATGCTTCTGTATGACGGAACATCAAGCGGTCTGAGTGCCACGCGGTATGGAATGCGTTTCAGAACAAGCTCGGGCAGAATGCTCACGCCGAGTCCGTTTTCAACCATTGACATGATTGCATAGTCGTCCCACGCGGTGAAACGAACCTGAGGCGAAAGACCGCTGCGTCTGAATATTTCCGCAACCTCGGCGTTTGCGCCTCTTTGCAGCATTAAAAAAGGCTCACAGCACAGCTCGGCAGCGGAAACCGATTTTTTTTCTGCAAGACGGTGATTTTCGGGAAGAACGGCAAGAAAACGGTCCTGTTCCAGAAATGTGACATTCAGCTCTGTTGCGGCAGGCATACGCAGAAAGCCGCAGTCGGCTTTTCCTTCGGAAATCAGAGCCTCGATTTCGGTGTAGTCGCCAAGCAGCAGCTCATAATCAATGTTCGGAAAGTCCGCTTGAAATCTTTTAATTATATTCGGCAGCCAGTGTGTTGCAACGCTCGAAAACGTTCCGATTCTGATAATTCCCGTTTGCAGTCCGTTCAGTGCGTCAACCTGTGACTGAAGCCTTTGATATTCGCCGCACAGCTTTTTTGCATACGGAAGCAGGGTTAACCCGTCGGAGGTGAGCTTGACCCCCGATTTTCCGCGTTCAAGGAGGGTGACACACCATTCCTTCTCAATGCCGCATATCATTCGGCTGACCGCGGACTGGGAATAGTTCAGTATCTCGGCAGCTTTGGTGAAGCTTCCGTATTCCGCGGCAGTGACAAATGCCATATATTTTGAAATGTTCATATCCATATTGCCGTCATCTCCAATCTATTCCAAAATGTAATGTATAATATGAAAAACATTCGCTTTTGTAAATGATAAGTTTATGATACAATAGGTTGGAGAAAAAGTCAAGAGACGGAGGAGAAATATATGTTTTATGTGAGTGAGATTTTCACGGACGCGCCGGAGGAGTTTGAAACGGAGCTGCAAAAAATGGCGTATGAGGCACTTGAAGCCCTTGAAATTCCGTTTGAGCGCGTTGAAACCGATGAGGCGATAACAATGGAGGACTGCGTCGCAATTAATCAAAAGCTTGATATGAACATGGTCAAGACGCTGTTTCTGTGCAACAGACAGCAGACGGAGTTTTATCTTTTCATCACAAAGGGAGATAAGCCGTTCAGCTCAAAGAATTTCAGCAGTGCAATGTCGGTTTCGAGAGTGTCGTTTGCGCCTGCGGATTTGATGGAAAAGCTGCTCGGCACAAAAATCGGCGCGGCAACGGTGTTCAGTGCATTGAAGGACAGCACGGGAAAGGTCGGAATTGTCATTGACAGGGAGGTTACAAACGAGGAATACTACGGCTGCAGTGACGGCACAACAACGGGGTATATGAAGCTGCACACTCGCGATGTCACAGATAAGCTTTTGCCGTTTGCAAAGCACAAACCGATTTTTGCGGAGGTGTGAGCATGAGTCTATACAGAAACAGAATTGTTGTCAAGGTCGGAACATCGACGCTGACGAACGACATGGGAAAAAACAATCTGCGCGCATTTGACGCTCTGACCTGCGTGCTTTCCGACATTCAGAATCTCGGATATGAGATTATACTTGTTTCATCGGGCGCGATTGCCATAGGCTCAAACAAGCTGAATCTGAAGGAACGCCCGCGGACAATGCGCATGAAGCAAGCGGCAGCGGCGGTCGGACAATGCAGTATTATGTATCTTTACGACAGGTTTTTCGGAGATTATGACAAGACAACCGCACAGATTCTTTTGAATGCGGACGACATTGAGGTGGAGGAAAAGAAGGAAAACCTGATTAACACCTTTGACGCACTGCTGGAAATGGGCATTATTCCGGTTGTGAACGAGAATGATTCGGTGAGCTACACAGAGATTGAATCGGAAAACCGTGTGTTCGGCGACAACGATATGCTGTCCGCAGTTGTCGCTGTTTTGTGCAAGGCGCAAAGGCTGGTTATTTTTTCCGACATTGACGGGTTTTATGACGGCGACCCGAGATTGACGGAGAATGCAAAGCTGATAAGGAGAGTTAAAAGCATTGATGAAAAAATGTTTTCGTTTGCGGGAGGTGCAGGCTCAAGACGCGGCACGGGCGGAATGCAGACAAAGCTCAGAGCGGCAAAGCTTGCAACGGCACAGGGAACGGACACAATCATTGCAAACGGAAAAAATCCGTCGGTGCTGTATGACATAACAGAGGGACGGGAGTTTGTGGGAACTCTGTTTAAAGGGAAATGAACATGCAAAAAGCACAGCATATGCTGCGCTTTTTGCATGTAAATCGTTTTATTCAACGTCCTGAAGAGCGTCAAAGCCTTCCTCGCCTGTTCTGACCTTAATGACATTTTCAACGTCATAAACAAATATTTTACCGTCGCCGATGTGTCCGGTGTAGAGAACCTTCTTAGCGGTTTCAATAACGGTTTTGACAGGAACCTTGCAGACAACGATTTCAACCTGAATCTTAGGAAGCAGGGTTGCTTCGTTGATGACACCGCGGTAGTATTCGGGCTTGCCCTTCTGCGCGCCGCAGCCCAAAACGTGTGTCACGGTCATGCCTGTGATACCGATTTGCATCATTGCAGCTTTAAGCTTTTCAAATCTCTCCTGCTTGATGACAATTTCAATCTTTGTCATCTTGACATCGCTGCCGACAGGCTTTTTATCCTCGCTCTTGACAACAACGGGAACCGCCTCGTCAATATCCGCCGAACCCATCGGAATTTCAAAATCGGCAGCAGTGCTGTCAATTGCGGGCATAAAGTCTGCATATGCACTGGGCAGACCGTGCTCTGTCGCGTCAAGACCTGTGATTTCCTCTTCGGCGGTGACTCTGAGACCGACCGTTGCTTTGATGATTAAGAATGTGATTGTGATTGTCACTGCTGTCCATGCGGCAACCGATAAAATTCCGACAAGCTGCAAGCCGAGAAGCGAGAAGCCGCCGCCATAGAACAAGCCTGTCAGCTCTGATGAAGGAGCTGAGGTTGTTGCGAAAAGACCGACTGCAATTGTTCCCCAGATACCGTTCAGGCAGTGAACAGCAACCGCGCCGACAGGGTCATCAATGTGAAGCTTGTGGTCAAGCAGCCAAACGCCGAACACAACCAAAAGTCCCGAAACAGTGCCGATTACGAGTGAACCGACAACATCGGTCACATCACAGCCTGCCGTAATTCCGACAAGACCTGCAAGCGAGGCATTGAGACACATTGAAACATCAGGCTTGCCGTATTTTATCCATGTGAATATCATACAGGCAACCGTTGCAACAGCAGGGGCAATCGTGGTTGTCACAAAGATTGAACCGAGCTGTTCAACGCTTGTTGCTGCGGCACCGTTGAAGCCATACCAGCCGAGCCAGAGAATGAACACGCCGAGAGCACCGACTGTGAGGTTGTGACCCGGGAACGCATTGACCTTGACAACCTTTCCGTTTTTATCCTTTGTGAATTTCCCGATACGCGGACCGAGAAGCTTTGCACCGATTAATGCCGAGATTCCGCCGACCATATGTATTGCACATGAGCCTGCAAAATCGTGGAAGCCGATTTGACTGAGCCAGCCGCCGCCCCAAATCCAGTGAGCTTCAATCGGATAGATGAAGGCTGAAATAACTGCGGAATATATGCAGTATGAAAGAAATTTTGTTCTTTCTGCCATTGCACCCGAAACAATTGTTGCCGCTGTTGCACAGAAAACAAGGTTAAACACAAAGTTTGACCAGTCAAACTCGGAATATGCCGTGAAAATGTCAAAGCCCGGTTTTCCGATGAGACCCACAAGATCCTCGCCGAGGAACAGACTGAAGCCTATGATGATGAACACAACTGTTCCGATACAGAAGTCCATGAGGTTCTTCATGATGATGTTTCCGGCATTCTTGGCTCTCGTGAAGCCTGTTTCAACCATGGCAAAGCCTGCCTGCATCCAGAAAACCAGCGCGGCTCCGATGAGAAACCAGACTCCGAAGATGTTACTTGTTACAAAATCCGCTATTGTGCTTGTCATACAAACAACCTCCCATAATATGCCGTCATGCGGCAAAGTTTATTTCGGCATTGTGCCGATTAAATAAAAAAAGACGCTGCGGAAATCCGTAGCGTCTTTGCTAATATGCCATTATGATAACACAGCTTTTTTTGTTTGTCAAGAGTTTTTTGAAAAAATATTTAAAAATGTCAAAAATCCCCGAATTTATTGTTGCACAGCAAAGAAAAATATGATATGCTTGGCTGAGAGGAGCAGAGGAGGAGAGAAAATGAAAAAAACGGTGGCACTCGGAACGGTAATATCCCTTGGCGGAGGGGCGGTCTGCCTTTTTCTGCAAAGAAGCTTTCCCTCAGATGTTCTGTTTTCGCTTGAAGTGACGTTTTTCACAACCTTTTTTCACTTTGCAATGAGGTTTTTGACGGCATGCGCGGTCACTGCCTTCCGCAAGAACAGAACCTATGCGGATTCCCATTTCATCAGGCTGTGCCGTGCGGAAAGAATGCTGTATAAAAAAATCAGAGTCGGAAGGTGGAAGAAATATGCACCGACGTATAAGCCGCAGCTTTTTTCGCTCAGGGAAAACTCATATGCCGAGCTGCTTCATCACATGACCGACGCTTTAATCGGGCATATGATTATGGTCGTGCTGAGTTATGCACCGATTATGCTTTCGGGAATGCTCGGCGGCAGGATGGCTTTTCTGCTGACATCTGCCGCAGCATCGGTGTTTGATATGCAGTTTGTAATCATTCAGAGATATAACAGGGAAAGAGTGTGGAGAATCCTGAAAAAACAGACCTCTGCCGATTAAGAAGAGGTCTGTTTCTTCTGTCAGTATTTTTTCCTCAAAAACATATACGAAATCCAATACAAAGCAACAATCATGCATATTCCGCCCGAGATTATCTGCGCGATGAATGACTGACCAGATTTTACTTATACACCTGTAAAAGATTAACCACACAAACATCCTTGCGTTTTTCTATTTCTACATAAAAAACTCCTTTCATAAGCATAATAGTCTTTATATAGACTATATAGTATCATATATAGCCTAATTTTGCAATGGCAATAGTCTATAATTAGACTGTAAAAGGGGTGAGCTGCATATGAATACTTATGAAGTTGTAAAAAATCGTTTAGTGTTTCTGTGCGGTAAAAGAGGTATGACCATAAACAAGCTGGCAACAGAATCAGGTATTGCGCCATCAACGATAAAAAACATTTTGTATGGGAAAAGCATAAACCCGGGAATTGTTACCCTTAAAAAATTATGTGACGGATTAGGTGTTTCCCTGACGGAATTTTTTAACACTAAAGAATTTTCGGAACTGGAACAGGAAATAAAATAGAAAAAAGCGGCTTGCACATTCTGCAAGCCGCTTCACTTATTCAATTATTCTTCTTCAAAAACATCTTTACCCAAACCGCATGTCGGACAAACCCAATCCTCGGGAACGTCTTCCCATGCCGTGCCGGGAGCTATGCCGTTTTCGGGGTCTCCAAGCTCAGGGTCATAGACATATCCGCAGGGACATACATATTTTTTCATATCAAAAAGCCTCCTTTTTTATCATTAGTGTCTGCACATTTTGAGAAATTAACCAAAGTATCTCTTGAGCATACCCTCAAAGCCTTTTCCGTGTCTTGCCTCGTCCTTTGCCATTTCATGCACGGTGTCGTGAATTGCGTCATATCCCAGTTCTTTTGCTTTCTTTGCAAGCTCAAGTTTTCCTGCTGTTGCGCCGCATTCAGCCTCAGCTCTCATTGTGAGATTTGTCTTTGTGCACGGTGAGACAACTTCGCCCAGAAGCTCTGCAAACTTTGCTGCATGTTCTGCTTCTTCAAGTGCAGCCTGAAGATAGAATGCCCCAACCTCGGGATAGCCTTCGCGGATTGCCTGACGGCTCATTGCAATATACATTCCAACCTCGCAGCATTCGCCCTCAAAGTTCGCTTTCAGACCGTCATATACCTCGGCGTCAATCTTATCCTTCGCACCGACTCCGATGACATGCTCGCAGACAAAGTTAAGATTGCCTTCCTCCATAACTGTGAACTTCTCGCCCGAAACTCCGCACTGGGGACATTTCTCGGGTGCTGAATCTCCCTCGTGAACATAACCGCAAACCGGACATACAAATTTTTTCATAATAAATTCCTCCTATAAATTATATATAAATTAAATATTTTTACAATTGATACATTTCCCGAAAAACACTGCCGAGTGACCGTATATGTCGCCTTCATATCTTTCTGCCGCCCAGCTGTTGAGAAATTCGGGCGGTGCGTCGTCAATGTCGGAAACACTTCCGCAGCAGATGCACACCACGTGATAGTGCGGAGCGGCATTGCCGTCAAACCGTTCGCACGGCTGCCCCACATCAAGCCGCTGAATGATTCCGTCCTCGGCCAGCTTGGAAAGATTCCGATAAACCGTTCCGAGACTTATGTTCGGTATTGTTTTTCTTACCTCAGAATAAATTGTGTCGGCAGACGGGTGCGCCTTTGTGTTCCTCAGCACTTCCAGAATACACTCGCGCTGCCTGCTTCTTTTTGTTGTTTTCATACAGCACCTCAAATCAATAATAGTAACTGTTACTGTTATTATAACACACTTTTAAAATTTGTCAAGGGTTTTTTAAAAAATTTATTGACAAATTTTAAAATTGCTGATATAATGTGAGCAGATGAGAGAGAGCAGATTAGTTTTAGATGAGAGCAGACGAGATCAGAGGGATTTTAATATGTCTTTATCACTGCTCGGATTGAGCAGTTTTTTCTTTATATAAAACAAGCCTCTTTCTCAAAAATAAAGAAAAGAGGGTTTTAAAATGTCAGAAATTCCGTACAAAATTTATCTTGAAGAAAGTGAAATGCCGAAGGCATGGTATAATGTCCGTGCCGACATGAAGAGCAAGCCTGCACCGCTGCTGAACCCGGGGACGCATGAGCCGATGAAGGCGGAGGAGCTTTCGGGTGTTTTCTGTGATGAGCTGATCAAGCAGGAACTGGACGATGATACGGCATATTTTCCCATTCCCGGGGAAATACTTTCGTTCTACAAAATGTACCGTCCGTCACCGCTCGTACGTGCATATTGCCTTGAAGAAAAGCTGGGAACACCTGCGAAAATATACTATAAGTTCGAGGGAAATAACACAAGCGGAAGCCACAAGCTTAATTCGGCAATTGCTCAGGCATATTATGCGAAAAAGCAGGGCTTGAAGGGTGTCACAACCGAAACGGGTGCAGGACAGTGGGGAACTGCTCTGTCAATGGCGTGTTCATATCTCGGTCTTGACTGCAAGGTATATATGGTCAAGTGTTCATATGAGCAAAAGCCGTTCAGACGCGAGGTGATGAGAACCTACGGTGCGTCGGTCACTCCGTCGCCGTCAATGGACACGGAAATAGGAAGAAAAATAAACGCGGAGCACCCCGGAACAACGGGAAGCCTCGGCTGTGCAATTTCCGAAGCGGTTGAGGTTGCAACCACAACCGAAGGATACAGATATGTTCTCGGAAGCGTTTTGAATCAGGTGCTGCTGCACCAGTCTGTGATTGGTCTGGAGACAAAGGCGGCTCTTGATAAATACGGCGTGAAGCCTGATGTCATCATCGGTTGTGCGGGAGGCGGTTCAAACCTCGGAGGACTCATTTCACCGTTTATGGGTGAACAGCTGCGCGGTGAGGCGAATTATCGGTTTATTGCCGTTGAACCTGCGTCCTGTCCGAGCTTCACACGCGGAAAATATGCATATGATTTCTGCGATACGGGCATGGTTTGCCCCCTTGCAAAGATGTATACGCTTGGCAGCGGCTTCATTCCGTCCGCAAATCATGCAGGAGGTCTGCGCTACCACGGCATGAGCTCTATTCTGTCCAAGCTGTATGATGACGGTCTCATGGAGGCGGTTTCGTATAAACAGACAGACGTTTTTGAAGCTGCTGAGATGTTTGCACGGGTTGAGGGAATACTGCCCGCGCCCGAAAGCAGCCATGCAATACGCGCGGCGATTGATGAGGCTCTCAAGTGCAAGGAGGACGGAAGGGAAGAAACAATTGTTTTCGGTCTCACAGGCACGGGATATTTTGATATGGTTGCATATGAAAGCTTCCATAACGGAACAATGACCGACTATATCCCAACGGACGATGAGATACAAGAAAGTCTTTCCAAGCTTCCGAAGTTCGAGTGATATAATTATAATGAAAAGCTGCTGCCTTGCGGTTAAACTGCATAAAAGGCGGCGGCTTTTTTTGTGCATTAATTTTCTCTGAAGCTATTGACAAAATGAGGTTACAAATGTAAACTATAGGTGAGGTTACATTTGTAAACTAATGGAGGATAAAGCGATGAAAAAGGGAACGGGAATAACGGAAACGGAGTGGCAGGTGATGACGGCGGTATGGGAAAAAGAGGGAATGACGATAGGTGAGATACGGGAGGCACTTTCGGGGACGGGGTGGAGCGATTCAACGGTCAAGACTCTTGTGCGGAGACTTGCTGAGAAGGGGGTTCTCAGAATCGACGGGGAGACAGGACATTTCAGATATTTTTCAGCGGTTTGCAGGGAGGAATGCAGCCGCAGGGAAACGCGCGGTCTCATAAACAGGATTTATAACGGCTCGGTTAAAATGCTCATGGCAAGTCTTGCGGCGGACAGCAAGCTTTCGGACGAAGAGACGCGGCAGCTCATGGAGATAATAAACAAAATGGACGATGGAGGGCAAAAAGATGAAACAGCTGATTGATATGACAATTTATATGACGGTCACGGCAACCGCAGTTTTGCTTTTTAAGGCACTTTTCAGAAACCGTATTTCTGCAAGGTGGCAGCTGCTTGTCTGGACATTGCTGATTGTCCGCCTGTTTGTGCCGAAGCTGCCCGAAAACCGTGTGTCGGTGTATAATGCCGTTCCGCGGTATACATATTCGCAGAATCTGACCGAGGAAGCACGGCAATCGGAGACGGAGCTGCTGCCTCCGATGCTGAAAAGCGAAGCTGCGGCGAGAGATACAGCGGAAAAAAGCTTTTCTGCCGTCACGGCTGCCGGTGCGGTTTGGTATATCGGCGCGGCGGCACTCGGGTTGTATTTTTTGCTTGCATATGCGGTATATTCACACAGATTGGGCAAGCTTCCCGAGGTGAAAAATGAAAGAATATATCATATTTTGAAGGAATGTGCCGAAAAGGTCGGAGTGAAAAAACAGATTCGGCTGATTTCGCACGGAAGAATCCCTCATCTTAAAGGCTTTTTCAAGCCCGTTATTGTTTTGCCCGAGGACTGTTCGGAGGACGGAATGCATGATATATTCATACATGAGCTTTGCCATATGAAACACGGTGATGTTTTACTTTTGTGGCTTTCGGCAATAGTTTTGTGCGTAAACTGGTTCAACCCTGTAATCTGGTATTCGTTTTTTGTTTTCCGGCGCGATGTTGAGATATATTGCGATGAAAGAACGCTGAGACACTGCGAAAGCAAAAAGAAATATGCGCGGCTGCTTCTTGGCACAGCACTCGGAAAGAATCGTTTTATGCTCGGAACGATCGCGCTGATGAACGGAAAGAAAGAGGTCTCGCAAAGAATAAGACGAATGGCGTTTTTCAGAAAGCCGACTGCCGCGGGCTGTGCGGCGATTGCGGTTATTGCCGTGCTGATTTGTGCGGTGTGTCTGACAAATGGAATGTCGGACTATTCAATGAGCGGTGATAAAATATCGGAGGTTCTGTCGTCGGAAAACGGTGCAGAACCGCCCCAAATGGAGTATGCAGATACGGAAAAGGCGGTATTCAGCTATTTGCAAGGGGTTTTTGTATATGATTTTCAGAAGAAGGGCATAACATATGCGGTTGACGTGTCGGCTTTTTCGGACGGCTCGGCAGAAACGGATTTTGAGGCAAGCGAGGACGGAAGGACGCTGTGCATGACCGTAGGACGCAGGGAGAATGAAAAAACCGATTATTACAAAATTGACATTGAAAGAGGCAGAGTGCGGAAGGTCTCGAAGAATCCGATTCAAACACCTTTCGGCGGCTTGGTTCCGACACCTGCTGAAGTGGCGGAGATACAAAGCATTGCAAGTGAAGAATGTGCAAAGAACGGCAGCATACTGTGCTGTGTGTCGGCGGATATTTACCGTTATCCATATTCCCTGAGACTTTTCACCGTGGATATGAACAGCGGCGACATGTGCGGATATTTTCCGTTGGGCGGAGAAGTGAGATCCGCGGTATTGGCGGCACCTGGCGATATTCGTAATCTGACAGAGGCAGAGCTTGTGTTTTACGGAGAAAGTATAAAGATTAATGACGCGGAAAGCCTGAGGGTGGTTGAGCAGCAGCTCGGACGCGGACGAACAGTCAAAGGCGGTGCGGACTGCCCGTTTGCCGCACTGCTGAGACTGACGGCTGCCGACGGAAAGGAATGGGCGGTTTATCCTGCGGCAGACAGCTGTGCGACCTTCATCGGAAAAGGAGGATACTATAGCTTCGGCGGCGGAAACAGCGTGCTGTACGGCGTGTTCGGCATAGATTCGGACTATATCATCAGCACGGGAAATAATGCGGCGCGTGAACAGACGAACAAAAAAATTACGGAGGCGATACCTTCCGGGGCGAAAATTATTCCAAACAGCGGCGTCAACTGGACAATTGCCGCAGATGACGGATATTTCGGCAGTGATTTTGAGAGAAAGGCTGCGGCGGAGCTCGGCGCGGATTTCAAGCTGAAGGAATATATGAAGAAAGCCGCAATAACCCCCAAAAACCTCGGAAGCGGACTTTTTGATGTTTATATATACGCGATAGAGGACAGCAGCGGAAATAATAATCCGTATATATTTATCTTTGAAAAGGACAGCGGCAGGCTTGCTGCGGCGCAAAACCTTAAATCGCATGAAAATGAGTCGGCAGTAATCAGGATTCTGAACATGATGAGCGGGAACGGTCAAAGTGCGCTTTACGAAAAGACGCATTCATATATTGAAAAAGAATTTGAACGTGTATATTCGCCGTATTATGAAATACTGAGCCTTGACATTTCGGACTGGCGTGAGGGAGATGATGAGAATGAAGCAAAATTCTTTTTGGAGATGAGGCATAAAAATCTCAGCAAGGATCCCGATTCGGCGGATTATATAAAAGAACTGAAGGAAAATGGTGCTGAGAATTATGAACGAATGAAAAGGGAATATCTCGGAATCAAGAGCGTATATTTTCAGCTTATGGTGAGGGAGGCGGAGGACGGCTTGCAGATGTATTTTAATGAGTCGCCCAAGCGTGAGGATTGGGTTGCCGTCAAGGCAGATGACTTCATCGGAGGTGACGGGAGCTAGGACTGCACATGAGTCTTGCGGCTTGGCATTTCCATGGAAATATTAGTCACACGGGAGCCAAGCCCGATATGCCCTGTAATTAATCATCATCTTTTTGAACCGTTGTCCTTGCAAGGCATCAGCCTTGCTTCGTCCGTCGGGAACAAAAATATAATATTTTTTTCGTATACAGGGTCGGAGAGTTCAAACAGAGCAAATTTGTTTTAAAGACAAGGCAAAAACGCAGTATTTTCACAAATTTGCCTGTTTAAACCATATTGTGTTCGACTCCCGTGTGCCTACTTGGAAAACTGCGAACTGCCGAGGGAAATCTCACCCGAACGGAGCGTTTTTAACCGACCGTCCGTGAGCCTGACGACAAGGTTTCCCTGTTGGTTTATATCTGCGGCAAGTGCGGAAAATTCTTTGCCGTCAGCTTTAAAGCTGACGGTTTTTCCGATTACAATGGAACGGTTTCGGTATTCTTCAATAATATGGTCGGCATTGCCGTATGCAGTGAGAGTGCAAAAGCTTTCATATATATCTGAAATAATGCGGTTTCGGCTGACGCCGTCAAGATTTGCCGACCCTGCTGTTCCGCGGAGCTGTTCGGGAAATGTCTGAGAAGGTGTTCTCACGTTTATACCGATTCCGACAACGGCAAACTCAATGCCGCCGGTACGTGTCACAGCTTCCGTCAGAATACCGCAAACCTTTCTGCCGTTCATGAATATGTCATTCACCCATTTAATGTATGAAGCTTTGCCTGTATATTTTTCAAGCACGCCGCACACAGCAACACAGGCGGCAACGGTCAGAAGTGAGCTGTCAAGCTGAACATTGTCGGGGCGGACAATTATGCTCATATAAATTCCGGTGCCGGCAGGAGAAAAAAAGTCTTTTCCGAGCCGACCTCTTCCGGAGGTCTGCATATCTGCGGCAACAAGTGATGTGTCGGTATTGGTGCCTGCAATGCTTTTGGCATATGCATTTGTGGAATCAATTGTTTTGAAAACGACCGCTTTGCCTTGCATATGGTTCTTTTTTAAAATGCGGTTAATGCGGAAAGCGGAAAGACGGTCGGTGTGTGAAAGAAGTTTTTTGAACATATTGATCTCCGTTCCTTGCAGGGCTTTGACCGTGAAAGTCTGTTGCCATGCGGTATTTTAACTATATCAGTATACCACATAAAAGTTTTTTTTGCAAATTTCAAAAAAAATTGTAAAAAAGTATTGACAAAAAGAGATAGATGTGGTAATATAAACAAGTTGTCGCCGACGGAGGTCGGG
>CAKSIW010000006.1 GCA_934463175.1 uncultured Clostridia bacterium | reverse complement strand
GTCATATACTGTTATAATTCCGAATCATTCAGAGATTGCAAAAGGCACGCTGAAAAGCATTTTAAGTATGGCGAACATAGAGCTTGACGAATTTTTAAAGCTGTTATAATCTCGCAGCATAACAACCGCTCTCATAAAGGGCGGTTATATTTATACTCAAAAGCAGATCATGACCGTTCATCAGAGCGACAGAACAAATGCAAAGGGGGAATGTTCACGTGGCAAGCGTAACCAAAAGAGGTAATACGTACACTATCCGCGTGTCGGTCGGATATGACGGACAGGGAAAACAGCTCAGACAGTCCATGACATGGAAACCGCCTGAGGGAATGACCGAAAGGCAAACACAAAAGGAACTGGAGCGGCTGAAAGTTGAATTTGAACAGAAATGCCTTCAGGGACAGTATATGGACGGCAGCGTGAAGCTGTCCGCTTTCTTTCAATCATGGTTCAATGACTACGCAAAGAAACAGCTTAAGGCACGGACGGCGGCAGAATATCTGCGCCTGTTTTCTCGGATTGATGAAGCACTCGGACACTTGAGGCTTGACAAAATACAGCCGCGCCACCTGATAATATTTTATAATAACCTTGCTGAAGCAGGTGTCAGAAAAGACGTGAAATTTAAGCCTCGGTCAGACTTCGCCGAATACATGAAAAAGAATAGGCTGACCGTTTCGGAGCTTTCAAGGCTCGCGGACGTTTCAGCCGCAACCGTTGGAAGCTGTCGAAAGGGCTTGAACGTTTCGGAACAGTCAGCCGAAAAGATAACCGCCGCTCTGAATGCTGACTTGTTTTCCCCTGTTGACGAAAACAAAACGCTTTCTTCGACATCGATTTCAAAATATCACACCCTGCTTTCGTCTGTGTTTGCAACCGCTGTGAATTGGCAGATTATCACCTCGAACCCGTGCGACAGAGTGAAGCCGCCGAAAAAGCACCGCAAAGAGGCGGAATCCCTTGATGAATTTCAGACAGCAGAACTTATAAAATGTCTTGATTCAGAGCCGCTCCAGTATAAGGCAATGATAACGCTGCTTTTATACTCGGGAATGCGCCGCGGTGAATTGTGCGGTTTGGAATGGTCGGATATTGATTTTAAAAACAGTCTTATCAGCATATCACGCGCAAGCCTTTACCTTTCGGGGCGCGGAGTTTTTGACGATACCACAAAAAACGAAAGCTCAAAAAGAGTTATAAAAGTTCCGCCTGTGGTTGTTGAGCTTTTGAAGCTGCACAGAAAAGAACAGAAAGCGGAGCGGCTGAAGCTCGGAGACCTATGGACGGATTCGGGGAAAATATTTACGCAGCATAACGGAAAACCGATACACCCCGACACGGTTTCTGCATGGTTTGTTAAATTCTTGGAGCGGCATGGATTGCCTCATATTCCGCTCCATGGACTGAGACACACAAACGCAAGCCTTATGATTGCAAACGGCATGAATGTTCGCACGGTGTCAAAGCGTCTCGGTCACTCCAACACGTCAACAACCGTGAATATATACACACACGCAATTCAGAGTGCGGACGAAAGGGCAGCGCAAATTCTTGATATTTTGTTAAATCCGAAAACCGCTCAAGGCAAAGAATAAAAATTTTTCAATAAGCCACAAATAAGCCACAAATAAGCCACAAAACCCAAATGTAAAAATAAGTAAAAACCCTGTAAACCGCATGGCTACAGGGTTTTTTGTGGTATGCCCGGTGCGATTCGAACGCATGACCTTCAGAGTCGGAGTCTGACACTCTATCCAGCTGAGCTACGGGCACATATTTAGTTTTCCCGAATATACCGCAAAAAGCACCTCACAGTGCCTCAAAGGCAGCTTGTGAATTTCCGCACGGAATCAGATATTTCACGATTCCGCAGCGGAAAATCGGCAGCATTTCACGATTAATCGGTTTTCAATAGTTCGCCAGAGCGTCCTCCAGCCAGAAAAATCCTATATCAAACGCCTTATACAAGCCATCTCTTTCAGCTTGTTTAATCAGCGTCGAGTTGGTCTCGCTGTTGGTTCTGAGTTCAATGACAACCTTGGTTGAAATGTCCAAATCCTCAAGCTTTTCCGACTCTGTCACACGGAACAGCACCATATACTTTTCTCCGGGATTTCCGTAATATATCTCGTTTCCCTTTCTCAAAAGCAGCTTGCCCTTGTAGCTGAGAGTCTCCTCTTTTTTCTTTGAAGGCATAAGCTCACTCCTTTCCAAAGCTTCTCATCTGACAATGTTTTCCTCTCTGTCAGGTCCGACGCCGATTGTCGCAATCCTGACATCGCAAAGCTCTTCAATTCTTTTAATATAATTCCGGCAGGTCACGGGCAGCTTGTCAAACTCACGAATTTTGCTGATGTCCTCGTCCCAGCCGTCCATTTCCTCATATACAGGCTCACACTTTGCAAGCTCCTCCAACGTCGGCGGAAAATCATATGTCAGCTCACCGTCCCTGCGGTATGCAACACAAATTTTCAGCTTTCCGATTCCGCCGAGAGGGTCAATCTTGTTCAAAACAAGCGATGTCAGACCGTTCACACGGACAGCATAACGCACAATCACCGCATCAAACCAGCCGCAGCGGCGCGCACGCCCCGTCACCGTTCCGAACTCGTGTCCGCGGTCGCGAATTGCAGCCCCCGTCTCATCATTCAGCTCGGTCGGGAAAGGTCCGTTTCCGACACGGGTCGTATATCCCTTTGCAATTCCGATACACTCATCAATCATTGTCGGGCCGATTCCGCCTCCGACGCAGACACCGCCCGAAATCGGGTGAGATGAGGTCACATAAGGATATGTTCCGAGGTCTATATCAAGGAGTGTTCCCTGCGCGCCCTCAAACAATACCTCCGCACCCTCTTTAATTTTTTTGTAGAGAACGGGTGTTGTGTCGGCAACATATTTTCTGAGTCTGTCAGCATAGCCGTTATATTCTTCAATAATCCTGTCCGCGTCAAGCGGCTCGCCGCCGTACACCAGCTCAATTATCTTATTCTTAATCACAAGATTCTCACGAACCTTTTGCTCAAACTTCTCACGGTCGATGAGGTCGCACATGCGAATGCCCGATCTCTCCGCCTTGTCCATATATGTCGGACCGATTCCCTTCTTGGTTGTTCCGATGTCGGACTTTCCGCGCGCCGCCTCCGACAGACCGTCAAGTGCAATGTGATATGGCATGATGACATGCGCCCTTGCGTCAATCATCAGGTTGTCCGTCTTGATTCCGCGGCTTGTCATGCCGTCAATCTCGCCGAGAAGCACCTTGGGGTCAACAACAACACCGTTTCCGATTATGCAGAGCGTTGACGGGTTCAGAATTCCCGACGGCATGAGCTGAAGCTTATATGTCTCGCCGTTTGCTTCAATGGTGTGTCCCGCGTTGTTTCCGCCCTGTGTCCTGACAACAACACTCGCGGCAGCCGCAAGAATGTCAATGGTCTTTCCCTTGCCCTCGTCACCCCATTGAGTTCCGACAACTATTTTTGTAGGCATAAATATTACCTCCGTATGCTATCATTCTGCCGCACGCCGAGGCGTGCAGACCGCGTCTGCCGCCCGACGGCAAACAGACACCGTTTCTATCATAACAAATTTTTGTCAAAAAATCAATAGGTTTCAAAGAAATATTTTCAAAAATCAGTATTTTTCGGTATTGAATCCGCCCGACGTGAAAAAACCGCACATTCCGTGCCCGAGTGAATATGCCCCGTCCGCAAAGGCAGCTTCCCTCGATGAAAAAACCATTGAGCTGCCGCGGAAGGTGTAGAAAAGGTTGATGTCACCCGCCTTTGACCGCGCAGCAAACAACCTCTCGCGGCATTCGTCATATATGCAGAACGAAAATCCGCCGCGCAGCCGTGACGGACACCTCTTGCCGAAAAAAATATATGAAAAAATAACCGTCTCCGCGTCCGAGTCCGACGAAAACACCGCACCGAGCGCGCAAAGCTCCGACCTGAGCGCATATGCATTCTCCAGCCTGCCGCAGCACACCGCGGTGTATATTCTCTGTCCGAAAACCACCGTCACGGGCTGAGAACCGTCCGCAGACCGTGCAGACGCCGCGCCGCTGCTGCAAAGTGCTGCACTGTCTGTGACATATATTCTGCCCGAACCGCCTCCGCGCATGGCGCAAAGCTCCGAAATATCCGCACCGCGCGGATTCTCAAAATCAACAATTCCGCATAAGGAACACATGTGCACACCTCCGTATTATAATAGGTATGCCGCGTTCTCAAAAATAAGAACCGCCCGTCCGCCTAATCTCTTATCATTCATTGCCCTGCCGATAATGAATTTTATTACTTTTTGTGCCGGCGCAGGACGGCGGAATGAAGCTTATTATGGAAAGAGGACGGCTTTCAGCCGTCCTCACCCGTCCTTTCAATCCGCACAAAAGGGCGGACATTGCTTCCCCGTTCCGCGCAATCCTCATCATCACCCGATGAAATATAGATTTCCTCGCATTCGCTTTGAGCCTTTCTGAGACACTCCATCGCCTCATAAACATCTTCGCAGCACTCATAGCTCTCCAGATTTTTCAATGCCTCCGTTGCGGCATTAAACATTTTTGCATACATCAAACGGTAGTATGACGCTGCCTCAAAATCCACTTTTACAGTCTTCTTTTTCATCGCTGTTCCCCCTTCATCAAGGCTTCCCTTCTCCCATGCCGAATCATGCGTAAGCCGAATCATATTTATGCCCGTCTCCCATGAGTCCATGCCTTCGGATAATCCGCAAACCGCCCCTGCGGCTTAAACCGCAGCCCCGTTTTCTGTCCGGCATACTGTCATTCTAACACACAATTTTAGAAAAATCAAGAAAAATTTGGAAAAAATTTGAAAATTTTTATTTTTTGTCGTCATTTATCTCTTTTTATCCGTTCATTCAGCGAAAGCTATTGACAAATTGCGCAATAGCCGTTAAAATATTTTCTATAACCTTCCGAAAGGAGAACATTATAAAATGAAAAAAAATAAAAAAACACATAAAAAATCCGCGGATAAGAACAAGTCAAAGCTTTGGTGGGCAGTCGGTGCGGCAATTCTGATTGCTGCGGCAGCTTTGACGGTGATTTTCGTTTCATGCGGCAAGGAGGACAAAAAAATGTCATATGACAACGTAAAGGTTAAAGTTGAAATGGAAAACGGCGGTGAGTTCACGCTTGAGCTATACCCCGAATATGCACCACAGACGGTTGAGAACTTTGTTGAGCTGGTCACGGACGGATTCTATGACGGTGTGGGCTTCCACAGAATTGTTGACGGCTTCATGGCACAGGGCGGCGACCCCGACGGCACAGGCATGGGCGGCAGCGGCGAGACGATTGTCGGCGAATTTGCCGCAAACGGCTTCAAGCAGAACACCCTCTCGCACACTCGCGGCGTCATTTCCATGGCACGCTCGCAAAGCTATGACAGTGCAAGCAGTCAGTTCTTCATCTGCTATGATGACGCAAGCTTTCTTGACGGGCAGTATGCCGCATTCGGCAAGGTCATTGAAGGCATGGACACCGTTGACGGATTTCTGGACGTTGAGCGTACGGCAAACTCCATGGGCGAGCTTGCATCTCCCGTCACACCGATCATTATGAAAAAGCTTACCGTAATTGAGGATTGATATGAGTATGAAAAGCATAAAAAAAGTTATATCGGTATTTCTTGCGGCGGCTCTGTGCTTTGTGACGGTCTCCGCACACCCGTTCAGCGATATTTCGGGACACTGGGCGGAGGAACAAATCGGTGCGGCATATGAAAGCAAGGTTGTGGGCGGCGACCCCGACGGCAGATTCCGTCCCGATGACACGGTTTCGCGCGCGGAGTTTCTCAAAATGCTGACAAGCGAAATCTGCACTCGCATGGAGGTTGAAATTCCCGAAACGTTTGCGGACAAGGACGGTCACTGGGCGTCAAAATTCTATAACTTTGCGTCAAGCCGGATCTACCTTCCCCTGTCCGAAAACGAAAAAGTCGGTGAGCTTATCCCCGGCGAAATGAAGGACGACAGCTTTGACCTGCCCATTCAGAGATGGGAAATGGCATATCTCGTCGGAGAAGCCATGGCAAACGTTTTCTCGGCAGGCGGCAAGGGCGACTATGCAGACCGCGCTGATGTTGAGGCGGAATATCCCGAGGCGGTTTCCGCGGCGGTTTCAAGCTGTGTTTATCTCGGAATCATCAACGGTGATGAAAACGGTCGGTTCAACCCGTCCTCATGCGGCACACGTGCCGAAGCGGCAGTCATGATCGGACGCGCGGACAGCCTCATATCGGAAATTATTGCATATTATGACGCGCAGCAGAAAGCATATGAGGATCAGCTGGCAGAGCTTGAAAAGACAAATGTTACATACACCGACATTCCTTCGGGACACCCCGTTGTGACAATTGTCATGTCGGACAACCGCAGCATAAAGCTGGAGCTGTATCCCGAATATGCTCCCCAGACGGTTGCAAACTTTGTCTCGCTTGTGAAAAGCGGATTTTATGACGGCTTGACCTTTCACCGCGTGGTTGAAGGCTTCATGGCGCAGGGCGGCGACCCGAACGGCGACGGCACGGGCGGCAGCGGACACACAATCAAGGGCGAATTTGCGGCAAACGGATTTGAGGATAACACGCTGTCCCACACGCGCGGCGTTGTGTCTATGGCACGCGCGGCTCTTGCCGACAGTGCAAGCAGTCAGTTCTTCATCTGCTATGATGACGCAAGCTTCCTTGACGGACAATATGCCGCGTTCGGCAAGGTCATCTCGGGTATGGACACCGTTGACGAATTTTTAAAGCACGAAATGACGCTTAACTCAGCCGGCGAGAATGCATCGCCCGTCACCCCGATTGTCATGAAAAAGGTCACGGTGAACCGCTGATTTAATATCTGCAAGCTTAGGCGAACGAATATCGAATAACTAACTATCAGATTAAGCCTCCGAGGGTCATATTTCGGAGGCTTTTTTCATATATTTGTATCAGATTACAACTTCAGCGGAGGTGTATGCATATTTTCGGGCAGCGGCATTGCGCCAAAATTCAAAGACAAAAGCTTTCGGTGGCGCATTTTTTGAGGCACGGATTTTTCGTTTCCTTCCGTTTGAACCGCACTGCGGCGGCTCTTTTTCTGGCACTGACCGTTCTCACGCTCTCGGCGGCTCGGCTTGTGCCGAAAAAAGCAGCCGAGGCAGCCGGCGAAAGCCGACCCTCCGAGGTCACACAGCAGAATACGGCAGCCGAAAAAAGCTTCATAAAATGGGTCGATTTCGGTGTGACCCAAACCGCAATGAACAAGGCAATGAAGCTTGACATTGAAAGTGCGGACAAGACGCCGCACCTTGACTGGATTGAGCTTTTGTCTGTTCTGGCGGTGAAATACGGCGGTGATTTCGGCAAATTCCGTGAAAAGGATCTGACCGCTCTTGCCGACAGACTCCGCAGCGGCGAGACAATTGAGGAAATAACCGGCGGTATGAAATACTACTCCTATTTTCACGATGCATATTCCGCGGTTCTCGGCGAATATCTCGGAGAATACAGCGTCAGACGTCCGACAGAGAACGGCGGTGCGGAATGGGTCAGGGAATATGGACTAAAAGCATTTTCGCCGATTGCCAGAGGCTATGGCTATTCCCACTATGACGATTTCGGAGTGAGCAGAACCTACGGCTACAAGCGGCGGCATTTGGGGCATGACATGATGGGAAATGTCGGCACGCCGATTATTGCAATTGAAAGCGGACGCGTTGAGGCACTCGGCTGGAATCAATACGGCGGCTGGCGGCTCGGAATCCGCAGCTTTGACGGCAAACGGTACTACTACTATGCACACCTCCGCAAAAACCACCCATATCCCCAAGACCTTGCACAGGGTCAGACAGTCAAGGCAGGCGACGTCATCGGCTATCTCGGCATGACGGGCTACAGCAGCCGCGAAAATGTGAATAACATTGACACGCCGCATTTGCATATGGGAATCCAGCTGATTTTTGACGAGTCGCAGAAGGACGGGAACGGCGAAATCTGGATTGACTGCTATGAAATTGCGCAGTTCCTCGCCCAAAACACCTCCGCGGTCACAAAGTGCGAGGAAACGGGCGAATATATGCGGAAATATGATTTTTTTGAAAATTCGGTTGAGAACATCGAGTAGAAAACCTTCGGAAGGGATTTGAGCGCACAATGTATGTTATTAAAATGAAAACCCTGATTTGCTATTTTGCGGTGTTTGTTCTGACTGCGGCAAGCGTCGGAATCATCAGGCTTTACGGCGGCGAGCCGACAGCACAGACGGCACAAACGGCACAGACCGCCGCCGAAACCGCATATGCGGAGGGCGCCCCCTCTGCTGCCGCTGCCGAGACCGTCGATGTTCCGATTCTGATGTATCACAACATTTTCCGCAGCGGCAAAAGCGGAAAATATATCGTGTCGGAGGAGGGCTTTGAAAACGACCTGAAATTTCTGCGCGACAACGGATATAACACGGTTGTGATGCAGGATTTGATTGACTTTGTCTATGACGGCAAGGCACTGCCCGAAAAGCCTGTTGTCCTGTCGTTTGACGACGGATATTTCAACAACTATGCCTATGCATATCCCCTTCTGAAAAAATACAACGCACGCGCGGTGCTTTCAATCATTGGCTACTACACCGACCTATACACCGAATCGCCCGATGAAAACCCGAGATATTCACATGTCACATGGGACAATGTGAACGAGATGATGAAGTCGGGCACGGTGGAGCTGCAAAATCATTCATATAACCTCCATTCAACCGACAAGGGCAGAAACGGCAGCAAGAAAAAGCGCGGCGAAAGCACGGAGCAATACCGCAAAATGCTGACCGCCGACCTCGGGCTGCTGCAAACCGAGTTCCGCGAACACACGGGCTATGAACCGACAACCTACACCTACCCCTTCGGGAGCGTCAGCAACGATTCATTTGACATCGTGAAGGATTTGGGCTTCCGCGCGTCGCTTTCCTGCGAGAGCGGAATGAATCACTTGTCGCGCGGCAACGGCGAATGTCTCTATATGATGAAACGGTATCTCCGCACCCCCTCAAAAAGTGCGGCTGACATTCTCAGCAAAGAGCCGTAAACCCTGTCATTCAGCGTTTAGGTCGGGGCTTGTATGCTCGCCGAAAAATAAGGAGTCGCCTTTACAGGCGGCTTCTTATTTTTATTATAAGAATTGACTGTATACCGCATTTATGGTACAATTGATAAGGAAGAAACATCGGCTGCGGCACGGACGCATTTTGGCTGACGGCAAAAACCGCACGGCAATTCGGTCGCTTTTTTATCTGACAGCGAAACCGCACGGCAATTCGGTCGCTTTTTATCTGACAACGAAATCACACGGCGATTCGGACGCATTTCGGCTGACGGCAAGAGCCGCACGGCAGAACGGAGATTTTTTATGAACAGCAATTTTAATTTTTCAAAAGAGAAAACAGAATATATCAAGGGCATGGCAATTCTGCTCATGCTCTTTCACCATTTCTTCGGGTTCCCCGAATGGCAGCAGGGGGTCTCATATATCGGAATTCCGCTCAGAGTGCATACTCTGGAATTTGCAATCGGGCGGTTTGCGCACATCTGCGTTGCCCTCTTTGCCTTTGTCACGGGCTACGGAATGTATTTTTCATACCGCTCGGGCGGCATTTTCAGAAAATCGGTCAGGCGCGGTGTTTCGTTCCTTGTCGGCTATGCCGTCATTCTGTTCGGCGCGGCAATACCCGTCAACCTCATGCTCGGCAAGACCGACATCACATTTTCGCTGATTGTCCAAAACCTTTTTGCGCTCGACAACACACTGGTTTCCTTTGCGTGGTATGTCCGTTTCTATCTTGCCCTCCTCCTCACTCTTCCGCTATTTTTCCGCATTATGAGCAGGCACGCCCTCGTGACACTGCCGCTTTTCACAGCACTGCCCCCTCTTCTGGGACTTGCCGTGAGCCGCATTGCCTCAACCGACCCTGCCGTCATAAAATGCGTATATCTCACCTCGGAATATCTCCTGTGGCTTCCGTGCGCGCTCATGGGAATATGCTTCGCAAAATACGGGCTGTTCGGGCTTTTTGACCGCGCGGCACAGCCCCTCGGCAGAGCGCGTCTGCCAATTCTTGCGTGTCTTTCGGCAATTCTTGCATATTTCCGCGCATATTTCCCCGAAACGGTTTCCGGCATTTTCAATCTTGACTGCATATATGCACCCGTCTTTGTGTTTCTGCTTTGCAGTCTTTCGGAATGCCTGCCGCGGCTTGCCAAGCGGTTTCTGCGGCTCATGAGCCGTCACAGCATGAACATATGGTTTCTGCACTCGCTGTTTTTCTTCCGCACGGCACAGCTCATGCCGATTGCATATTTCCCGCGGATTTCCGTTCTGATTATTGCATGGGTAATCCTCCTTCTTCTGCCGCTTTCCGCGGCGGCAAACGCGGTTCACTCATGCATTATGAGCATGTTCTCTCGCGGCGGCAAATCCGCCCCCGCTCCGAAAAATATTTCTCTCGGTGCATAAAGGTCGCATGTTATGGAAATACTTTCCTTATAAGTTAACCTTCAGAAAAGGCGGTATTTTTATGACAGACAAAAAATCAAGAAGAGTTGTGATTATAAACAACATTGAATCCGACACAATCGATCAGGCAATTTTCATTCTGAAATCGGACAAGCGCGACGCTCTGCCCGCACGTGCAAACAACAGCGTTGCATATGAGGCGCAGAGAATCATCAACAATTATATCAGGCAGGTTGAGAGAATCAAGATTACAAATTCCACACCGAGTCGGAGGAAGCGCGGAGGCATGGCACGCATTGCCTCTCTTGCCGCGGCAATTGCCGCCTTTGCCGTGCTATGTGCGGTATATCTGCTTGCAGGCAGGGTGATGTATTAAAATCTCCTTAAATTTTTTCCTATTTTGTGGATTATTTCGTTTACAAACCGAGTTTTTTGTGATACAATAGCAAATGTTAATTTATGAAATTTTTGGAGTGAATTTTTTTGAAGCTGTTAAAACAAATTATAATCGTGTTTGTGATATGCTGCGCAGGCGATGTGATTTCGCAATTTCTGCCGATTCCGTTTCCCGGGAGCGTGCTTGCGCTGATAATCCTTTTTTTATGTATGCTGGCACACATCATCAAGCCATCTCAAATCAGCAACATCTCGGACTTTCTGCTCCACAACATGGCATTGCTTTTCATTCCGTCAACCGTTTCAATCATCGCATATACCGACGTTTTGAAGAGCATTCTCGTTCCGTTTTTGCTGATTTGTATTCTGTCAACCGTGGTTGTGTTTGTTATGACGGCATACACCGTCAAGCTGATACTGTTTTTAATGAAGAAAAGGGCGGTGAAGGAGAATGCTTGAGCTGACAGAAAATCCGATATTCGGCGTGACCCTCTGCCTGATTACCTATGCAATTGGGGTGAAGGTGAAATCAAAAATCAACACGCCGGTTGCAAACCCCATGCTGATTGCAAGTCTCCTGATCATCGCGGTGCTTTGCACATTCAAAATTCCGCTTGAAAACTTCATGCGCGGCGGAGACTTCATCACAATGCTGCTTGCACCTGCCACGGCGGCACTTGCCGTGTCAATCTACAGACAGCTTGACACAATCAAAAAAAACTGGCTTCCCGTTCTTGTCGGCTGCATTGTCGGCTCGGCGTCCTCGCTTTTGTGTGTTTTTCTGATGAGCAGGCTGTTTATGCTCCCCGAGGACGTGCTGTTCAGCCTGTTTCCAAAATCAATCACAACCGCAATTGCAAGCGAGCTTTCGGGAAAAATGGGAGGCATTGTTCCGATCACCGTTGCCGCTGTGTGTGTCACCGGAGTTTTCGGAACGGTTATGTGTCCATATTTCATAAAATGGTTCAGGGTTGACAATCCAATTGCGGCAGGTCTTGCAATCGGCGCATCATGCCACGCTCTCGGCACTTCAAAGGCAATTGAAATCGGCGAGGTTGAGGGTATGATGAGCGGAATTGCAATCGGAATCTGCGGTCTATCCACGGTGTTCATGGCAATGTTTTTCTGACAGACACCGCGGACAAAGTGTGCAGACTGTGAGAGAAAACGCACCGACCGCGGACAAAACGAGCAGACCTTAAACAGAAATGCACCGACCGCTGACAAAGTGTGCGGACTGCGAGCTAAAACACCGACCACGTACGAGAACATGCTGACCGAAAATGAAAGCTGCTGTTCACGGACAAAATACGCAGACCTTGGGCAGAAACGCTGACCGCAGACGAAAATGGCAGACCTCAAACAGAAAGCACTGACCGCGGACAGAAACACCGACCGCGGACGAAAAGAGCAGACCTTAATACAGAAAGTGCTGACCGCAGGTGAAAACGCTGACCACAGACAACAATGCACCGACCGCGGACAAAGTGTGCGGACTGCAAGCTAAAACACCGACCGCGGACGAGAACATGCTGACCGAAAATGAAAGCTGCTGTTCACGGACAAAATGCACAGACTTCGGGCAGAAACGCTGACCGCAAGCTGCCTCACATTCCGTCATGCCGTGTGTCTGATACACGGCTGCATGATGTTCAGGTTTCTCATCTCTGAACAGTTTGCAAACCGAGCAAATAAAATGAATAAAAAAGACAATGCCTTCCGCTCATGCGGAAGGCATTGATAATGTCAGAACTCTGTAGATATAATAAACAAGATTCACGGTCAGAACCGCTGCGGTGCATATATGCACCCAATTTTTATGTTTCCCGAAAGCCTTTATGAAAAGCTCACCGCAAAACACAGCCGCCACGGGAGCTGCCATTGCATTGTTCGCAGCATACCCCGAAATGTCTCCGCGGAGCAAAACCAAAACCGCGCGTGTCATTCCGCACGCAGGACACGGGAACCCTGTGATTCTCCGCACAAGGCAGTTGATTCCGAGTGCTTTGAAAACGCAGACCGCTGCGGCACACAGCAGCAAAACCGTAATTTCGCCTTTAAATGAGCGCCATGACATTGTTAAAGTTCAAATCCTTTGTTTTCTTTGAAATCGTGAACCAGTCAACGATTGTCATAATTCCGCAGACACCCGCGGTCAAAAGTTTGAGAATGCCCATTCCTGTGTCGCCGATCATGAATCTGTCGATTCCAAGACCGCCGAGGAAAATTGACACAAGGAGAATTGTTGTCGGGTCCTTCAGCTCAATTGTCGAAATAACCGAAAACTTCTCATCGTCCATGCTTTTGAGCTTATCCTTCAGATACATGATTTTCTCCGCAGGAAAATACTTTTGATTTGACATGATGAACATGTCCAGTTTTTGTTGATCCATAACTTTCCACCCCACAATATAATTTGACATTTTTCAAATGCCCTCAGCAATATTTTACCATGGAGCAGCAGTGTCTGTCAAGTGTTTTGCTCCGATTTCTCCGTTTTCATCAAAAGCCCTCTCAGCGCAAAAAAAATCAATGCCGCAAAGGCGATTCCTCCGAGAATGTCTGTCGGAAAATGCACATAAAGATACATTCTCGAAAACGCAATCAAAGCCGCCGCGGCAAGTGCCGCAGTCCCGAGCCGCCTGCTCCGTGCAAAAAGAATGAACGCCGAGCTGAATGCCGTCAGAGTGTGTCCCGACGGAAAGGAAAAATCGGTCGGCTTTGCAATTATCGTCGGCGCGGCTTCATTAAGCATGAACGGTCTCGGGCGCATGACAAGATTTTTCACGCCGAGGACAAACACAAACAGCCCGATGAGCAAGCCGAGTGCCATGACCGCACCGCATCTTCTATATTTTTTCGTGCAGAGCAGCGCGGCAGACACCGCAATCCACAAGCCTCCGTTGTTGCCGAGTGCCGATGCCGCAGTCATCAGTCTGTCACAAAATCCGCATTTAAAAACACTTTGTATGAAATCCAGCACGGCAAGCTCCGCGCCCTCAGTTCCAAACAGCATATTCCGCCCCCGTTCTCAAAAAAACACCGACGCCACGCCGTATGTGAAAAACGCCACAATCAGTCCTGCTGCAGCAACACCGAGAAAAATCGCAGGCACGGCATTTTTCAGGCGCATGTCAAGCATTGCGGCAACCAGCGCACCCGTCCATGCACCCGTTCCGGGAAGCGGTATTGCAACAAGAATGAAAAGACCCCAGAATTTATATTTGTTGACTGCCGCGGAATGCTTGTCCGCCTTTTTCTCAAAATGCGTCACAAGCGCGTCAAGCCGCTCATTCTTTGCCCTGAGCCACTCAAAAATTTTCCTGATGAAAACAATAATAAACGGTACGGGAACCATGTTCCCGATGACCGAGACGACAATTGCAAGCCACAAATCAACTCCGTTTGCGGTTGCAATCGGAATTGCACCTCTCAGTTCCAGCACGGGAATCATGGATATGAAAAACGTCATAACCGTTTTCCCGAGCATCGAATCAAATAAAAGCTCCATAAATTTCTCCTTGCAAAAAATTCACGCATTCGGCTCTCTTCTCCCAAAGCCCCCGAATGCAAAAATATATCACTTTATTTTACCCCGTGCCGCACCGATTGTCAACCGAAAACTTCAGTTTTAACTAAAAATTTACAAAAACTTAACACGGGCTCATTTAAAAACGTAATATATCTCCGCGCCGTATTTTTCCGCAAGCTCTCTTCCTTTTTTCTCCCCAAGCACAAAGCACGCGGTTGAAAGGCAGTCCGCAAGAAGCGCACGCTCCGCCGCAACGGTCACGCCATCATAGCTCTGCGCGGACGGATAGCCGTTTTCGGGGTTCAGAATGTGATGATAGAGCCGCCCCTCAAGCTCAAAGCTGCGCTGATATGTTCCGCTTGTCACAGCCGCACCCGATGAAAGCTCAATCACCCTGTCATATTCACCCGTCGGGGCAAACGGCTTTTGCAGACCGATCCGCCATTTTCCGTTCTTGGTTTTCGGATTTTTCCCGACGCACATGACATTTCCGCCCAAATCCGCAAGCGCGCCGTCCACCTCAAAGCTTTTCAGAATATCCGCCGCCTTATCCGCAGCATAGCCCTTGACAACGCCGCCAAGGTCAATTGCCGCGCCCTCCGCAAGCTTTGTCACCGTGCAAGCCTTGAGGTCAACCGAAAAGTTTTCCGAGCCGACCGCCGCAAGCGCGTCTCTGACCGCCGACGGATCGGGAACGGACGGCTCACCCCCGTCAAATTTCCAAAGCCGCGTCACGGGAGCCATGGTTATGTCAAACGCCCCCTCCGAGTCGCGACAAATCTGCTGTGCCGTGTTTATCATATTCACCACAGCCATATCAACCCTCACCGTCTCGCCTGCCGCGGCTGAATTAATCCGCGACACCTGCGATCCGGAATCATACATATCGGTTATTCCGTCCAGATTGGCAAGCTCCGAAAAAACCGCGTCCACCGCCTCTTCCGCACGCTTTCCGTATGCCCTGACCGTGCATTCGGTGTCAAACAGAAATTCCGTTTTTTCACATTCCGACCCCTCCGCGCTGCGGTTTTTATACCACAGTCCGCCGATGACCGTCAGAATCAGCACGGCAGCAAGCACAGCCTTTAAATTCTTCATTTTCCTCACACCCCTCCGCACATCTCTGCAAGAATACCGTCACGCACACCGATGTCAGCCGCAATGACGCACGGCGCACCCGTCATTTCCTTCAGGCACACAAGCGGCAGCAGACCGCCCAGAATTATATCAGCTCTTTCGCTTCCGATGCCTTCCATCTCCGCCCGTTCGGCAAGCGATGCACGTCTCACCGCGTCAAAAATTCCGTCAATTCTGTCCGCGCTCATCTCGTGCGGTGTGCTGTCCGCAGGCGCACCCCCCATGTCAAACCTTGCCGCCGCGCGTATTGTTCCGCCGATTCCCACAATCGGCAAACCGCGGCACTCCTTCAGCCAGCCGACCGCCTCAAACAGCCCTCTGACATATTCCTCAGCGGCTTTTTGTGCTTCCCGGCTCTCACCGTGCGAAAAAAACGTCTCCGTCAGACTTCGTGAACCAAACGGTATGCTGACCGACGCACGCGGCACGCTGCCGCCCTGCATATATATCAGCTCACAGCTTCCGCCGCCGATGTCGCAGATTATTCCGTTCCCGCAGCGCGTTCTGCTTTTCACGGCAAGGAAATCATAGTATGCCTCCCTTTCGCCGTCAATCACCTCAACCGAAATTCCCGTTTCGCACCGCAGCATTTCCAGAAATTCCGCTCCGTTTTCCGCCTTGCGCACCGCCGCAGTCGCAACCGCGGCAATTTTTCCGACCTCTTCGCGGTCGATGATTCTCTTAAATCCGAGCAAAGCCTCCGCCGCGCGGAGCTGCGCCTCGGGTCTGAGCCGCATGTCATGAGTCATGCCCTCACTCAGCTTAATCAGGCTTCTGTAGCTTTCCGTTTCCGTATATTTTCCGTTTTTCTCCTCATAAATGCTCATGCGCACCGAATTTGAACCCAAATCTATTATCGCCGTCTTTTTCACTTTTCAGCCTCCGTCCGATTTTTCTGTTTTAATTTTATCACACACCGCCGCTCTCCGTCAATATGTGCGGTGCTGAAAATATTTTTTACATTTGTTGCATTTTAAAACTTGACAAACGCGGATTTTTATAGTATACTTTTAATGTTGTTCAGCACAATAATGCTACCGTGGCTCAATGGCAGAGCAGCTCATTCGTAATGAGCAGGTTGTCAGTTCGATTCTGACCGGTAGCTCCACATCGGAATGGTCTTCGCTCCATTCCGATTTTTCTTTGCAGAAAAATCAGTCATATGCTTCGGCAAAGCAAAAAAAGGGCTGTTTAAAAAGTCAGACCGACTTTTTAAACAGCCTTTGTTTTTTCAAGCAAAGCAGGAAAAAGCTTTGGAACACGAAAAAAATTTTTCCGCCTTGACCAGACCGAACCGCAGCATTTGTTTTCCTGTGATATGTGCTTTCCCATCTTTTTGCTGTGTTCCGCTTTTTCGATGTCATCTTTTTTCCGTCAATTTCTCTTGTCCGCTAAATTCCCTTATTCTGCGACCCGAACAGTCTGATTTTCTCCATAACCGCAGCCTTCACCGCGCGGACTCTTTCGCTGCGCATTTCAAGATAGCCGATACCGTCTGCCGCCGCTTCACCCGCGGCTTTTGCACCGGCAATGCACAAATCGGTGAAAATGTTGATTTTTGCAATTCCGCATTCGATCGCCTTTCTGAAATCCCCGTCCGAAAGACCCGAACCGCCGTGCATGACAAGCGGTGTGTCAACCGCGCCGCGGATTTCTTTCAGCCGTTCAAAATCAAGCTTGGGCTTTTTCAGATATGACCCGTGTGCCGTGCCGAACGCAACCGCGCACGCGTCAACTCCCGTGGCGTCAATATAGCTCCTTGCCGACTGTACGGTTGTGTAAATATCGTCTCCCGATTCGGTATCCGCGTTCCCGACATGCCCGATTTCGCCCTCAACCGTTGCGCCGAACGCATGAGCAATTTTCACCATTTCCTTTGTCTGCTCTATGTTCTCCTCATAGCTCCGAACCGATGCGTCAAACATAATGCTTGAAAAACCGAGTTTCAAAGCCTCCAGACACTTTTCAAAGGTCAGCCCGTGGTCATAGTGCACTACAACAGGCACAGACGCACGCCTTGCCGCACTGATGACCGACGGTGCAATGAGAGGAAGCGAGCCATACGGCAGCAGGATTTCTGCCGTGCCGATTATAATCGGCGATTTCATCTCCTCTGCCGCGCTGATTGCGCCCTCCAGCATATCGGTGTCAATCGTGTTGAAAAGCCCAACCGCATATCCGCCCTTTTGCGCGTCCTTCAGAACGCTGTCCAGATTAACTAACATACTCTTCCTCCTATCTTATAATTTCCTTATCGGTGAATACATCTGTCTCGTCCGTGCTGTGGGTTGAAAACTCCAAAACCACCGCGCCCTCATCGCCTGCACGGAACCAGTGCAGCGTGTTCGGATAGATCGTGTGCTGCTCCCCCGGGTGAAGGACAATTTCATGATATACCGTCGTGTCGGTGTCGGGCAGACCGCCTTCAATATCCTCTTTTCTGCCCTCGCCCTCAACATATAAATACACCGTGCCGAATCGCACGCGGAAGGTCTCCTCCTTGCCCTCCGCACCGTTTGTCTCAACGTGCTTGTGTTCGGGGCAGGTCTGGTGCGGAAAAAGCACCATCTCCTTTGCGCACACTCTGTCGGTGTTAACATATACGCAAAGCGAAAGACCGATTTTTTCAAAATCGCCCTTGCCGAAATCCGCAAGCTCAATCTTCTCCGAGTCAAGCACCGTTATGCCTGCCTTTTTGAAAAATTCACGAACCCTTTTTTCATAATCCTTGTTTTCCATTCCTCAACCGCTCCTTTTTTATATTTTCTCCCGTCTCCTGCCGAATCGGCTCAGCTCCTCAATCTCCTCCTTCGGGCGCATACCGCTCACCGAATCGGGCGCAGACAGACTCTTTGCCGCCGCCGCGGACGCAAAACGCAGCATATGCTCATCGTCATATCCGCTGTAGAGTGCATAAAGACAAGCCGCAGCAAACGCGTCCCCTGCGCCGACACTGCCCTTGACATAGCCCTCCTCCAAAGCCAGCGACGGAACTGCCGTGAACCGACCGTCCGCGTCAAGCGCAAAACCGCCCTCACTGCAATGGATTATCACCTTTTCCGACACGCCGAATTTTATGAACTCCTCCATCGTCCGCCTGATTCCCTCAACGTTCACGCTCCCGTCCTCCCGTCTCGGAGAAATGCCCGTCACACGGCAGCATTCGATTTCATTCATGATTGCATAGCTGCAATAGCGCAGCACGGGAATTATCTTTTCCGCGAACTGCTCCCCCTCCGCGCTCACCGCATCAATTGATGTTTTGATACCGCGCCTCTGCACATCATGCAGAAGCCGTGCCATTTTTGTTCCGTATTCCTCGTCGGGCATATCAAGCGCGTCCAGCAAAAGGACATATCCGATGTGAAAAATCTCGCAGTCAAGCCCCGACAGGTCAATATCCTCCGCACAGAATTCACTGTTTGCCCCTTTCAGGCTGAAAAACGTTCTCTCGCCGCTCCGCTTTTCGGACATGACGTTTGTGAAGCTTGTGGGCAGATTTGCCGAAAGCTTCACACGGCTTGTGTCAATGCCGTGTTTTTTCATTTCCGAGATGACATATCTTCCGTATTCGTCATTCCCCGTCTTTCCGATTGCGGAAACGCAAAGCCCCGAATCAATCCGCGCAAGGTCAATTGCCGTGTTCGGCACGCAGCCGCCCACCGACTGCGAAATCTGCTCAACATGCGTGAGCATGTTCTTTTCGGGGTATTTGTCAATGATATTCAGCACATCAACAAGAATTGTTCCTGCAACCGCAATTCCGTTCGGGTTGCTTTTGAGCAGATAGTCCACGGAAACCGAGAAAATCTCCGACAAAACGGGGAGCAGTGTGATTTCCGGATAGCCTGCGCCGTTTTCCCATTTGCTGACCGCCTTGTCGCTGACGCGGAGCATTGCCGCCAGCTCGCTCTGTGTCATTCCGTGTTTTTTCCTGAGCTTGTATATCATTTTTCCAAAGCTGCCTATGTTCATCAAACCACCTCGCTTAACTACATTATAACCTGTCATTTGAAATATGTAAACCTACATCTGTTTGATATTTTCCGCCGCGGACAGCCAAAACTCTACCGAAAGTAGAGACAAAAAGCCCCATAACGCAAAAAAGGAAGAAAGATCACAAAATACAGGAAGCACAGCCGTTACAGTTCAGAGTGCCTCCTTCAAAGCTTTTTTCCGTCCCATTAAAAAAGAGGCTGTTTAAAAAGCCGGTCTGACTTTTTAAACAGCCTCTGTCTATTCCGAAACGCTTTCCGCGATTTCAAGCATTGTCTCTTTCCCGAGACCCTCGGCGCAGAACAGCGAATATGCACAGCCGTCATTCCACACCGCTGTGAAGAATTTTCCGTCCCTGCCCTTCAGCGTGATTTCCGCACCGCCGATTTCCGCGCTCTCAACCGTTTCATATATGTTATAATCGCCGCTTATATCCTCATCGGTCTTTTCCGTTCGGAAGAAAATTGTGCTTTCCCCGTCCGAATATGTGAGCTGAACCAGTCCGCCGAACAGAAGCGATACACTCTCCGCCTTGAATCCGTCAGGCATGAAATGCGGAAGCTTGAACGAATATCCCAGAGTCTGCCGAACCGCGTCAATGTCGCGCATATCCTCAAACAGCCCGGACTCATTGCCTCCCGACATGAGCGGAGGAGGAACTGCAAATTCCGGCGAGTCCCCGTCATTATCAGTCGGCGGCACATTCTCCTCACCCTGCGGATTCTGCGCCGATTCAGATGAACCCTGCGTCTCACCGCCCGAGTCCTGCGGTATATCGGGCTTGGCAGACACTGCATCCTGCGGTATATCAGACTTGGGAGATGACACACCCTGCGGCACATCAGGCTTGGCTGACGGCACATCAGCATTGTTCCGCGCATTTTCAGACCCTTCCGCAGTGTCCTTGCCCTGCGGCTGAAGCTGCTCGGAACTCCCGGTCGGCACATTTTGCTGTGTTTCCGACCCGTCCGCATTCCCCTGAGGCACATTCCGCTCACCGTCATCGGGAGCCGTCACAACCTCGGGCGGCGGCACTATGTCCGCTCCCGTTCGGCTTTTCACAACCGCCGCCGTGGCGGCGCACAGCACCAGACACGCAGCCCAGCCTGCCGCACGGCGCAGAGGAAACACGTTGGAGCGCGCAGATTTTGGCTTCGCTTCGCCGCGCATTTCCGCAGACTTCATGATTTTTTCCTTCAGTTCGTCGGAAACCGCAATTTTGTCCATTGCTTCGTTATATTTCCTGCTCAAAATCATACTCCTCCTTCAAAATTTTCTTCAGCATTGTCCTTGCCCTGTGCAGATAAGACCTGACAGTGATTTCGCTTTTTCCCGTCATCTTTGCAATCTGCGGCGTTGTCCAGCCCTCGTAGTAATACATATACACCGCCGCCTTATAGTTCCCGGGGAGAGACAGAACCGCCTGCAAAACGGTGCTGTCCTCGCTGTATTTGTCATAAACCGCCGTTTCCGCGACCTCGTCAATCGACCGCTTGTTTTTGTTCCAGAACATATTCAGCCGATTTTTGCACATATTGATTGTCGTTCTGACAATCCAATATCTCTCATGCTCCTCATCACGGAACTCGGGGGCTTTGTCCATTATCTTCAGGAAAACGTCCTGAACCGTATCCTCGGCGTCTGCCATATTATTCAGATAGGTATATGCAAGTCTCAGAACCGTGCTGCCATATTTTTCGACAAGCGCGCCGACACTCTCCCGTGTGATTTCCAAACAGACACCCCCGATACAGTTGTTTCCTCAATTATACAGCATATTTTCCCGTGCTGTCAACATTAAATTCCCGAAACAATTCCGACAAGCTCCGCCTCATCAGCCGCACCGTCAACAAACAGCGAGAAGGTGTTCTCACCCTTTGTCCAGACCGCGCATGAGCGTTTTTCGCCGAGACGCAGCTCAACAGTCACATCTCCTGCCGTCACCTTCTTCACATTTTCATACACATTGTAATCTCCGCTTATGTCCTCATCTCCGAGAGCGGTTCTGTAGGTTATTTCACGGTTTTCGCCGCTGTATGTCAGCTGAAAGATTTCGCCCGATATTGCCGAGATGAATGACAGCTTGCAGTCAGCAGGCATTTTTGCCGGCACGTCAGGCTCAAACGGCACCGCATTCTTTGCCTCCTCAACCGTTTTATATTCAACAATCGGGTTTGGAATCTGAGTTTTTTCTTCCTTTTTAATGTCAACCGTGCCGTCCTTCACCGAAACCGCGTCCGCACCAAGCAGAATCCCGAACATTTCGGCAGGTGCAAAAGTCGTGTCGCCGTCCAGCACCGGAGCAGCCCCGAGAGGCGTCGGTGCGGACATTCCGATTGCGGTTGACGATGCCATGAAATATGTGTCTTTTCCTATATATATTGTTGTGTTCACCTCGCCGTCATCAAGATGAATCCCCTGCTCTGCCTCATTCCACTCAACCTTGAAGCCGAGCTTTTCCGCAACAGCTCTGAGCGGAAGCATTATGTTCTTCCCCGACGCATATGCCGTCTTTCCTCCGAAATCCTGTTTTTCACCGTTCACCGTCACCGAATATTTTTCAGCAGGTGCCGCTGCCGTCAAAAGCTCCGCCGCCTCGGCATATACCGCCGCACACGATGAAACCGTAACCCCTATTGCCGCCATAACACTCAATATTCTTTTCATAATCAATCTCTCCTTTTTGTTTAACCTGATATTAGTTATCAAAAAATCATTTTTTTGAGGTCCTCACCTATAAAACAAACGGCAAAGCAAAAACGTTGCAGCTTTTTTTAAATTTTTTCACATTTTTTCTTCAGGATAGCAAAAAATCATGTAAAAATTCAACAATAATCAACAAAACACTTGACAATCAGGCGCAGAAGTGGTATTATAATAAAAAAATCGGGAGGTGTGCAAGATGAATTTTTCAATGTTCGGTCATTCAAATAATTCTTGCAAAGATGCAGTAATGTCTGCACCTTCGGTTTGCCGCGCCGAAAACGATTGTGATGATTACCGTAATTTTAATAGTGCTGCTTTCACAGACATTGCCTTTGCAGTGTCTGTTTTGCTGTCTGCCTTTGCTGTCATTATTAAGCTTGGCGTCCTTAGTGTCCTTAGCATTCTCGGCATAATTATTATGCTGATTGTCATATGCGGCAAACACGGAAAGCAAAACGCGGATTTCGCGGCAGCAAACTAAGGCTGCGGTCATAAATCAGGATTTCACGCGGTTTTGCTTTCACGGCAAAACCGCTTTTATATTTTCATCAGCTGCCACATGCAGGAAACGGAGGTAATATTACATATGAATATAATCGACTTTCACACTCACATATACCCCGAAAAAATTTCGGACAAGGCAGTCAGAAGCGTCGGCGAGTTCTATAATCTTGACATGGAGGGCAAGGGCACGGCGCAGGCTCTGATTGACTCGGGCAGAGCGGCAAACGTTGACGGATATGTTGTCTGCTCAGTTGCGGTCGATGAAAACCACGTTGAAACAATCAACCGCTACATCGCCTCGGAATGTGAAGAGCACAGCGAATTTTTCGGGCTTGCAGCAATGCACGCGGCATATGACGGCAAGATCCCCGAGCTTGAACGGGCAATGAAAAACGGTCTGCGCGGTGTCAAGATTCACCCCGACACCCAGCACTTCAACATGGACGATGAACGAATGTTTGAGTTTTATGACTATCTTCAGGAAAAGGAAATCCCGATCCTGATTCACTGCGGAGACTACAGATATGACTATTCCCACCCCAAGCGGCTGAAAAGGCTGCTCAAGCTGTTTCCGCGACTATGCGCGGTGGCGGCACATTTCGGCGGCTGGTCGGTCTATGACCTCGCGCTTGAATATCTGAAGGACACAGGCTGCTTTCTCGACACATCAAGCTCATTCAGCTTCACGGGAATGCAGCGCGCCGAAGAGCTGATTCGGATATACGGTGCGGAAAGAATCGTGTTCGGCAGCGATTTCCCGATGTGGAACGTTTCGGAGGAGCTTGAACGCTTTGACACCATAAACCTCACCGCACACGAACGGGAGCTTATCCTTCATGAAAATGCGGAAAGAATCCTGAAAATCAAGTGACAAACGCGGAAACCTCTTTTTCGCAAATCCGCCGGACGGATTAAAGCGTATTTCTTTCGCATATGTCCGAAAACACACGGGCGGCTGAACTCTTATCATCACTTTCCCTGCGGATAGGAGAATTTTATTAAAACTTATGCCGTTGCAGGACGGTGGAACGGAGATTAAAAATGACAGATATACGAATTTGTGATATAACACTGAGAGAAAAATCCGAGAACATGAGCTTCAAGGAAAAAATCGAGACTGCAAAGCAGCTTGACAGGCTGAACGTTGACGTGATTGAAACTGCGCCGATTGTAAACGGAAAAACCGACATACTGTTCCTGCACACAATCTCGCCAATCATAAAAAACAGCGTGATTTCCTGCCCGGCGGGGCTGAGTGAGGCGGAGGCCGACACGGCATATGCCGCAATTGCAAACGCCGCAAAGCCAAGACTCAACATTATGATTCCCGTGTCAACCGTTCAGATGGAATACATATGCCACCTCAAGCCCGCAAAGCTTTTGGAGCGCATGGAGGCGGTTGTGAAGCACGCGGCGGAAATCTGCGGCGATGTTGAGGTGTCACTGCTGGACAGCACGCGTGCAGAGAGTGAGTTTCTCTTCAATGCCGCAAAATGTGCGGTGAAAAACGGTGCAAAAACCGTCACGCTCTGCGACTCGGCAGGAATAATGCTTCCTGCGGAGCTTGACGAATTTATAAACCGCGTCCGCGAAAACGTTCCCGAGCTGGACGGCTGCACCCTGTCCGCCGAATGCTCAAATGAGCTTCGCATGGCGGTTGCCTGTGCAATATCCTGTGTCGGCTGCGGCGTGACGCAAATCAAAACCGTCATAGATTCCCCCAAATGCCCCTCTCTCCGCTCCGTTTCAAGAGTGTTCAGAGAGAAAGCGGCACTTCTCGGAATCAGAACGCAAATCAACATGACGGTTCTTGAAAACTCCATTAAACAGCTTTGCCGCGCGGCAAACGCACACACGGGAGACGGAACACCCTTTGACAACGCGGTCGGCACGGAGCTGTCCGAGAACCTCTCACTGAGTGCCGGAGACGACATAAGAACCGTTGCGGCTGCGGTTGAAAAGCTTGGCTATGACCTGTCGGAGGAGGATATGGCGGCGGTTTATGACGAATTCTCAAAGACCGCGGCAAAGAAATCGGTCAGCGCGACGGAGCTTGATGCAATTGTTGCAAGCACCGCAATGCAGGTTGCACCGACCTATAAGCTGAAAAGCTATGTCATCAACAGCGGAAACATCATGACCCCGACCGCAAGCCTTGAGCTTTGGAAGCACGGTGAGCTTGTTCACGGCTTCTGCATCGGTGACGGTCCGATTGACGCGTCCTTCCTTGCAATTGAGCAAATCACTGGGCATCACTATGAGCTTGACGATTTCCGCATTCAGTCGGTGACGCGCGGACGCGAGGCTCTCGGCGAAAGCGTTGTCCGTCTCCGCCACGGCGGAAAGCTCTTTTCGGGCAAGGGAACATCAACAGACATTGTCGGAGCAAGCATAAACGCATATATTAACGCTCTGAACAAAATATGCTTTGAGGAGGAAATCTGATGAAACTGTCCTTTTCGACAAACAAATGGAAAAACTTCAACATCGGCGAGTTTCTGGATATTGCCGCGGAATATAAATTCAACGGAATCGAGCTTCACAGCGTTGACGAGATTGCAGATGAAAATCTCGCGGAGGTATATCACAGACTGATTGAATATAACATCAAAATCCCGTGCATTGACCTTGTGCATGACGTGGCAGCAGACGCGGACGCCGCAGCGGCGGAGTTTGAGCGCATGAAGGAAGCAATTGTCCGTCTGCGCATACCGTATGTCAGACTGAAGGCATTCGGCGATGCACGCAGCTTCATTGAAGGCGCACTGCCGTTTGCAAGAGAAAACGGCGTCACATTGCTGGTTGAAACGGTCGGCGAATATGCCGACACAAAAAAGCTGCGCGCACTTCTCGAAAGCTTTGCGGACGATAACTTAGCCGCTCTGTGGGATATGCACTATCCCTACCGCGTATGCGGCGAAAGCGCGGAGGAGACAATCACAAACCTCGGCGCATATGTCAGACACATTCACATCAAGGATTCGGAAAGCCTTGACGAGCACAGCATAATCGGCGAGGGCAGCCTCCCGATCAGTGACTTCATAAACGCTCTCAGGAGCATAAACTATGACGGCTTCATCTCAATCGAATGGAATCCCGAGTGGGTTTCGGAGATTGGCGACCACAACATAATTTTCCCGCACTTTGTCAGCTTCATGTCGCGCTATAACGACCTGTCGCGCGCAAAAGCCGCACTCTATGAGAACCGCGCAGGCACGGGAAAATTCGTCTGGAAAAAGGACGCGCTGATTGAGAAAACCTTCTCTCAGGTGCTGGACACCATGGTTGAAAACTTCCCCGACCAGTATGCGTTCAAATATACAACCCTTGACTACACCAGAACATATTCCGAGTTCCGCGATGACGTTGACGCATTTGCAAAAAGCCTCATTGCCCTCGGTGTCCGCGCAGGCCATCACGTTGCGGTCTGGGCAACAAATGTTCCGCAGTGGTACATTGCGTTCTGGGCAGTCACAAAAATCGGCGCGGTGCTTGTTTCGATGAACACGGCATATAAAATCCACGAGGCAGAATATCTGCTGAAGCAGTCCGACACGCACACGCTCATCATGATTGAGGGCTACAGAGACTCGAACTATTCTCAGATTATCGCCGAGCTTTGCCCCGAGCTTTCGGAGAAGGCGTCATCAGACTTTCTGCACGCAAAGCGTCTGCCCTTCCTGCGCAACGTAATCACCGTCGGCTACCGTCAGACAGGCTGTCTGACATGGGACGAGGCACTTGCACGCGGCAGAAAGGTTCACACGGACGAGGTCAGACGCATGGCGGCGGCGGTGAATGTTCACGATGTCTGCAACATGCAGTATACCTCAGGAACAACAGGCTTCCCCAAGGGCGTTATGCTGACGCACTATAACATTGTGAACAACGGAAAATGTATCGGCGACAGAATGGACTTGTCCACCGCGGACAGAATGATGATTCAGGTTCCGATGTTCCATTGCTTCGGCATGGTGCTTGCAATGACAGCTTCAATGACACACGGCACATCGCTCTATCCGCTGCCGTATTTCACACCGAAGCCTGCTCTTGCGTGCATAAACCAGGAGCATATCACAGCATTCCACGGCGTTCCGACAATGTTCATTGCAATGCTGGAGCACCCCGATTTTGAGCATACTGATTTTCAGTATATGCGCACGGGAATTATGGCAGGCTCACCCTGCCCCGAGCCTGTCATGAAGCAGGTTGTGGAGAAGATGAACATGACCGAAATCACAATTGTCTACGGTCAGACCGAAAGCTCCCCCGGCTGCACAATGAGTTCAACCGACGACCCGATTTCTGTCAGGGTTTCAACGGTCGGACGCGCACTTCCCGAAATCGAATGCCGCATTGTTGACCCCGAGACGGGCGAGGAGCTGCCCGACAACACAACGGGCGAATTTGTCGCACGGGGATATAACATAATGAAGGGCTACTATAAAATGCCGGCAGCAACCGCAAGCGCAATTGACCGCGACGGCTGGCTGCACACGGGAGACCTGGCACTCAGAACCCCCGAGGGCAACTACCGGATCACCGGCAGACTGAAGGACATGATCATTCGAGGCGGCGAGAACATATACCCCAAGGAGATTGAGGAGTTCATATACACCCACCCGAAGGTTAAGGACGTTCAGGTCATCGGAATCCCCGATGAGCAGTATGGTGAGGAAATCATGGCTTGCATAATTCTGAAGGACGGCGAAGAAATGACAGAGGACGAGATGAAGGAATATGTCCGCTCCCACATGGCAAAGCACAAGGTTCCGCGCTATATCGACTTTGTTAAGGAATTTCCGATGAATGTCGCAGGCAAGATTCTGAAATATAAAATGCGTGAAGACGCAGCAGCAAGATTAAAAATTAAAAAGGTTGACGGAATCGTCACGGAATAGGAGAGAGAAATCATGGAAATCAAGGTTACAAAAACAGCTTCACCGAAACAGATACCGACCGAGAATCTCGGATTCGGTAAAATCTTCACCGACCATATGTTCATTGCGGACTATTCAAGAGACCGCGGCTGGCATGATGCAAGAATCGTACCGTTCGGAAACCTCAGTATGCACCCTGCCGCAACGGTTTTCCACTACGGCTCGGAAATTTTTGAGGGCATGAAGGCATACAGACGCGCAGACGGCAAGGTTCAGCTGTTCCGTCCTCTTGAAAATGTCAGAAGAATGAACAACTCGGCTGAAAGAATGAGACTTCCGCAAATGCCCGAGCAGGATATGCTTGACGCAATTCTCGCGCTTGTCCGCATTGACGAGGCATGGGTTCCGTCAAAGGACGGCGAATCGCTCTACATCAGACCGTTCCTGTTCGGAAATGATGAGTCTCTCGGCGTTCATTCCATCAACCGCGCAACCTTTGTCATCATTGCGTCGCCGAGCGGCAGCTATTATGCCGAGGGAATCAATCCCGTAAAAATCATGATTGAAAAGGACGATGTCCGCGCAGTCCGCGGCGGAACGGGCGAGGCAAAATGCGGCGGCAACTATGCAGCGGCAAACCGCGCAGGCGAGAATGCCGAAAAACAGGGCTTCACACAGGTTCTGTGGCTTGACGGTGTTGAGCGTAAATACATCGAAGAGGTCGGCGCAATGAACGTTATGTTCAAGATTGACGGCAAAATTGTGACACCGAAGCTGACAGGCTCAATCCTCCCCGGAATCACAAGAAAATCGTGCATTGAGGTTCTGCGCGACGCAGGCTTCACTGTTGAGGAGAGACTCCTTTCGGTTGACGAGCTGATTTCGGCTGCAGAGAACGGCAAGCTTGAAGAGGCATGGGGCTGCGGAACCGCGGCTGTCGTTTCCCCGATCGGCGAGCTGTATTACGAAGGTGTCGCACACACCGTCAACGGCAATGAAATCGGAGAGGTAACTCAGGCACTCTATGACAAGCTCACGGGAATCCAGTGGGGAAAGAAAGAGGATAAATACGGATGGACAATGGAAATCTGAAGCGGATCACAATTTTTGCGGGACACTACGGCAGCGGCAAAACAAATGCGGCGGTGAACTATGCGCTGCACATTGCCGCAGGCGGACGGCGCACCGCAATTGCCGACCTTGACATCGTGAACCCGTATTTCCGCACAAAGGACTCGGCAGAGGTTCTCGCGCAGCACGGCATTCGGCTGATTTCATCGCCGTATGCCAACACCAACGTTGACACTCCCGCGCTTCCTGCCGAGGCATATGCGGTGATTGATGACAGCGGGCTATACTCTGTCATTGACGTCGGTGGCGATGACCGCGGCGCACTGGCTCTCGGGCGTTATTCCGAGGCAATCCGAAAAATCGGCGACTATGAAATGCTGTTCGTCATAAACCGCTGCCGTTTTCTGACATCGGACGCGGCTTCAACGGTTGAGGTTATGCGCGAGATTGAACAGGCTGCGGCAATTCGGTTCACGGGGCTTGTGAACAACTCAAACCTCGGCGACGAGACAGACGCGGACACGGTTCTGCGGTCGGTTGACTATGCAAATGAGGTTTCCGCGCTGACAGGGCTTAAAATCCGCATGACAACGGTGAAATCCGACCTTGCGCCGTCACTTGAGGGCAAGGTTGAGGGACTTTTCCCGATTGATATATATGTCAGACAATCATGGTGAATGCCACAAGACAAACCACGCAAATTATCAAAGGAGGAACAAACATATGGCAAACGTCACTTTTAACGAAAACCTGTGCAAGGGCTGCGGTCTTTGCGTGAGCGCCTGTCCGAAAGGCATCGTTGCGCTCAAAGACGATCTGAACGCAAAGGGCTATCACCCCGCAGGCGTCAGCGAAAAAGAAAAATGCATCGGCTGCGCATTCTGCGCCACAATGTGTCCCGACTGCGTTATTACGGTTGAGAGATAAAGGGGGAATTTAAATTGAGTGAAAAGGTATTAATGAAAGGCAACGAGGCAATGGCAGAGGCTGCAATCATGGCAGGCTGTCATCACTATTTCGGCTATCCGATCACACCGCAGACAGAGGTTGCGGCATATATGTCAAAAAGACTGCCGAAAATTGACGGCGGCGTGTTTTTGCAGGCTGAAAGCGAAATTGCGGCAATCAACATGGTCATCGGCGTTTCCTCAACAGGGAAAAGGGTTATGACCTCATCATCAAGCCCCGGTATTTCGCTGAAGAGCGAGGGAATTTCATACCTTGCAGGCTGCGATCTTCCTGCGCTCATCGTCAACGTTCAGCGCGGCGGTCCCGGTCTCGGAGGAATCCAGCCGTCACAGTCGGACTATTTTCAGGCAACAAAGGGCGGCGGTCACGGTGACTATCACCTCATCGTTCTCGCTCCGGCGTCGGTTCAGGAAATGGTCAGCCTGACCTTCCACGGCTTTGACGTTGCAGACAAATACAGAATGCCCGTCATGCTGCTGGCAGACGGAACAATGGGTCAGATGATGGAGCCTGTTTCGCTTGACATGGGCGAGGTTCACAAATATGACAAGCCGTGGGCACTCACGGGCACAAATGGCGAAAGAAAGCCGAACATTGTGAACTCCCTCTTCCTGAAGCCCGATGAGCTTGAGCAGTTCAACATTGACAGATTTGAAAGATACAAAACCGTTGAGAAAAACGAGGTTATGTATGATGAATATATGATGGATGACGCTGAAATCTGCATTGTTGCATTCGGCGTTGCGGCAAGAGTTTCGCAGAACGCAATCGACGAGGCGCGGAAGGCGGGAATCAAGGTCGGCATGATCAGACCGATCACCCTCTGGCCGTTCCCGAAGGAAGTTCTGTGCCGCGCCGCAGACAAGGTTAAAGCGTTCATCTCGGTTGAGCTGAACATGGGTCAGATGATGGAGGACGTTGAGCTGAGCATACGCTGCAAAAAGCCGGTTCTGCTTTGCAGCCGCACGGGCGGTATGATTCCGACAACCGAAAACGTTCTCGACAAAATCACGGAAGCAAATAATCTGGGAGGTGCAAAATAATATGACAGTTTTTGAAAAACCAAAGGCACTTACCGACGCAACGCTGCACTATTGCCCCGGCTGCACGCACGGAATCATTCACAGACTGGTTGCGGAGGCAATTGACGAGCTTGGCATTGAGGGCAGAACAATCGGTGTTGCCTCTGTCGGCTGTTCGGTATTTGCATATAACTATTTCAATGTTGACATGGTTCAGGCGGCTCACGGCAGAGCACCGGCTGTTGCAACGGGTGTTAAACGCTCCGACGGTGACAAAATCGTGTTCACATATCAGGGCGACGGCGACCTCGCCGCAATCGGAACGGCTGAAACAGTTCATTCCGCAGCAAGAGGCGAGAACATAACCGTCATATTCGTAAACAACGCAATCTACGGCATGACGGGCGGTCAGATGGCTCCGACAACACTGCCCGGTCAGGTCACACAGACCTCGCCCTACGGCAGAGATGTCTCAAAGGTGGGCTATCCCGTGAAGGTCTGCGAAATGCTTTCAAAGGTTGACGGCGCGGCATATCTCGAAAGAGTCGCAGTGAACAGCGTCAAAAACGTCAAACGTGCAAAGGAAGCCATCAAAAAGGCGTTTCAGAACCAGATTGACGGCAAGGGCTTCTCGCTGATTGAGGTTCTTTCAACCTGCCCGACCAACTGGGGCAAATCTCCCGAGGACGCTCTCGGCTGGCTGGAATCCGAAATGATACCCTACTATCCCTTAGGTGTATATAAAGACAAAACCAAAGAGGAGGGAAACGCGAATGACTAAGCAGATTTTGATAGCAGGCTTCGGCGGACAGGGAATCCTGTTCTCAGGCAAGTTTCTGGCATACGGCGGTCTGATTGAGGAAAAGGAGGTCAGCTGGCTTCCGTCCTACGGACCCGAAATGCGCGGCGGAACGGCGAATTGCAGCATAATCATCAGTGACAGCAAAATCGGCTCTCCGATTGTTGACAAGCCCGACATTCTGATTGCAATGAACGCTCCTTCCTTTGATCGCTATGAAAACGCGGTCAAGCCGGGCGGTCAGATTTATGTCGACAGCTCTCTGATTGACAAAAAGACCGCACGCGGCGATGTCAGCGCACACTATATCCCGGCAACGCGCATTGCGTCCGAGGAGAACCTCCCGGGTCTTGCAAACATGATTATGATCGGTCTCATGATTAAGCACAGCAAGGCACTCTCGGAGGAAACAATCGAAAAGGCAATGGCAAAGGTTGTTTCGGCAAAACGCCAAAACCTGTTTGACCTCAACATGAAGGCGGTCAGCCTTGGATATAACTTCGGAGGTGACGAAAAATGAATGCACAGATAAAAGACATCGGCATGAGACTTGCGTTCATGCGCGAGGAGGCGGAGCTGACAACCGCCGAAATGGCAAAAAAGCTTGACGTTGACGAGAAAACCTACATTTCATATGAGAACGGCGAAATGGACTTTTCATTCAGCTTCATCTATAACGCGGCTGAGATTCTGAATGTTGACGTGCTTGACCTCATCAGCGGCAGCGCACCGACACTTTCCATGTGCTGCACCGTCAAGCGCGGCAAGGGCTATTCCGTCAAACGTGAGCATGAATATGACTATAAACATTTGGCATACACCTTCCGCAACAAGAAGGCTGAGCCGTTTCTGGTTACAATCACTCCCGACGACAAGCCGCCCGTCATGAAATGCCATGAGGGGCAGGAGTTCAACTATGTTCTTTCGGGAAAAATGAAATTCTATATAGGCGATATATCTTATGAGCTTTCCAAGGGCGACAGTGTATATTTTGATTCAGGTGTTCCTCATGCAGAGGTGGCGCTCGGCGATAAGCAGGCTCAGTTTATTGCCGTTGTAATTAAATAATAATCTGTTGGAGGATAGGCAAAATGGCTATATATGAAAAATTCGTCGGCGCAAAGAGAGATGATTTTCTTTCTCTCAAAGACGCACAGAACAACTACAAGCTCAGCTACACCGACAAGTTCAACTTTGCATATGACGTTGTGGACGAGCTGGGACACACAAAACCCGACAAGCTCGCAATGCTGTGGATTTCGGCAGACGGCGAGGAAAAGCGGTTCACCTTCCGCGATATGATGCTGGCTTCAAACAAGGCGGCAAACTATTTCAAATATATGGGAATCCGCAAGGGCGACCGCGTTATGCTGGTGCTCAAGCGCAGCTACTATTTCTGGATCTGCATTCTGGCACTCCACAAAATCGGCGCAGTTGTCATTCAGGCAACAAACATGCTCAAGGCAAAGGACTATGTATACCGCTGCAACGCGGCAAATGTTGCGGCAGTTGTTGTCACGGGTGACGGCAATGAAACCGAATATTTTGACGAGGGCAAGGGAAAATATGAAACTGTCAGACTGAAATTTGTCACCGGACACAAAAACGCAGGCGACGACTGGATTGACTTTGAGGCAGGCTATGAAATGGCAGGCGAGGAATGGCACAGACCGACAGGCAAGGACGCAACGCGTGCGGACGACACAATGCTCATCGCGTTCTCATCGGGAACATCGGGCTATCCGAAAATCATATCCCACAACTTCAAATATCCCCTCGGTCACATCATGACGGGCGTTTTCTGGCACAGGGTCGTTGACGGCGGGCTGCACCTGACCATCTCCGACACGGGCTGGCTGAAATCACTCTGGGGCAAGCTCTACGGTCAGTGGTTCGGCGAAAGCGCGGTTATGGTTTATGACTTCAACAAGTTTGACGGCGCAGACATTCTCTCCAAGCTTGAAAAATATAAAGTCACAACCTTCTGCGTTCCGCCCACAATGTATCGCATGATGCTTCAGAACGATGTTTCAAAATATGACCTTTCATCGCTCACGCACTGCTGCACGGCAGGCGAGGCTCTGAACCCCGAGATATACAACAAGTGGTATGAGGCAACGGGACTTAAAATTTATGAAGGCTTCGGTCAGACCGAGACCACGCTTTGCATTGCGACAATCAAGCCTTGGACAGAGCCTGTTCCGGGTGCAATCGGGCTTCCCGTTCCGGGATTTGACGTGCATATTCTTGACAAGGAAAATCAGTCATGCCAGCGCGGAACGACAGGCGAGATATGCATCAGGGTTCTGAGCGCAAAACGCAAGTCCTGCGGTCTCCTGGACACATATAACCTGAGCGCGGAGGACACGCATGAGGCACTCTACGGCGGCTTCTATCACACGGGCGACACGGCATACCGCGATGAAATGGGAATGTTCCGCTATGTCGGCAGAACCGATGATGTCATAAAATCCTCGGGCTATCGAATCGGACCGTTTGAGATTGAGAGCGTCATGATGGAGCACCCTGCGGTTTCCGAGGTTGCGGTCACGGGCGTTCCCGACAAAATCCGCGGTTTTGCGGTCAAGGCAACGGTGATTCTGCACGATGGCTATGAGCCGTCGGAGGAGCTGACAAAAGAGCTTCAGGCATATGTCAAGAAGAACACCGCGCCGTATAAATATCCGAGAGTTATCGAATATGTGAAAGAGCTTCCGAAAACCTTCAACGGAAAAATCCGCAGAAGCGAAATCCGTGAAAATGACGCGGCAAAGCTTTCATAGAAAATCCGCAGAAGCAAAATCCGCAAAAGCCATGCGGCAAAGCTTTCGCAGAAAAACTGTGAATATCTTCGGAGCGTATCCATCCTCGGCTGCGCTCCGCGGATTTCCGCGGCAATATTTGAAAAAATTTAAAAAAACTATTGACAAGCCGTGCATTTTGTGGTAATATATCATATGTTCCTTTTAAAAAAAGACATGGCGGTATAGCTCAGTTGGCTAGAGCATACGGTTCATACCCGTAGTGTCACTAGTTCGAATCTAGTTACCGCTACCAAATCCTGCACACAACAGTGCAGGACACATATGGCTCCTTGGTCAAGTGGTTAAGACTCCGCCCTCTCACGGCGGCTACAGGGGTTCGAATCCCCTAGGAGTCACCAATAGAGAGCCAGACGAACCCTGCGGAAATTTTTATGATTGGTCGCGTTTTCGTACTGGTTCACTAACGTCAAAAAAGCACCTTTGGTGCTTTTTTGTGTTTGTATGAATTACAAATGCGCTTTTTGAACGATGTTCCTCATTGCAGGGCTTATGTTATGGCACGCAGTTGATATTAAAGCAGCAGGCACAAAAGAGGAGAATGCATAATGCCAAGGAAAGAAATAACCAAAAAGATACATATTATTTATAATAAGCTTGTTTTTTGCAGCATTCGGGGTTGCAATAACAAAACGCGGCGAGCTTGGGGTTTCCCCGATTTCTTCCGTACCGAATGTCATGAGCAGCTACATGGATTCATTTTCTCTCGGAACATGGCTCATCATTTGGAATTGCCTTTTGATTGCCGGTCAGGTATTAATACTGAAAAAGGAATTTCAGCTAATACAGCTTTTGCAGCTTCCGCTTTCTTTTCTTTTCGGAATTTTCACCGATTTTGGGGTATGGTGCATGTCATACGTTTCAAATAATTATTACGCTGTTCGGATATTGCTTGTGCTTGCCGGCATAATAACCCTCGGCTTTGGCGTGTCGCTTTCCGTAATCGCAAACGTCATCATGAATTCCGGAGAGGCATTTGTGAAAGCCATTTCGGATAAATCGGGTATGATGTTCGGTAATGTTAAAATTGGGTTTGACATCGGCTGTGTGGTGCTGGCGCTTGTTATATCATGGGTGCTGTTTAACGGCAAAATTATCGACACACGCGAAGGAACAATTCTGACGGCACTTTTGACCGGTGTTGTTGTGAATTTTTTTGTAAAACGAATATCCGTGCCTGTTAACAGCATATTGTCAAATTAGATATGCAAAAAAGCCTGTCGCAAGACAGGGTTTTTATTTTATATAACATTGGGATATAATATAATTATTTCAATAAAAGGAGTGTTTCTATGTGTACTGCGGCAACATATCTCACAAATGATTTCTATTTCGGACGAAACCTTGACTATGAGTTTTCCTACGGCGAGAGCGTGACTGTCACACCGCGCCGTTTTCCTTTCAGCCTCGCACGGGGCGGTCAGCTTTCTGAGCATTTTGCTCTCATCGGCATGGCACACATTGCAAACGGCTATCCGCTGTATTACGATGCTGTGAATGAGAAGGGTCTTTGCGCAGCAGCTCTGAATTTTGTCGGCAATGCTTTCTATCCCGACGAAATGCCCGGGAAAACAAACATTGCACAGTTTGAGTTCATTCCGTATATTCTCGGAAAATGCGCGGACATCGGTGACGTGCGGAACGCTCTTTCCGACATCTGCATTTGCTCCGCACCGTTTGCGGAAAATATGCCGCCAAGTCCTCTGCATTGGATTTTTGCCGACAGGCGCGAATGTATCACCGTTGAATCGACGCACAGCGGTTTGCAGGTTTTTGACAATCCTATCGGTGTTCTGACAAACAATCCTCCGTTTCCGCAGCAGCTTTTCGCATTGAACAACTTCATGCAGCTCTCGCCGAAAGCACCGGAGCCGCGTTTCAGCGCAGGGCTTGAATGGAACATATACAGCCGCGGCATGGGCGCAATCGGACTCCCCGGCGACCTTTCATCTCAATCGCGGTTTGTGCGCACGGCATTTGTGAAAATGAATTCTGTATCAAAAAATGATGAAAAATCAAGTATCAGTCAGTTTTTTCACATTCTCGCGGCTGCCGAACAGACACGCGGCTGCTGTGAGCTTGGAGACGGAAAATATGAAATCACGCTGTATTCCTCATGCTGCAATGCCGACAAAGGGATATATTATTATACAACATATGAAAACCGCCGTATATGCGCCGTTGATATGCACCGCACAGACCTTGAAGGGAAATTGCTTTTGTCTTTTCCGCTCAAAAACGATCAAGATATTTTAAATCTCACGGGGGCGCTGCCCCCGCAGCCCCCTGCGCGCCGTCATTCGTCTCGGTTGGATTAATTGCTCAAACACAGAATTTTACGAGCAGCGCGAATAGGGTTTCCAAAAAGCGAAGCCAAGCTCAAAGTGACGTCCGACCGACAATGGCGGACTAAACAAAATTGCTTGCGCTGCTCCGCCGCCGCACAGATTAAAGCCGAAATCATCGGCTTTGCTGTGCTGAACCGTGCGCACAATTAAGGAAAATGAAAATGTGTGCGCACGGTTCACGGCGAAAATCCGTGTTTCTCGCAAAATCCAACTGCGAGACAAATAACAAGGCGCGGAATTAAAGATATACTCTGCGGATTAACCACAAAAAAACTCAAAACCCGTTGTTTTTTAAAAATTCATCTGAAAGCTTTGCGGATTAACTGTAAAAAACCCTTTAAGCTTGCGCATTGCGTCGGTCTTGATGACGGAGTTTGCGAAGAACATGAATTTTTAATGTGAAACGCACGCACAAATCAATCAATTTCATATGATGTGCGTGCGTTTCAGTCCGACAAAACCGCTGATTGCGGTTTTAATTCGGACGGCATTAAAAATTCCCTGTTCAAGCAGCTACTCTGACATCAAGGCTGACAGCGGCGCACAGGGGGCTTGGGGGCAATGCCCCCATAAAGAAGGTTTGGAAACAGCGTTTCCATAAAAAGGGTGTGGGGCACAGCACCACAAGAAAAAAAGTTTGTTTCCAAAGAACCCCTTTTAAAGGGGGTGAAGGCAATGTCCCCACAAGAAAAAAAGTTTGTTTTCAAAGAAAACCTTTTAAAGGGGGTGTGGGGGCGATGCCCCCGCAAAAATTTAAAATAATCCGCTGATTACTCCATTCTCATCAACATCAATTCTTTCCGCCGCAGGACTTTTCGGAAGTCCGGGCATCGTCATTATATCGCCCGTGAGTGCAACAATAAATCCGGCACCTGCCGAAACCTTGACATTCCGTACCGTCACGGTGAAATCCTCAGGCGCGCCAAGCTTCGTCATATCGTCCGAAAAGCTATACTGCGTTTTTGCCATACAAATCGGCAAGCCGCCAAAGCCCATCTCCGTGAGCTTGTCAATCTGCTTCTTTGCCGCCGGAGTGAACGCCGCGCCGCGTCCGCGGTATATGCGCTTCACAATCATATCAATTTTGTTTTCAATCGTATCGTCCGTCTCATAGCTGAACGAGAAATTGTTTTCACGCTCACAAAGACGAACAACCTCCTCCGCAAGAGCAGTTCCGCCTTCTCCGCCCTTCGCCCACACATCAGACAGAACAACGTTCACGCCAAGCTTACGGCACGCGTCAATGACCGCTTCAATCTCACGGTCGGTGTCGGTCGGAAACCGGTTCACCGCAACAACGGACGGAAGACGGTATACCTCAGTTATGTTTGAAACATGTCGCAGAAGATTTGGAATCCCCCTCGACAGCGCACCAAGATTTTCCTCACCCAGCTTGTCCTTCGGCTCTCCGCCATGCATTTTGAGTGCGCGGACTGTTGCGACAACAACAACCGCCGACGGCTTCAGGTCTGCATATCTGCACTTGATGTCCAAAAACTTCTGTGCGCCGAGATCTGCTCCGAATCCTGCCTCTGTCACCGCATAGTCGCCGAGTCTGAGTGCCATTTCCGTTGCAATGACGGAGTTGCAGCCGTGCGCAATATTCGCAAACGGTCCGCCGTGGACAAACGCGGGAGTTCCCTCAAGTGTCTGAACAAGATTGGGTTTCAGGGCGTCCTTGAGCAATGCACACATCGCGCCTGCCGCGCCAATCTGACCTGCCGTGACAGGCTCATCGGAATAGGTATATCCGACAATCAGACGCGACAGCCTTGCCTTCAGATCCGTAATTGAGGTCGCAAGACACAGAACCGCCATGACCTCAGACGCAACCGTGATGTCATAGCCGTCCTCACGCGGAACACCGTTGACCCTGCCGCCCAAACCGTCCGTCACAAACCGCAGCTGTCGGTCATTCATGTCAACACACCGCCGCCATGTTATGCGCCTTGGGTCAATGTTCAGCTTGTTTCCCTGATATATATGATTATCCAGCATTGCCGCAAGCAGATTGTTTGCCGCACCGATTGCATGAAAATCCCCCGTGAAATGAAGGTTTATGTCCTCCATCGGCACGACCTGAGCATAGCCGCCGCCTGCCGCGCCGCCCTTGATTCCGAACACGGGTCCGAGAGACGGCTCGCGGAGAGCCGCCACAACATTCTTTCCGATTTTTCTGAGACCGTCCGCAAGACCGATTGTGGTGGTCGTTTTTCCCTCACCCGCAGGCGTCGGGGTTATCGCCGTCACAAGCACAAGCTTTCCGCGCCGCTTGTGCGATTTGAGGAGCGACAAATCCACCTTCGCTTTATATTTACCGTAATGCTCAAGATATTCCCCGTCAATCCCTGCCGTCCTTGCAATTTCTCCGATTTCCTTCATCTGCACGCTCTGTGCAATTTCAATATCTGTTTTCACAAGCACACCACCCTGTCTTTTAATAAATACTAATATACTTCATAATCACAGCCGTATCGGCAAAAGCCCTTAAATCCGATAATAATCCACTGCCGCACGGAACATTCCCATGTCAAACCGTCCTTCAACATTTTTATAAAGCCCGTCTCCGATTCTTTCCGAATGTCCCATTTTTCCAAGAACTCTGCCATCGGGCGAGGTTATTCCCTCAACCGCAAACGCCGACCCGTTGGGGTTTGACTCAATGTCATGGGTCGGGACGCCGTCAATTGTGACATACTGCGTCAAAATCTGCCCGTTCTCCGCAAGACGCAGAATCAGCTCATCATCAGCAATGAACCGTCCTTCGCCGTGCGAAATCGGAACGGTGTATATCTCGCCGACCCTTGTGTTTGACATCCACGGCGATTTGTTTGACGCAACCCTCGTGCGCACAAGCTTTGACTGGTGACGCGCAATTGTGTTATATGACAAGGTCGGGCATTTCGCGTCCGTATCAATAATTTTTCCGTACGGCACAAGTCCGAGCTTGATGAGTGCCTGAAATCCGTTGCAGATTCCGCACATGAGACCGTCACGCACATCAAGAAGGTCGCCGACCGCTTCCCGTATTTCACCGTTTCTGAAGAACGCAGTGATGAGCTTGCCCGAACCGTCAGGCTCATCGCCGCCCGAAAATCCGCCCGGTATGAACACAATCTGAGATTTCCTGAGCGATTTCGCAAAATCTTCGACCGACTCCGCAATTGCGGACGGCGAAAGATTGTTAATCACAAAAATCTCGGGTTCTGCGCCTGCATCACGCATAACCTTTGCCGTGTCATATTCGCAGTTCGTGCCGGGGAACACGGGAATCAGCACTCTCGGCTTTGCCGTTCCGATTCTCGGCGACGGATAATCCGCAGCGCAAAAATCAAGCTTCGGAATGTCTCCGCTCCTCGTCTCCGCCTTGCACGGATATATTTTTTCAAGCTTTTCTTCATATATATTCAGAAGCTCCGCACAGTCAACAGCTTCTCCGCCAAGGCGAAGCTTTCCGCAGTCCTCTGTATATCCGAGCAGCTCTCCGATTTCGCATTCCTCCGAAAGCTCCAGAACAAACGAGCCGTAGCAATAGCCGAATATGTCAGCCGTTGTCACGCCGTCCGCAAACCGAAAACCGATTCCGTTGCCCATGCCCATTTTCCATATCGCCTCAGCCACTCCGCCATAGCACGGCGTATATGCACTGAGCACCCGACCCTCGCGGACAAGGCGCGAAACCTCGGCAAAGCACTCCAGCAGGCTTTCCGCCTTGGGGAGTCCGTCCGAATCCGTCTCAGGCTTCAGCAGAACAACCCTGTGCTCCGCTCCCTTAAATTCTGGAGAAACAATGTTTTTGGTTTTGTCGCATGTCACCGCAAAGGATACCAGTGTCGGCGGAACGTCGATTTTTTCAAACGTGCCGCTCATCGAATCCTTGCCGCCGATTGCCGCAATTTTCAAATCCATTTGCGCGTCAAATGCGCCAAGCAGTGCCGCAAGCGGCTTTCCCCAGCGCGCAGGGTCTCCCTTCGGCTTTTCAAAATATTCCTGGAACGTCAGATATACCTCATCAAACTCTGCCCCTGCCGCAACAAGCTTTGAAACCGACTCAACAACCGCAAGGTATGCGCCGTGATACGGGCTTTTTTCCGCAATGAACGGGTTATATCCCCACGCCATGACCGAACAGGTGTCTGTGTGACCCTTTTCAACCGAAACCTTGTTTACCATCGCCTGAATCGGCGTTTTCTGGTGTTTTCCGCCAAACGGCATGAGCACAGTTCCCGCACCGATTGTCGAATCAAACCGCTCCGAAAGACCTCTCTGCGAGCAGACATTGAGGTCATCGGCAAGCGCGCGGTATTCCTCTGAAAATCCGCCTGTCACGCGGCGGCAGAAGCTCTGCGCCTTTTCGGGCGCAATGCATATGTGTTTTTCCGCACCGTTTGAATTGAGAAATTCGCGCGATATGTTCACAATGCTCCTGCCGTTCCAGTTCATCGTCAGATACGGCTTTTCCTTCACCTCCGCAACCACCGTTGCTTCAAGGTTTTCACGGTTTGCAAGACGAATGAAGCGTTCCGCATCCTCCTTTGCCGTCACAACCGCCATTCTCTCCTGTGATTCGCTGATTGCAAGCTCAGTGCCGTCCAGTCCTTCATATTTTTTCGGAACAGCATTCAGATTAATTTCAATTCCGTCCGCAAGCTCACCGATTGCAACCGAAACGCCGCCTGCTCCGAAATCGTTGCAGCGTTTGATGAGCCGTGACGCCTCGCGGTTTCTGAATAGTCTCTGAAGCTTTCTCTCCTCGGGAGCATTTCCCTTCTGAACCTCCGCTCCGCAGCTTTCAAGTGAATGAAGATTATGCGACTTCGACGAACCCGTTGCGCCGCCGCAGCCGTCACGTCCCGTTCTGCCGCCGAGAAGAATGACAAGGTCGCCGTCCTCGGGTCTCTCGCGCCGAACATTTTCCTCGGGTGCTGCTGCAATGACCGCGCCGATTTCCATGCGCTTTGCCGCATAACCCTCATGATATATTTCCGAAACCTGACCCGTTGCAAGTCCGATTTGGTTTCCGTATGAGCTGTAGCCGTTTGCCGCGCCCGTCACAATCTTTCTTTGCGGCAGCTTGCCCTCAATTGTTTCGGAAACGGGTGTCAGCGGATTCGCCGCGCCCGTCACGCGCATTGCGGCATATACATATGCCCTTCCCGAAAGCGGATCTCGGATTGCGCCGCCTATGCAGGTTGCCGCACCGCCGAACGGCTCAATCTCCGTCGGGTGGTTGTGGGTCTCGTTCTTGAAAAGCAGCAGCCATTTCTCGGTTTTGCCGTCAACATCAACATCAATTTTCACAGTGCACGCGTTTATTTCCTCCGACTCATCAAGCTTGTCCAGCTGTCCTGTCTGCCTGAGATATTTCGCCGCGAGCGTTCCTATGTCCATGAGATTGACAGGCTTTGTCCTGCCGATTGCCCGTCTTGTCTCCTCATATCTCTCATATGCCCTCTGAAGCCGCGCGTCCTCAAATTTCACGCTGTCAACCGTTGTGAGAAAGGTTGTGTGGCGGCAGTGGTCTGACCAATATGTGTCAATCATCTTTATTTCGGTTATTGTCGGGTCGCGCTTTTCGGATATAAAATAGCTTTGGCAGAATTTTATATCGTCAAAATCCATTGCAAGCCCGTGCTCATCAATAAATGCCCGCAAGCCGCCGTCATCAAGCGTGCAGAAACCGTCAAGGGTTTCAACCGTCTCGGGGATTTCGCACTTCATCGCAAGAGATTCATATTCGCCGAGAGATGCCTCCCGTGCCTCAACGGGGTTGATGACATATTTTTTCACGCTTTCAATCTGCTCATCGGTCAAATCGCCGTAGAGCATATATACCTTTGCGGTGCGCACCGCGGGTCTTTCGCCTTTTGATATGAGCTGAATGCACTCCGCAGCGGAGCTTGCCCGAAGGTCGAACTGACCGGGGAGATATTCAACCGCAAAGACCGCACGGCAGCCGTCCGCGTCATATGTGTCCGAAACCGTGTCAAGCTGCGGCTCGGAAAAAACGGTGTCCTTGCAATATTCAAACAAATCACCGTCAATGTTCTCAACATCATACCTGCTGAGCACGCGCACACGCGTCAAGCCGTCAATCCTGAGCAGCTGCACAAGCTCGCGGCACAGTGCCGACGCCTCCGCGTCAAGTCCGCTCTTCTTTTCCGCATAAACTCTGTATACCATTCGCAAAACCTTCCTTTCGCTCTATTTCTCCTCTGCCGCAAGTGCGGATTTCCCGATGTCATGCCTGAAATATGCATTTTCAAAGCTGATTTCCGACACCGCCGAATATGCCCTGTCAATCGCCGACCTCAGGGTATCGCCCGTTCTTGTGACACCGAGAACCCTGCCGCCCGATGTCAGAAGCCTGCCGTCCGACAGCTTTGCACCGGCAACATATATTCCTTCCCTGTTTTCGGGCAGTGTTATCTCAAAGCCCGTCTCATATTTCTGTGGATAGCCCTCCGACGCCATGACAACACAGCACGCGCAGCCGTCCGAGAACCGAACATCCGCCTCGTCCAGCGTTCCGTACGACACGTGAAGCATGATTTCAAGCAAATCGCTCTCCAGAAGAGGCAGAACAACCTGAGTTTCGGGGTCGCCGAATCGGCAGTTATATTCAATCACTCGGGGTCCGTTTTCGGTCAGCATAAGACCGAAATAGAGACAGCCGCGGAAGGTTCGCCCCTCCCTGTTCATCGCGTCAATTGTCGGCTTGAAAATTTTTTCCATGCATTCCGCCGCGATTTCCTCCGTGTAGTACGGATTCGGAGCAACCGTTCCCATGCCGCCCGTGTTGAGACCGCGGTCGCCGTCCTTTGCACGCTTGTGATCCATTGACGATTTCATCGGAACAACCGTTTTGCCGTCCGTGAACGCAAGCACCGAAACCTCGGGACCTGTCAGAAATTCCTCAATTACAATGCTCCGTCCGCTGTCACCGAACATGCGGTCCTCCATAATCGAGCGCACCGCGTCCTTTGCCTCCTCACGGCTTTCCGCAATTATAACTCCTTTTCCGAGAGCCAGCCCGTCCGCCTTGACAACCGTCGGAATTGCCGCCGTGTCAAGATATTGAAGTGCCGCCTCGGGGTTATCAAAAACCTCATATTCCGCCGTCGGAATACCGTATTTTTTCATCAGATTCTTTGAAAAAACCTTGCTGCCCTCAATGATTGCCGCATCGGCACGCGGACCAAAGGCAGGAATGCCCCGCGCCTCCAGTGCATCAACCGCTCCGAGAACCAGAGGGTCGTCGGGTGCAACAACCGCAAAATCAATTTTTTCCTTTTCGGCAAAGTCTGCAATTTTTTCAATTTCCTTTGCGCCGATGTTCACGCATTCCGCGTCCGCCGCAATTCCCCCGTTCCCCGGGAGAGCAAAAATTTTGCTCACGCGCGGACTCTCCTTCAGTTTTTTTATTATCGTATGCTCGCGGCCGCCGCCGCCAACCACCATAATTCTCATTTCAGCACTTCCCCTCTCTTGTTTTTATCAATGATGAAACAGTCTCATGCCCGTGAACGCCATGACCATTCCATGCTTGTTGCAAGCTTCAATGACATTGTCATCGCGGATTGAACCGCCCGGCTCTGCGATATAGCTGACGCCGCTCTTTGCCGCACGCTCAATGTTGTCGCCGAACGGGAAGAACGCATCGCTCCCGAGAGCCACTCCGCGGATTCCCGAAAGATATGCTCTCTTTTCCTCCTTTGTCAGCTCATCGGGACGGTGTGAGAACCATTTCTGCCACTCACCGTCCGCAAGAACGTCATTGCAGTCGTCCGAAATATATATGTCAATCGCATTGTCGCGGTCGGGTCTGCCGATTGTTTCAAGGAACGGCAGCGAAAGCACCTTTTCATGCTGACGCAGATGCCATATATCCGCCTTTCCGCCCGCAAGACGGGTGCAGTGTATTCTCGACTGCTGACCCGCACCGACTCCGATCGCCTGACCGTCCTTTGCATAGCAAACCGAGTTGCTCTGAGTGTATTTGAGCGTAATCAGCGAAATTATCAAATCTCTCACTGCGTCCTCGGGGAGTTCGCGGTTTTCGGTTACGATTTCGGAAAGCAGACCGCGGTCAATCCTGAAATCGTTTCTTCCCTGCTCAAATGTGATTCCGAAAACCTGCTTCTGCTCTTTCGGCTCGGGGACATATGAGGGGTCAATCTTCACAATATTATAATTTCCTTTTCTCTTGCTTTTCAGAATTTCAAGTGCCTCGGGTTCATATCCGGGAGCAATTATGCCGTCCGAAACCTCGCGCTTAATGAGCTTTGCCGTTGTCACATCACATATGTCGCTGAGCGCGATCCAGTCGCCGAAGGAGGACATTCTGTCTGTTCCCCTTGCGCGTGCATATGCCGTGGCAAGCGGTGATTCGTCCAGTCCGTCAATATCGCTGACAAAACATGCGCGCTTCAATTCATCGCTCATCGGAACTCCGACCGCCGCCGATGTCGGGCTGACGTGCTTGAACGATGTTGCCGCAGGCATTCCGAGAGCGGCTTTCAGCTCCGAAACAAGCTGCCAGCTGTTGAACGCGTCAAGAAAATTTATGTAGCCCGGTCTGCCGCTGAGAATCTCAATCGGCAAGTCACCGCCGCCGCTCATAAATATTCTTGCAGGCTTCTGGTTCGGGTTACAGCCGTATTTTAATTCAAATTCCTTCATTTTTGATTGTTCCTCCTTCATGTTTTTTCAAACCAAACTTTCTTTTTCTGCAAATCATGCAGTCAGGCGCACGGGAGTTAAACCCTCAAAGTATATCTTTTATTCCGCGCCTTGTCGTCGCGCTACGGACATTTTTGCTCCGCATGACCTGCTCGGTCACGCAGTCGCTTTCAGTCCGTGCGCTCCGCTCACTTACTTTTTTGTCCGCAGAGTATATCTTTAAGTCGCGCCTTGTTGTTTGTCTCGCAGTTGGATTTTGCGAGAAACACGGATTTTCGCCGTGAAACGCACGCACAAGTAAATCAATTTCATTGAAATGTGCGTGCGTTTCAGTCCGACAAAACCGCTGACTGCGGTTTTAAATTCGGACGTGCGGCGCAAAATCCTTTGTTTGAGCAATTAATCCAACCGAGACGAATGACGGCACACAGGGGGAGTCGGGGGCAGCGCCCCCGACAAATCCTCTTATACCTTCAGCTCCGCCGAAACGTCACCCTCATAATACCTTTCAATGACAGGCTTTGCAACCTCGTCCGCAAACCGAACGGTCTGCGCCGCGGCTCTGCCCGTATACAGCTTCGGGTCAAGCTCCGCGTGAATTTCCTCCGCCGACAGCGGAAATGCGGAATCCTCCGCGATTCTGTCAATCAAATCGCACGCTCCGCCCTCCATCTTCACCTTTCTCGCCGCAGCATGTGAATGGGTTCTCAGCTTCTCATGAAGCTCCTGTCTGTTTCCGCCCTTCTTGACCGACTTCATCAGAATATTCTCGGTTGCCATGAACGGCAGCTTTTCCATGACACGCCGCCTGATCACCTTGTCATAGACAACAAGACCGCGCGTCACATTTATATATATATTCAAAATCGCGTCAACCGCCAAAAATGCCTCCGCAACCGAAATCCGCTTGTTCGCCGAATCGTCAAGCGTTCTTTCAAACCACTGCGTCCCTGCTGTCAGTGCAGGATTGAGCGAATCGACAATCACATATCTCGCAAGAGACGAAATTCTTTCACTGCGCATGGGGTTTCTCTTGTACGGCATTGCCGATGAACCGATCTGCGTCTTTTCAAACGGCTCCTCCATTTCCTCAAACGACTGAAGGATTCTCAAATCGTTCGAAAACTTATATGCACTCTGCGCAAACCCCGAAAGCGCACCGAGAAAATATGCGTCAGTCTTGCGCGAATAGGTCTGACCCGAAACGGCAACACAGCCGCCGAAGCCCATTTCCTCAGCAATCATCGCCTCCATGCGGTCAATTTTTTCTTCATCGCCCTCAAAAAGCTCCACAAAGCTTGCCTGCGTTCCCGTCGTGCCTTTTGAGCCGAGAAGCTTCAGACGGTCAAGACGGCTTTGCAGCTCCTCAATATCCATGATAAGCTCATACGCCCACAGCGTTGCACGCTTGCCGACAGTTGTCAGCTGTGCCGGCTGAAGATGAGTGTATGCAAGACATGGCATATCCTTATATTCCACCGCAAAATCGGTCAGGTTTTTCAGCACCTGCGCCGCCTTTTTCAGAATTATCTCCGACGCAGCCTTCAGGATTATCACATCGGTGTTGTCGCCGACATAGCAAGAGGTCGCGCCCAGATGAATTATCGGTTCAGCCTTCGGGCATTGCTTCCCGTATGCGTAAACATGCGACATAACGTCATGGCGCACAACCCTCTCGCGCTCCTCTGCCGTCTCAAAGTTTATGTCATCGCGGAATTTTTCCATTTCCGCAATCTGTTCATCGGAGATTCCCAGACCAAGTGCCTTTTCAGCCTTTGCAAGCGCAATCCACAGCCTGCGCCACGTTCTGAACTTGAATTTCTCCGAGAAAACCTCCTGCATCTCGGGGCTTGCATATCTCGTTGAAAACGGCGATATATATTTTTCTCTTCTGTCCTCCATCTTCACCCTGCCTCCTCAGTTTTCCTTTTCATATTTGTTTATCATTCTGTTTGTTTCCCTGTGTGTTTCAAGGTCAATATACCTCACATAAAGCGAAATTTTGTTGTCTGCGTCAAGGCAGTTCCAGATTTCGGACGTGAACTCGTCAATATCGTCAGGCACGGCAACACGCTCAGGCTCGCCCGTGAAGGTCGGAATCGGATTTCCGTCACAGTTGTATGTGTGTATGAAATGCCCCAGACCCGCAATCGGGCGGTATGAAAAGCTGTATCTTGCGCACTCCGACCCCTCAGCGTCCTCGCTTTTGAGTATGCTCATTTTATATCTGAAGCCGCCGTCCGCAAATTCCGCCATACCGCTGATTCTCGGCGTGAAATTCGGCGCGTCGGGTTCAAACTCACGCGTCTCAAGTGCCTCCTCAAAGCTTTTTCCGCGCTGAAGAAAACCGGCAATTGTGTCGGTCTGGTCGCCGTTCGTGACAATCAGCGCATTTCCGCAGCCCTTAATCGGCGAATATATAATCAGTGACGGATCCTCAACCCGTGACTCGTCAAACGGACGTATTATCACCTCACTGCCGCATTCCGTGAATATGCGGTTTCGGCTGTTCTCGCTTCTCCCCATGATGAAATATGCAAAAACGGCGTTCTTCCCGTTTTCGCTCTTTCCGATCACAATTCCCCTGCCGACATATGAATTACCGTGTAGCAGGTCTCCGATTCTGTTTATCCTGTATATGCTCATTTTTCCCTCTCCTTCACAATTTCCGCTGACGCAAGCTCCGCCGCCCTCGGCAAAAGCTGCCATTCAGCCTCCTCCATGACCCGTCTTTGCAGCGTCTCGGGCGTATCGCCGTCCTCAATGCTGACGGCTTTCTGCAAAATTATCTCTCCGCCGTCCGGGATTTCGTTGACATAATGCACTGTCGCGCCCGTCACCTTCACGCCGTAGTCCAGTGCCGCGCGGTGAACTCGGAGTCCGTAGAAACCCTTGCCGCAGAACGACGGTATCAGCGACGGGTGAACGTTTATGATTCTCCTCGGATACCTCCGCGTGAAATCCTCACTTAATATACACATGAACCCTGCCAGAATAATCAGGTCAATCCTCTTCTGCTCCAGTATCTCAATCAGACGCTTCTCAAAGTCCTCCTCCGACCTCGGCACAACAGCAGTCTCAATGCCTGCATTCTCAGCACGCGTCAGGGCATATGCCCCGTCATTGCTTGACACAACAAGCGCAAGCTCTCCGCTTTTCAGCTCACCGCGCGACTGTGCGCCGATGAGAGCCTGAAGGTTCGTTCCGCCTCCCGAAACCAGCACGGCAATTCTCGCCCTCAGCATATTGTCACGCTTTCTTCCGATTCGGCAATCTCACCGATTATGTATGCGTCCTCGCCGCAGCTATGCAGAATTTCCAGCGCACGGTCAGCGTCATTCGCCGAAACCACCGCACTCATTCCGACACCCATATTAAAGGTGTTGAACATGTCGCGCTCGGGAATGCCGCCCGTCCTTGCAATCAGGTCAAAAACCGGCAGAACCCTGACCGCCGACCTCTCGATTTTCGCGCCGTATCCATGCGGCAGACTGCGCGGAATGTTTTCATAGAAACCGCCGCCCGTGATGTGTGAAACCGACTTCACCTTCACGCTCTCAAACAGCTTCAGCATGGGCTTGACGTATATTTTTGTCGGCTCAAGCAGCGCCTCGCCGACCGATTTTCCGTTCAATGCTTCAACAGGCGATGATATATCCGACTTTTCAACATCAAAAACCTTTCTCACAAGAGAGAATCCGTTTGAGTGAACGCCGCTTGACGGCAGCGCAATGATAACATCGCCGCTGCGGATTTCGCTTTTGTCAAGAATCCTCGACTTGTCCGCAACACCAACCGAAAAGCCGGCAAGGTCATATTCGTCCTCGGGATAGAACCCCGGCATTTCCGCTGTCTCGCCGCCGACCAGCGCACAGCCTGCACGGACACAGCCCTCCGCAACGCCCGAAACAATTTGGGCAATCTTCTCGGGGTAGTTTTTCCCGACCGCGATATAATCAAGGAAGAACAGCGGTTTTGCACCGCAGCATATTATATCGTTGACGCACATGGCAACACAGTCAATGCCGACCGTGTCATGCTTGTCCATGAGAAATGCCATTTTCAGCTTTGTTCCGACACCGTCCGTTCCGCTGACCAGAACGGGCTTTTCAATCCCCGTCAGGTCAAGCTCAAACAAACCGCCGAAGCCGCCGATGTCCGACGCTGCGCCCTCCGTCACCGTTCTTGCGATGTGCTTTTTCATCAGCTCAACCGCCTTGTAGCCTGCGGTTATGTCAACTCCTGCCGCCTTGTAGCTTTCACTGAAGCTTTTACTCATTGCTATCCCTCTTTTCAGATATTTTTTGTTCAAATCTGTCCTTATGTGTGTTTTTCGGAAGCTCTGTCGGATAGTCCGCGTCAAAACATGCACTGCAATATCCCTCACCGCATTTTGAGCTTATCAGCATACCCAGACTCTCAACACTCAGATAACCGAGGCTGTCAACTCCGATGATTTTCTCGATCTCCTTAACCGTGTGGTTGTTTGCGATCAGGTTTTCCCTTGAATCAATGTCCGTTCCGTAGTAGCACGGGTTGAGAAACGGCGGCGCGGAAACGCGCATATGAACCTCGGTTGCGCCTGCATCGCGGAGCAGCTTCACGATTCTCGCACAGGTTGTTCCGCGCACAATCGAATCGTCAATCATGACAACACGCTTGCCCCTGACCGTCTCCTCAATTGTATTCAGCTTAATCCGCACCTTGTCCTCTCTTGACTTCTGCCCCGGGGATATGAACGTTCTTCCGATGTATCTGTTCTTTATGAATCCGACTCCGTACGGAATCCCCGACTGACGCGAATATCCGATTGCCGCGTCAATTCCCGAATCGGGAACGCCTACAACCACATCAGCCTGCACAGGGTGCTCCATTGCAAGACACGCACCTGCGCGGAGCCGCGCCGTGTGAACCGAAACGCCGTCTATGACCGAATCGGGTCTCGCAAAATATATATACTCAAAAATGCAGGTTTTCTTTGGTGCCGCACCGCACTTGTCCGTCATTGACTTCACGCCGTCACGGGTGAAAACAAGAACCTCGCCCGGGTATAGGTCGCGCACAAACTGTGCACCGACCGAATCAAGCGCGCAGGTCTCGGATGCCACAACATAGCTTCCGTCCTCCCGTTTTCCGTAGCAAAGCGGTCGGAAACCGTTCTTGTCGCGCACCGCAATCAGCTTGTTCGGCGACATGATGACAAGGGAATATGCCCCCTTGATTTTGTCCATTGCGCACAAAACAGCGTCTTCAATCGAAGGCGCTGTGAGCCGCTCTTTTGTTACAATATATGATATGACCTCCGTGTCGCTTGTGGTGTGAAAAATTGAGCCGTTCATTTCAAGCTCACATCTCAGCTCCATTGAGTTCACAAGATTTCCGTTGTGGGCAAGAGCCATTTTCCCCTTGACATGGTTGACCATGAGAGGCTGCGCATTCACTCTGTCGGTGCTGCCCGTGGTTCCGTATCTGACATGTCCGATTGCCATGTTTCCCTCGCCGAGCCGCTCAAGTGCCCTCGCGGAAAACACATCATTCACCAGCCCGACGTCCTTATAATGCTCAAACACTCCGTCATCGTTCACAACAATGCCGCAGCTCTCCTGTCCTCTGTGCTGAAGCGCAAACAGACCGTAGTATGTCAAATGTGCAACAGCTGTCTTTCGGGGAGAGAATATCCCGAACACTCCGCACTCCTCGTGTAATTTATTCATATTATGCACTCCTTCAGCCGTAGCCTTTTTTGTCTATCCGAAAATTCTCTTCATCATTTCGGCATATGCTTCCTCAACTCCGCCCATATCTCTGCGGAAACGATCCTTGTCCAGCTTTTCATGAGTATCCGCGTCCCAGAGACGGCAGGTGTCGGGTGAAATCTCGTCCGCAAGAATGATTTTGCCGTCGGGTGTCTTTCCAAATTCAATCTTGAAATCAATCAAATCGACATTTATCGTTTTGAAAAAGTCAATCAGAAAGCGGTTCACGCGGAAGGCATAATCCGCAATTGTGTCAAGCTCCTCACGTGTCGCCCAGCCGCAAGCCAAAATGTGCCAGTCGTTCACCATCGGGTCGCCCAGAGAATCGTCCTTATAGCAATATTCAAGTGTCGGACAGAGAAGCTTTGTTCCCTCACTGACACCGAATCTTTTTGAGAACGACCCTGCCGCAACGTTTCTCACAATGACCTCCAGCGGCACAATCTTAACCTTTTTGACAACCGTCTCACGGTCGGAAAGCTCTTCGACAAAATGTGTCGGAATCCCCGCCTTTTCAAGCTCACGCATGAGATAATTTGACATCTTGTTGTTGACAACGCCCTTTCCGCTGATTGTTCCCTTCTTGAGTCCGTTAAATGCCGTTGCATCGTCCTTATATGACACAATGCAATAGTTCTCATCATCTGTTGCAAAAACCTTTTTTGCCTTTCCCTCATACATCTGAACAGTCTTTTCCATTTTGTTTCACATCGACACACATAAATGTGTCAATTTCTCCTTTCCGAATTATTATTTATCCTTTAAATCTTTCCGAAATGCTTTTATCCTTTTCAAGCACAGCCGCCGCCGATTTCCGTCTCAGCTCCGCAAGGCGCAATGCAAGATTGCCGTCCGACACCGCAATGATCTGCGCCGCAAGAAGCGCCGCATTCTGCGCACCGTCAATTGCAACGGTCGCAACGGGAATGCCGCCGGGCATCTGAACCGTTGACAAAAGAGCGTCAAGACCGTCAAGGGTTGACGATTTTATCGGAATGCCGATGACGGGCAGGCAAGTGTTTGCGGCAATTGCACCTGCAAGGTGCGCCGCTTTTCCGGCCGCGGCAATAATTGCGGCAAAGCCGTTCTCCGCGGCGTTCTGTGCAAAGCTCTTTGCCTCCTCCGGAGTTCTGTGAGCCGAATATACATGAACCTCGAACGGGATTCCCAGCTCTCTGAGCGTGTCTGCCGCTTTCTCAACAACGGGAAGGTCACTGTCGCTTCCCATAACAATTCCAACCTTTTTCAAAATTCACACGTCCTTTCATGCGCCAAAAAAGGGCAGTCCTGCACAAAACAGGACTGCCCAGACGGTCGGCATAAATCAAGTCTTCTGCTCCCCTGTGGTTTAATCCACAAATTCCGTCAGTCACAAAAGACCGTATATTTTGACAGTAGGATGCATACCTGCAAGCTTTGTCGATTACTCTCTCATTTTATCATAAACCGCTTTGCTTGTCAAGGCTTTTCAGCTTTGCGTTTTGCATAATTCAACGGTCGTTTTGAACAAGTCTTATATCAAATTTGCCGCCGTTTGTCTCCAGAATCCCATAGCTGCCCGACGGTGTCCCGGGGTTGAAAAGGCAAAATCCGCCCTCCTGCTCGCACACCGCCGAATGAGTATGCCCGAAAATGCAGATGTCCGCCCCGAGCTGCAGCGCGTGCTGTTTCACCTTTGCCGCCGAATATTTCACTCCGTAGTTATGCCCGTGGGTGAGAAAAATTTTCACACCGTCAAGAGTGAAGAACCTGTCATCGGGAACATCTCTGTGCCAGAAATCGTTGTTTCCGCAGACATATATCACACTCCTGCGCGGATATGCAACCGCAAGCTCCTCCGCGTCCTCAACAACATCGCCCGCATGTATGATATAATCAATTCCGCCCTCCCGTTCAACCGCCTCATACATCGGATTGAACCTTCTGTGGGAATCACTGAAAATTATTGCCTTCATATCACCGCTCTCCTTTCACAGCATATATATTGTACCACAACAAAAAGTTTTTGTCACGATTTAATTTGAAAATCATATACATATATAAAAAAGTTAAAGGGAGGCACACCTCATGAATATTCAGGAAATGATTGCGAAAATGAATCCGCAGATTCTCTCGGAAAGCCTGAGAAAGATCAGCGGTTCGCTCTCACCCGAGCAGCTCAGGCAGGTTGAGCAGGCAATCAAAAGCATTGACAAGGGCGAGCTGAACCGCAAGCTCAACTCTCTCAGCGCGGCGGACTTGCAGCGCGAGCTTCAGAAAAATCCGAAAATGGCACAGCAGCTTGCTCAGAACCCTGAGCTGATGTCAAAGCTTAATTCAATCATTAAGAATAAATAACTCTCATGCAGTGCTTGAAGGGAGGCGGCATATATGGACGAGGGTATGGATTTGTCGGGTGCAATCGAAAAGGTTCAGCAAATGCTGTCTGCTCCCGACGGGCAGAATCAGCTGCAAAGCATTTTGAGCGGTTTTTTGTCGGGCGAGGGGAACAACACGGCGGAGGACACATGCGAAAACCATGAGCTGCCTTCCGCAGCAGGTTCCCCGTCCGCCTCGTTCTCACCCTCAGATTTGGATATGCTTTTCAAAATCAGACGCGTCATGGCAGCCATGAACACTCAGTCGGGCAGTGCACAGGCAGAGTTTCTGTCCTCACTCAAACCTTTTCTGAAAAAGGAACGCCGTGCAAAGGTCGAACAGGCAGTGAAGCTCATGAATGCCGCCAAGGTTCTGAAGGCTTTCCGCGATATTAACGAAGGGGGTGGCTGACATATATCGCCGATACCAACCCGAACAGCAGAGAAATGCCGTCCGGAATGCGGCTCAAACCAATCCGACGCAGCAAAGCAAAACAAATTCATACGCGAATAACCGTCAGCAAACGCAAAATCAAACGGACCGGCACGCAGAAAATCGTCAGCAAACGCAAAGCAAGCCGACTTTTAACACGGATAACCGCAGGCAGCCGCAAAATCAAACGAATCGGCGCACGGATAGCCGTCAGCAAACGCAAAATCAAACGGATTGGCGCGCAGAAAACCGTCAGCAAACGCAAAGCAAGCCGCCTTTCAACACTGATAACCGCAGGCAGCCGCAAAACGTCCCTGCTGAAACGCACGCAGCACAGACGCATAGCAGCCAAGGACACAGCCATACACCGCAAAACGCCCGTTCTCAAAACGGTTCTGCTCCGCACAGAACTGAAAACAACCCAAACCAAGGACGCGGTTCAAATGCTGTGAATAAGCCATCTCAGCACAATCCGCCCCAGCACAATCCGTCTCAACACAATCCGCCGCCCGAGGAATGCATATCTCAAAAAAACGGCGGACAAAACCCGCGCGGCAGCCGTAAAGCTCCGCCGTCTCCGAGTCTTGCAGGAGTGATACACAGCCTGATTCCGACCTCTGTTTATAACCCGAAAACCAAAAAGCTGTTCGGGGTTCTGAGTTCGGAGGATCTGCTGATTATCGCTCTGATTTTTCTGTTTCTGGAAAATGACGAGGAGGACAATTCGATGACGGTTCTTGCGCTGATTTATATTCTGCTCTCGGACTATGTCGATTTGTCCGGTCTGCTTTTGTGAATGTGGAATACTCCGCGCAAAGCCTTCATAATAATATAATAAAATATACTATTTATGAAATGAGGTAAACCGAATATGTCAATAAAGCTGCAAAAGGAACATATAAAGCTGTCGGAGGTTTTATGCTCACAGTATTGTCAGACAACGGTTGAGGGTGATGTCATTGTCCCCGACATCAAGCCTGATGTGCTGAAGGTGCTTCAGGTCAGCTGTGATGCGTATATCAGTCAGAAGAGTGTTCAAGCCGACAAAATTTTCATCGGCGGAACTCTGCGTCTGAACATTCTGTACATACCCGACGGCGATGTCATCGGCAAGGTTAAGTCAATCATGACAACCCAGGATTTCAGCCATTCTGCCGACATCAAAGGCGCAAAGCCGGGAATGAATCTTTCAGCCGAGGCTGAATGCGAGACGCCGGAATATACCCTTGTCAACAGCCGAAAGCTGAACATCAGGTGCAAGGTCGGCTTCGGAATCAAGCTGACCGCCCCGTGTGAGACGGACATTGCAACCGACATTGACGGAGACGATGCCGTGCAGATTAAGGGAACTCACATTAAGGTGTGCAACTCATGTCTTGAAGCGGAGCGTGACATAATTATCCGCGAGCAGCTTGATGTCCCGTCAGGCAATCCGAGCATCGGCGAGATACTCAAAATTTCCGCAAAACCGACACTGTCGGAGCTGCGCATAATTGACAACAAAGCAATTGTGAAGGGTGAAATGAAGATATGCACGCTGTATTGCGGCGATGATGACGAATGCTCGATTCAGTGCATGGAACATGTCATTCCGTTCACCGAGATTCCCGAAGCGGAGGGGCTTTTGGAGGGAATGTCGGGCGAGCTTGATTTCTGTGTGAAAAACCTGTTTTACGAAATCAGGCAGGACGGTGACGGAGACAACAGAATCCTCGGCATTGAAGCAACTCTCGGAGCAACCGTCAAAGCAAGCGAAACGATTGAATTTGACGCAATTGAGGATGCATACGGGCTTGAGAAAGAGGTCACCCTGACAAGACGGCAGCATAACATTGAACAGCTGATTGACTGCGTGTTTGCTCAATGCGCACTCAAAGAGCCTGTCAGCATTCCCGACTATCTCCCCGAACCGCACAGGATTTGCGACTGCACCGCAGTGCCTGACATTGAAAGCATTTCCATTGAGGACGGCAGCGCAACGGTTCGCGGATTTGTGAACACAAGCATACTCTATCTCTCGTCCGAGAGCGACACACCGATTGCGGGCTTCTGCCACACAACGCCGTTTTCGCATACATTTGAAATTCCCGAGATACAGAAAAACTCGGTTTGTGACGCGAAATCCGACATTGAACATCTGAGCAGCACAATGAAAGGCGCACGTGATATTGAACTTAGAATCATTGTTTCTGTCGGGCTGAAGGCTGTCAGCCCGGGAGAATGCGAGCTTGTTGACGAAATTGAGCTGTCGGATTCTCCGGCTGCAAAGCTTCCGTCCATGATTGTGTATTTTGTCCGCGAGGGTGACACGCTCTGGAACATTGCCAAACGCTACAGAACCACACCCGACGCCATAATTTCGTTCAACGGTCCCGAGAAAGAGCTGCTGAAAGCAGGAAACCGAATTTATATTTTCAGATGAATCAAATGCCGACACTTTTTGTGAGAAAAGTGCACGGACTAAAAGCGACTGCGCGACCGAACAGGGGGACAGAGCGCAACCGCTTGTGCTGCAACGACAGGGGGAACTTATGTTCCCCCTTACCTCTTTTGTGGGAGGATTTCCACACACCAATTTTTAGCGGGGAACTCCTCACGCCCTTTTTATGAGGCGATGCCTCCACACCTCTTTTTATGGAGCGTTGCCTCCAAGCCTCTTTTTTATGGGGGCATCGCCCCCAAACCCCCTTTAAAGGGTTTTCTTTGAAAACAAACTTTTTTCTTGTGAGGCAATGCTCCACGACCCTTTTTTAAAAAACTTCTTTTTTCCGTGGGGGTGCCGCCCCCCACCTTTTTTCATGAAAACTCTGTTTCCAAACCTTTTTTATGGGGGCGCTGCCCCCAAACC
>CAKSIW010000005.1 GCA_934463175.1 uncultured Clostridia bacterium | reverse complement strand
GCTATGAAGAAGGCGGACGTCAGAAAATGGAACTGTTTTATGTTGAAAACAGAAGTGCTTGGCTTGACATAAAGATAATTTTCCAGACAATCAAAGCGGTTTTGACACAAAGCGGGGCGATGTGATATGAGTAATACTATTCGCATTGCGCAGATAATGGGAAAAATGGAGAATGGTGGTGTTGAGTCGGTCGTGATGAATTATTACCGTCACATTGACCGAAACAAAATTCAGTTTGATTTTATTGTAGACGCAGATTCATCAGTGCCGCAGCGAGCTGAAATTGAGAGTCTTGGCGGTCGTGTAATTGAAGTGCCGCCTTATCAGAAAATTGAAAAGTATATAAAATCATTAAAAAAAGTTTTTAAAGAAAATAACTACAAAATAGTGCATTCTCATTTGAACACACTGAGTGTTTTTCCGCTTTATGCCGCAAAACGGGCAGGAGTTCCGGTGAGGATTGCGCATAATCATTCAACTGCGGGCAAGGGGGAGCATAAGAAAAATGTTTTGAAATATATGCTCCGACCGTTTGCAAAATTGTATCCGACGCATCTTGCGGCATGCTCTGAATATGCGGGAGATTGGCTTTTCGGAAAGGGAGCGGTTGGACGCGGAGAGGTGACAGTGTTCAATAATGCAATAGATTTGGACAAATTCCGATTCAACAAAGAAGTCAGAGACAGCGTGCGAAAAGAGCTTGGGGTTGAAGAAAGCTTTGTTGTCGGTCATGTCGGAAGGTTCTGCTATCAGAAAAATCATGAATTTTTGATTGATATATTTGACGAAATCCGCAAAAGACGGAAAGATTCCGTACTTTTGCTGATTGGCGAGGGCGGCTTGATGGCTGATGTGAAGAAACAGGCTGCGGAGAATGGTTTGAAAGATTGTGTCAGATTTCTCGGCAACAGAACAGATGTGAACAGGCTGTATCAGGCAATGGACGTGTTTGTGCTTCCGTCAAGATATGAGGGACTGGGTATGGTGGCGGTTGAAGCGCAGATTGCAGGAGTTAAAACATATGTTTCAACAGAGCTTCCTGATGACGTTGCGGTATCGAACGGAATAGAATTTATTGATTTGTCAGATAAAGCTGAAAATTGGGCAAAACCAATACTTTCTGAAAAACAAGCGTTGGTTTTAGATGAAAGGAGTAAAGCATTTGATATAAAAATTGCTGTAAAGAGTTTGGAGGATTATTATTTTAGTTTATAGTGGAGGCTGTGACGAGTGGAGAATGTGCAGAAAACAACAATTCAGCTAATCAGATATATTCTGACGGGAGATGTACCTGTGATTGACACGGACACGGATTTTGAGCTGCTTTATGGGTTTTCGAGAAGCCATGGTGTGGAGTGTATGGTGTATGACGCACTGAAAAAGCTGGATACTCCAATTCCGAGCGGCCCTGCCGGAAAGTTTGAGAACGCATATATTGCGAATGTGATGATTGATACAATGCAGACAGAAGCTCTGAAGGAGATTTCGCAGGCGTTTGAGAATGCAGGGATTGACCACATTCCGCTCAAGGGCAGCACGGTGAAGTTTCTTTATCCCATGCCGCACTATCGCAAATGCGGTGACATTGATATTCTGATTAAGCCTGAGGACGAGGGGAAAACCGAAAAGGTGATGACGGAGCTGGGGTATAAGGTCGAGACAGGGTGGTGTGAGCATGACATTCATGCAACATTTAAAAAGGGGCAGAATGTAGAAATTGAAATTCACAAAAGGTTGGTTTCACCGTATGAACGGAGCAGTAATTTTTGTGATGATGTGTGGAAATTTGTAATTCTTTTAGCTGATAAGAAAAACAGATATGGAATGATTAATGGGTTTTTATATGTTTACCTGCTTTCGCATATATGCAAGCATTTGTATTATGGCGGAGCAGGAATAAGGCTTGTGACTGATTTGTATGTTGTGAAAAACAGATTGACATTAGACGAAAAAGAAGTTGCGGATTTTGTCATAAAAGCAAAATTGACTGAACTTGAAGGTATGCTGAATCCAATTATGAAAAATTGGTTTGAAAAATGCGGAGTGGTTTCAGATGAAAGCAGGATAATTGAAAAATTTATATTTGAAAGCGAAAGCTTTGGAAACTCCGAATTGCATGAGAGTGTTTTAAGCAGCGACAGTCTGACTGGAAAATTGTCTCGGTTCAGAAGACAGGTGTTTCCGACTGCTGGGTGGCTTAAAATGCGGTATGAGACTTTGAGCAAGAAATCATATCCGTTAATCTATATGTGGATTTATTCATGGACATATATTCTGAAGAAAAAGAGATATAAGATTCCTAAGTATATAAAGGAAACTTTTTCAAGTAAAAGAAAAAATGAGGGATTAAAAAAGATTGTTAAGGCAATCAGAAATAATTAGGGAGAGAAAAATGAAGGATTGTATCAGTGTGATAATACCTGTGTATAATGTTGAGAAATATCTTGCAAGATGTGTTGACAGCGTTTTGATGCAAACATACACAAATCTTGAAGTAATTCTTGTTGATGACGGCTCAACTGACGGCAGCGGAAAATTGTGTGATGAATATAAAGAAAAGGACGCACGAATAAAGGTTATACATAAAGAGAATGGCGGACTTTCCGATGCGCGAAATGCGGGCTTGGACATTGCGAAGGGTGACTATATTGCGTTTATTGACAGCGATGATTTTGTTACAAGGTTTTATATTGAAAATTTGTATTATGGAATTTGTAAAACAGGTGCTGAGATGGCAATGAGCGGATTTTTGAGTTGGTATGAAAATGACAGTATACCAATTGCAAATCAAGCGACAGACATTGATGTTGAGCGTTTGTCAACCATTCAGGCAATGGAGAAAGTGTTATATCAAGATTTCGTAGATGTGTGTGCGTGGGCAAAAATTTATAGGAAGACTTTGTTTTGTGGCATAAGATATCCAAAAGGAAAATTGTATGAGGATGTTCCGACAACATGGGCGGTGATGAAGAAGTGTAATCATGTTGCAGTGGTGCATACGTTTGATTATGTTTATTATCAGCGTAATGACAGCATTCAGCGAATGAAGTTTAATACCAAAAAATTTGATGCGATTCGGCATTGGAAAGATGTAAAAAAGGATGTTGAAGAAAACTATCCGGACTTAAAAAAAGCATGTTGTTGCCGATATTTATCCGGAGTACTAAATATACTATTTCAAATTCCACTGGATGAATATGTTAATGAACAAAGAGTCTTATGGATACAGATAAAAAAAATACGTGGAACGGTAGTATTAGACAGAAAAGCAAGGAAAAAAGCAAGATTGGCGGCTATGATTTCGATATTTGGAAAGAAGGTAACACAAAAGGTATACGACTTTTTGCTAATAAAAAGTGAAAGTAGGGACAATGTATGACAAAACAATCGGTACGGTTTAGAGGAGTTTTCTTTTTACTGATACTATTGTCGTGTTTTCAAAGGCTAATACTAATCAGCTTTGGCAGTTTCTCTCTAAAAGTTTTTCACGTGTATTCAGTGGTTTTTTTGGTTATGATGGTACTTTATAGAAAAGTAACTTTTCCGTCATTTAAACTAATTGCTTTTTATTTTTATATATTAATAATATCATTGGTTACATCGACAAGGTGGGGTGTTGGCGGATTAATTGTAAATTATACATTCGGAATTTATCTTTTAATGATTTTTTGTACATTTGGAACGATGTTTACTTTTGAAGATTGGCTGTTGATTTTTAGAAGAGTTGCAATAATAATGCTAATTGCGGTTATTATAAACGCAGGCTTACAATTTGATAAAATAGTTTACTTTTATAATAATACATGGATGGGACACCCGGCAATTAACACGCTTTGGGGCGGTGGTGTTAATCTTGAGGCAACATGGCTTGCTTTGCTTGGGTTTTCTTTTTATAAAAATAAGCTAAAGTGGGTGTATGCTGGGTTGAGTACCATTATTTCCGCGATTCTTGCAAGCAGAACAGGGATATTGATAAACGTAATGTGTCTGTTTTGGCTGATGATTGCAGAAAACAGATCTAAGGATGTTGTGAAAAATATGGGAAGAATAATTGCAATAATGTTTTTAGCAATCGGAGCAGTTATGATAGCAATGAAATATGGTCTTTTGGATGCTGTTGTTGGGAGATTTCAAAGCATAGGCGATGATACGGGCTCTTTGGGCAGAGAAAGAATGTGGAAATATGTATTTAGAACAATTCAAAGTTACCCTTTTGGAGTTGGAATTGGAAATGTTATGAAAGCTTTATCTGTTAATGCAGGAATAAGGTATTCAGATAGCAATTTGCATAATTTATATTTACAAAACATAATTGAACTTGGATGGATTGGCGGTTTATGGTATATAGCAATAGTTATTGATTTTATAAAAAGGGAGTTAAAAAATTTATTTAAAGATCCTTTTGTTGCCATGTTGTTTGTATATATTGTAACTTCTACTATTCAGTTTAAGGGCGGTGAGCCGCTCACTTTTTCATTAATAGGAGTTTATCTGTGCGAACAATGTATAAAGAGTGAAAGTAAAAATTTGAATGTTGTAGTGAAATAATTAAAACAAATGTCAGAGAGTGTTGGTGAATAGAGTGGCTTTAGAGATTTTTAAAAGTTGTATTGATTGTATAATGAGGTTTCTTTATTGGATGTGTATGATATTTCCAATAAAGAAAAATAAGATTTTTGTCAATTGTTTTGATGGAGGCGGTTGGGGAGATAATCCTAAATACATAATAAAAGAGGTTTTAAGTATTTTACCCCAAACAGATGTAGTGTGGCTATATAAGGGCAGTGATGATTGTGAAATAGATGGGATAAGATATGTGAAGAAATTGACGTTAAAAGCTTTATATCATCAAGCAACAAGCCGCGTTTGGATATCTACAGTGAGAATGCCATATTATTCAATTAAACGAAAGAATCAAGTATATATTCAAACTTGGCATAGTGGGTATGGTGTAAAAAAAATAGAAAAGAGCTGTGAAAAAGCACTGCCGGCAAGATACATAAGAAGAGCTAAGCATGACTCTAAAATGATTGATTACTACGTATCACAGTGTAGAGATATGTCCCAAGTATACTTGCGGGATTTTTGGTATTCAGGCGGAGAAATTATGGAAATAGGAATACCGAGAAATGATATTTTTTTTGATATAAAAAAAGTAAATTTTAAAAGCAATAGCATTAAAAAGGAACTTGGTGTTTTAGGAAAAAACATTGCGTTATATGCGCCGACATTTCGTGTTGATGATTCAACAGAGGCATATAGCATTGATTTTGACAAAGCGGCGGCTGCATTAAAAGAGAGATTTGGGGGGGAGTGGGTATTTGCGGTGAGATTTCACCCCAATATTGCAGAAAAGGCAAACAGATTTGTTGAGTATGGAGAAAAAATTATAAATGTTTCAAGAATCAGCGATGCGCAGGAGCTTTTATGTTGTGTAGATTTCTTGATAACAGATTATTCAAGTATAGTTTTCGATTATATGACACTGGAACGTCCTGCTGCTTTATATGCTACGGATATTAATGATTACATTAATGACAGGGATTTTCATATTAGGCTTGAAGACACACCTTTTGAAATTGCCAGGAATAATAAAGAGCTGGTTGAAATCATAAAGGATTTTAATTGTGAAGAATATAAGGAAAAAGTAAGAGCTTTTGAGAAAAAGTATGGCTCGTTTGATACGGGCTGTGCCTCTGAAAAAGTTGCGCAGCTAATAAAAGAGATTATACAGTAGTAATGTATGAGGAGGGTGCAAATATGTATTCAGTTATAATTCTTTCGGGTGGAAAGGGTACTCGAATGGCAATGCAATTACCAAAACAATATGTACTATTAGGCGGAAAGCCTATAATTATGCACACTGTTGAGCGATTGGAATTTGTTGACGAAGTAGATGAAATTGTAATTGTATGTGAGAATGAGTTTGTTTCAAGTCTTGATTTGATGCTGAAGCAATATAACATATGTAAGAAAGTAATTTATGCAACAGCAGGAAAAAACAGACAAGAATCAGTTTATAACGGTATTCAGAAAGTTACTAATGATAATGTTATAATTCACGAAGCGGCACGACCGTTTGTCTTGGCAGAAGAATTCAAAAAACTTATTGAAAATAAAGCGGAAAATGTGACCTATGGGTATTCTATACCATTCACGGTAGTTAAAGGAGAGGACGAAATTACAGCAACATTACAACGTTCGGAACTGGTAAATGTTCAGCTTCCTCAGAAGTTTAGATGTTCAACGTTAAAAAAGGCTCACGAGATTGCCCGAAAAGAAAATAAAGCATTTACAGAAGATGTTAGTATGGTGTTTGAATTGTGTAAAGAAAAAATTTTGATAATGAGGGGAAGTTCTTATAACATTAAGATAACAGAACCCATTGATTTGCACATTGGAGAAGTGATATATAAAGAACAAATAATGGGAGTGAGATAAATGAGAAATTGCATAATTACGGGAGCAAGCTCAGGGATAGGTCGAGCAACAGCTCTAAAACTTGCAGAAAATAAATACTTTAAGAATATTATATTGTTAGGTCGCAGTTTGAATGAACTTGAAAATGTAAAAAGGGAAATAGAGAAATGCGGAAACATCAATGCTGACGTGTATAAAATTGATTTTTCAAAACCGGAAACAATTTCTAAAATAATTGAGGGAATTTATAAAAAATACCAGAGTATAGATTGCCTTATGAACATAGCTGGATACACGGACCCTCAACCGTTATTTACAACAACGCTTGAAAGTATGGAGTTAACATACAAGATTAATGTATTTTCTCCGTTTGTTTTAACAAGGGAATGTGCTAAATTTATGAAAAAACGGGGAGGAAAAATTCTCAATGTAGCTTCAACTGCCGGAATGACGCCCAGACCTGGGTGGTTGAGTTATTCGTCTTCAAAGGCGGCAGTAATTTCAATGTCTGAAACATTATCGGCAGAATTAGCTGAATATGGGGTTTTGGTTTATTGTGTTTCTCCGGGGCGATGTGCTACAAAATTAAGAAAGAGACTTGCTCCAAACGAAGATCCGTCTTCCATAATGCAACCGGAAGAAGTGGCAGATGTATTATGTAATCTTGTTAGCAGCAACGAACGGTGCTTAGACGGACAAAATATCGTCATCAGAAAACAGATAAAGAAATAATAATTTAAATGGCGTTTTTTCCATATACATAATGCATGTAACTTTCTAAGATTGAAAAGGACTTAGAAAAAGATATGGACTGCTTAAAGATAAAGCTTTTGCGAAAAGGAGCTGCAAAAATAAAATAACATGAAAAACATGGTAAACAATGTCACAAAAAACACGGCAATGCTCTATCTGATGAACATTGCAAAGCTAATATTTCCGCTCATGACCCTGCCATATCTGACGCGCGTTTTGTCGGTTGATGCATATGGGGTTGTTGCATATGTGAAATCGGTGATGACATACATGCAGATTCTGGTGGATTTTGGATTTGTTCTTTCCTCGACAAAGGGGATTGTTGAGGCGAACGGGGACATGAAAAAAATCGGTGCGATTGTCGGGGAAAGCATTGCGGCAAAGCTCCTGCTGTGCTGCGCGGGCATATTAATACTGGCGGTCATGTCGGTTACAATGCCGATTTTGAAGGCATATACAGTGTATACATTTCTTTCGTTTGCGGTTGTGGTTTTGTCAAGCTTTCTCATGGACTATTTGTTCAGAGGACTTGAAAAAATGCACATACTGACGATACGTTTTGTCATTATGAAGGGCATTTCAACAATACTGACCTTTGTATTCGTGAGAGGTGATGAAAGCCTTTTGTGGATTCCTGCACTGGACGTCATCAGCTCTCTTGTTGCCGTGGTTCTCAGCGTACATGAAGCAAAAAAAATTGGTGTGATATTCAGTGTTAAGCTAAAAAGAATACTTGAATGCTTAAAGGAGTCTTTCCTGTATTTTTGCTCTCAAATGGCAACAACGGTTTTTTCTGCCTTCACCACAATTGTGATAGGCTATTTCATGTCAACAGCAGATGTTGCATACTGGAGCGTTGTGATGCAGATTGTTTCTGCTGTTCAGGCTATGTATTCTCCGATTGCAGATGGAATATACCCTGAAATGGTGCGCTCAAAAAGTCTTGCATTGGTAAAAAAGCTGTTCTTATATATCACGCCTGTTCTGCTTGCCGGAACTGTGCTGGCGGTTGTACTGGCAAAATATGTGATGTTGGTTATAGGCGGTGAAAAGTATGTTGCGGCAACAAATGTGCTGAGAACCGTTGCTCCGATTTTTCCGATGACCTTTTATGTGTACATTTTTGGGTGGCCTATGCTTGGTGCGATTAACAGGGTGAAGGAGAACACAATCACAACCGTTTCCTATGCGGTTTTTGCAATTGTAGGTCTTATGGCACTGGCTTTAAGCGGTAAATTGAATCTGATTAACTTAGCGGTTTTCCGATGGGTAACGGAGCTGTTTTTATTGCTGATGAGAGCGGGATTTTGCTTTAAATTCCGTAATGAGTTCAATAAATAATGAATGCTGTTCCTCTTATCAGCAAAACAACGCACGGCGTAAAGCCGTGCGTTGTTTTGCGTTTTGCATATTTTATATAATCATTATTCCCTCACTCCGCCTGCAAAGCCCTCATATTCCTGAAGGAAATCCTCGGCGCACTTTGCCATATATACGCCGATTTTGCCGCCGTCCTCGGTGAACCCGAGAGTCATGTTCAGATTACCGAAATATTCGTCAATAATCTGAACCTTGATGAAAAGCTTGCGCGGCTCAATCCATGCGGCAGATGCAGCGCAGTCATAAAGATGACCTTCCGCGGAAACCGAGCCGACCTCTTTTGAATAGCCCGATTGCGGAAACTTTGAAAATACATTTTTTCCGATTCCGAAATGCAGTGTCTTGTCTCCCTGTGCATTTGAATACTCCAGACGACCGCAGCCGCCGCCCTGCACCACGCGCATCTTTGTGATTCCCATGGGGTTTTTGCCCATTGCATAGGTGACACCGTTGATTTTGGCTGAAAAATCGCTTTCATATTCTCCCTTTGCGTCCATAAGCTTCAGCTCGGAGCAGAAATCTTCCAGCTGTTTCTCTGCCGCTTTGTTTTCGGGAAGAGGGGAGGGTGACATTGAATCGACAATCATTGAGAAGAAACCGTCAAAAATTGTCTTTTTTGATGTGAGCTTTCCCTGGTTATCTCCGTTATATACCATAATCAAATCCTTGTCGGGAACGCACACCGCATACTGACAGCCCATTCCGTTGAAGTAATATGAGTTTTCATATGTTCTCCAGAACAGATAGCCATAGCCAAGACTGTCATGGTCGCATACGCCCCAGACATTGTTGTCGATTTGCTTTGATACGGCGGCGGAAACATATTCACGGTTCAGAAGCTGTTCGCCGTTCCATTCGCCCATATTCATGGTGAAGCGCGCAACCTTCAGCAAATCCTGCGCTGTGCACAGCACGGCAGAATCACCCCATGAATGTCCGCCGGGGCATTTCAGACAGTGAATTTCCTTTGAAACTCCGATTTTGTCAAAGAGCTTTTCGCGCAGATATTCAATGAAGTTTTTGCCCGTGAGACGCTCAACCAAAGCGCACAGAACAAACGACCCGGGACTGTCATATTCATAAACAGTGCCAGAAGGACGGCTGTTCTCCGCTTTGTTTTCAAAATAAAGCCGCACGCGGTCATCGGTGCGCGCGTCAAACCAATATTCCGCAGGCTTTGCCGTGCTCATCATCAACATATGGCGTATGGTCTGGCTGCGCATGTTTTCATCAGGCTGGTTTTTCATTTCCTCCGCAAAATATTTGCTGATTTTGTCGTCAAGCTTCAAAAGCCCGTCCTGCTCGGCGAAGCCGATTGCAAGAGAAACAAAGCTTTTGCTGACGGAATACATTCTGTGGAGAAAGTCTTTGTGAAACGGCTTCCAGTATTTTTCAAAAAAGATACTGTTGCCCTTCATGAAAATCAAGTCATGTGTTGACAGCTGTTTTTCCTCCAGAAGCTCAACAAACTGCCTGATTGACTCAGATGAAACTCCTGCTTGTTCAGGTGTTATGTAGTTCATATGTGTTCCTCCCAAATTAAGATTGATTATAAATCATCTGTCTGTTTAAAATCAATGTATTTTGCAAATTATTTCATCAAAAAAATCAGTTTTCGGATTCTCTGCTCAGAAGAATGACCGAGCCGAGAATGAGCAGTATTCCAATCACTGAAAGCGCAGTCAGCCGCTCATTCATGAAAATCACGCTGACGATTGTTGCGACCATAGGCTCGACGCATGACATTGCCGATGCAACACCGGCGGGGATTTTCCGCATTGCAAAGGTATATATCAGATATGGAAACGCGCCGACAAAGAAGCCCATTCCGGCAATATAGAGCAGCGAATGCGGCTGTGCCGCGACTGCGGCGATTGTACCGGAAGGTCTTGCTGCGAGAAGTGACGTGAGAAATGAAACGATAAAGCAATATGCGGTTGCGCCGCACGGGTCATCTTCGCGGTTCATTTCGACCTTGACGCAAAGGTTATATGCGCTGTAGAAAATCCCTGAAAGCAGTCCCACGAAAATGCCGAACGGGCTGAATCTCAGATTGCCGATTATGCCCGTGACAAAGCAGCAGCCAAGCAGTGAACCGACGATTCCTGTCAGCTTGAGAGGCGTGAGCCTCTCGCCGAGAAAAATCACGGAAACTGCCGTGACAATTATCGGCGAGGTGTACATCAGCACCACTGCGGTTGAGAATGAAGTCAGACTCATTGCCCAGTAGTATGTGCATGATGTTCCGAGAAGGCAGGAACCGCCGATTGCATAGAGAATGAGCGATTTAGGCTTGACAGCCATTGCCTTTGGTTTATAAAGCAGTACAAAAATCAGCATGAAAGCTGCCGCAAACAGCATGCGCCCTGATGAAACCTGAAACGGTGTGAGACCAAGTGCATAAAGCTTACTTGAAAACAGTCCCGCAGTGCCCCATGAAGAGCCTGCGATGACTATAAGCAGAATTGATAACCTATCCATGAATTTGCTCCTGTGTTGTAATTTTTATGATACCTCAATTATACACTATTTGTCTGTTTAAAGCAACCCAATTTGTAAATAATTTCATTTATTTGCAATTACCACGGGCAGACAGGTGTATAGTCGTTGATATATTGTTCAATGGAAAGCTTCGAGGTCATATCTTTGATTTTACCGACCATGATATCGGCTGCAACCTCGGCACTCCATACGTTCAGGTGAGTGCCGTCGGTGTGAGGCAGACTCCAGTCGCCCGTGCCAAGTTTATAGTAATTCGACTTTTTAAAACTCTCATCATCTGCAAATCTTGGATCGTCCTTGTCAATTATCATATAGTAGTTCTTTGCAAGCTCGGCATTGGTGATGTTGTTGTCGATGAAGTGCTGTGTCCAGCCTGCATTCAGGTCGATGAGCGGTACGTTTTGTGCCTCTGCAAACTTGCGCATTGCTTCAACATAAGGCGTCAGGGCAGAGTTGAGCAAAATTCCGTCACCGTTATCAAATGCACGGCGGTACGGCGGAGTCACAAGCACGGGGTTTGCACCTGCGGCTTTTGCTTTTTCGACATACTGCATAAGATAATACTGATATGTGCCTTCGGCATACTCCGTTGATTCCGCTGTTGCATTCGCGTCAACCTTTGTTCCGGTGCCGACCTCGTTCTGTTTGGTCTGGTCATTGTGTCCGAACTGAATGAACAGATAGTCTCCGTTTGTGATGCTGCTCAATATGCTGTCGAGGCGTCCTTCGGTGATGAAGCTCAGAGTGGTTCTGCCGCCGGCGGCACGGTTGTCCACAACAACATGGCTGCTGTCAAAGAATTTGCCGAGAACCTGACCATAGCCGCACTGCGGATAGTAGCTTTCGCTGTAGTTCGCGCCGATTGAGTCTCCTGCAACATAAATGACAATCGGTGCGGCGGAGGAGTTGTAGGTGTAGGCGTCCATAACAGGCTTCAGTGTGAGCGGATTCCATGCATATATTCTGAAGGAATAGCCCGATAAGTCGCCGCTTTCGGGAAGCTCCATATCAACGTGCATTGTGTGCGTGTCTGAACTGATTTCGGACGGAACAAGCATTTCGGCCCTTGCCGACACAAGAACTCCTGCGCTGTCATAAAGAGCCGCCAGAAGCTGCGTGTTTTCGGTCAGCGTTTTCTGGAGCCTGAGCGACGCACCCTCAATTTTTCCTCCGTTTTGCAAATCCTTAACGGAAACACCGTTTTTGTCACTGATATAAACATTTTCAACAGCAAATGCACCCGACAGGGTTCTGACGTTCACGTTGTCAACATACAGCAGGTCATTAATCACTGCGTCTTCGGGTGTGGTGTTTCTTTCGATGTCAAATTCAATTCCGCCCGCGCCGACCGTTGTCAGACCTTTGGTGTTTTTGGAGTAGAAAATGCCTGCGGCATCGGAGGGTTTTCCGTTGACATACAAGATGAATGAGTTGTCGGAATAGCCAAGGCATACGGAAACATTGCACCATTCGCCATAGGGGATATATTTATCCTTGCTGCTTGTCAGAGTGAATCTTTTTGCTGTGCCGCTTGAATCAAGAGCCCAGTAGGACGCCGAACCGTCAACGCCAATCTGAATCTGAGCAATGATATTTCCTTCCGTGCTTGCATTGCGGACGGTGATATAGAACGGCTGAACGTCATTTTTGCGGTAGACGGACGCACTGAGAAAAACGGTTTTGTTCAGTGCGGTCCCGTCACTGTTGAAGAAACGCTTAACTCTCTGCACGGAGTTCTTTTTTGTGCGGTTGATGACCATGACGGTGTTGCCGCTTTCGGTCGGGCTGTCGGCGAGCATTGCACTCTGTCCGGTAACGTTTGGATTGTCCATAATCCAGCTGTTGTATGCTGTTATGGCAGTGCCTGCATTTCCGTTGAAAAAGTCCTTGAAGTGATATGCTCCCTCTGCCGAAATGTTAACATAGAAATTCCTTGAAGCGGTTTGCGTGCCGTTCAATGAGAAAGAAGCCGTCAGGCAGACAATTTTGTCATAAGCGGAGCGTGTCACATTTCCCGATTCGGTCAGTGCTGTCCGGTCGGAGCTGTTCCATGAGACGTCATATGTGATGCCGTCGGCTGCGGTGTAGCTTTGGGGCAGTCTCAGATTCTGTGTCACATTGCCCTGCTCCTCGTCACTGATTTGGTCAAAGGTGAAATCGTCGGCAACGGAAAAAGACTCGCTTGAAAGCGCGAGGTTGTCAAGGTCGAGATAACCGCTGCCGTTGTTCGCAAATCTTTCAATGGAATAGCCAATCACTGCGACATCTTTGACGGGAACTGCCGTGCTGCTGTCGGTGATTGTGCGTGTCAGCTGAGTTTTGAAGCCGTCTCCTGCCGAAACGCTGATTTCTCCGCTGAAGGTGTTCACGGTGATGTCAAACTTTGCCCAGTTATCCTGAACGGGATTGGTTTCAAAATAGCCGATTGAGACACTCGAAGAAGGACTGGCTTGTGTGTATTTAAAAAAGGTAATCTTGCCTCCCACCGCAAGACATCTCAGAATCATGCTTCCTTCGCTGTCATAGAGATAAATATTAATGCCGCCTGCTGTCAAGCCGTGAAGTCTGAGCTGCATGGAAGCCGTCACCTTGCCGGTGTGTGCATTTTCAAATGAACGCTTGAAGTATATGTTGGACATTTTATCGGAGCTTACCGCCGCTGCGGGCCAGCTGCGCGTGATACGTCCGAATGCGTTGCTTTGCTGTGTGTCGGAGTCGGTTTCCGTTCCGATTGAAAGCACGTCCTTTGCAGCGATTGCGTCGGTGCCGACGCCGTTTCCGCTGTCAGCGACTGACCATTTCCCGCTTGACACGGTTGTTTTGTTCACAGCCGTCAAAGACCAGTCCGAGGCATATGAGTCAAAGCCTTCGGCTTCGGACAAGCTCTCGGCAAAGACGCAGGCTGTGCCGAAACTGAAAAATGCCGACAGCATTGCCGTGATTATTACGAGTGATAAAAGTCTTTTTGACATAACATTTTTCCTCCCTGAATTCTATTTTGCATATTTAGCGAGCATTTTGCGTTCAAAGTCCAGAAGGAATTTTGCTTCGCCGTCAATCACAGCTTCGCACGGATTCTCAACAAGGTCGCGGAACACGTGAATGTCGCGTCCGACCTCGCCGCCCATCATCACAAACGGCTCGGAGATAATCCGCCCTTCATATCCGATGTCGGAGAGTGCGGAGAAAACCTCGTCCCAGTCAATGTGACCCCTGCCCGGAGCGGTTCGGTTGTTTTCGCCCGTGTGGAAGTTCTTCAGACGCGATTTGCCGACATAGCGGATTGCGTCGCCCAGACTTTTTTCTTCAATATTCATGTGATATGTGTCAAGAAGAACACCGATGTTCGGACTGCCGATTTCTTCTGTGTATGCAACGGCTTCCTTTGCGGTGTTGATTATGCAGGTTTCAAAGCGGTTGACAGCCTCCACGCAGTATGTGACGCCGCATTCCTCGGCAACCTTGATTATTTCGCGCATACTTTTCAGGCTTTGTTCAAGATATGGGCGTTTGTCGTTCAGAATTGTGCCGGGTGTTCCCCAGCCGGCATAGCTGACACCCGACAGGAGCGTTCCGCCGCCGACATGCATTTTTCTGATGATGTTCTGAAGATATTCAACTCCGCCGAGGCGCACGTTCTCATCAAGTGAGGACACGTCATAACGCGGGTCGAGACCGAGGCTGTAGGTCAGCTCAATTCCGACCGAGTCGGCAAGTGCTTTCAGTGAACGGATTTTTTCATCGGACATTTCAAGGAGCGGCTGTGCCTGAAATTCGAGAATATCATAGCCGATCTCCGCCGCCTTTTTTATGTACTTTGAATGGTCGGCGTCCCAGTTTTTCTCCCAGAAATTCATAAAAATACCAAGCTTGTTCATTTCTTATACCTCCTAAAATATAATTGCTTTTATTTTATTTTAGCAGTATAAGAGATTAAAAAATAGTCAACTTTGACCCTTGAAATAGAAAAATTGTTTACAGGGGATATGTTGGAATATGTGGAAAAATGTTAATTTGACGGCGAATGCGCGGATATGGTATGATTATTATGCAGTGCTATTTTTCCTCAAGCACAAGAGGGAACTTTTTTCTGTAATCGCGCGGCGAAAAGCCGAAATAGCTTTTGAAAACCTTGGAGAAATAGTTATAGTCGGGGATTCCGACCTTAATGCAAATCTGATTGATTTTGTCATCATCGTTTGTCAGAAGCTCTTTTGCCTTTTCCATGCGCAGACGGAGAATATAGTCGCCGATTGTGACGTTAAAGTGTTTTTTCCAGAGAGAATAAAGGCGGTTTTTTGAAATCCTGAATTCGTCGCATAAAACAGGAATGGAAAGTGTGTTTGAAATGTTTGCAATCAGATATTCATTTATTGCGGCAATGAGCTTGTTCTCGGTCAGGTCAATTGTTTTGTCGGGGAACAGGCTGAGAGTTGCGGCATAGAGAATGCTGGAGGTTGACTGAATGACGCGCTGCGGCAGTGTTTTCAGGGGACCGTATGCGGTGCGCAGAGCCGATTCGGAAAGCCTCAGCTCCTTGCTCAGACGGCGGAGGAGCGTGTTTGTCTCGTTTATACTGAGACTCAGGTCCTTGATCTGCCCGAACATGACAAAAGCCAGAATCCTGTCATTGTGGATGATGGGCATGGCGGTGTCAATCAGACCTGCATGGCATTTTGCCGTGATTGGGGTGCGGCGTGCGTTGCATTCAGCAATCAGGTTTTTGTCACAGACAAGACAGTGCCGTTTTCCTGACGGAACACTCTTGATGAGAGCGCAGAATGACGGCATTTCATGCGGCGCAAACGCAAGCTGATTCATGTCCGCGTCCCAAAAGCTTATGGTGAGCCCGGTCATATTATGAAAATCCGTCAAAAATGCTTTAATTTTTGCAATGTCATATTTTATAACCATTTTAAACCGCCGCCTTATATACTTATTTATATTCTCAACATACTACAAAAAAACCGCGTTGTCAATAAAAATCATAAAATTGTCGGGAATAAAACAATTTTACTATATTTTAAGGACGAAATTAACTATTTTGAAAACTGCATATGGTGTATAATTTAGTAAAAAGTAATAAAGATTGTTGAGTTTTTGACAAAAAACCGATTGGGAGGAACAATATGAAAATGACATTTGCACTGTACATAGGAAACCGAGGCTTTTTTCCGGGAGAGGTGATTGAAAACGCGCGGAGTGAGATGATCGCGGCAATTGAGAAATCGGGTAATCTCTGCATATACCCCGAAACTGACAAAACCGCATACGGCGCGGTTGAGACCGCAAAGGAAGGCAGAATGTTTGCGGAATTTCTGGAGAAAAACAAGGGAAAATTTCAGGGAATTGTTTTGTGTCTGCCGAACTTCGGTGATGAAAACGGCGGTCTTGCGGCTCTGAAGGACGCAGAGGTGCCGATTCTGGTGCAGGCATATCCCGATGAGCTTGGAAAGATGGATTTTGCACACAGACGCGACGCAATGTGCGGAAAGTTTGCAATGTGTAATGTTCTGCGTCAGGCAGGGATTCCGTTCACTCAGACAACAGAATTTGTGTCCGACCCGAAGAGTGACGCGTTCTGTGAGGATTTGAAGCGTTTTGCAAAGGTGTGCCGTGTTGTTTGCGGAATGAAAAGCTTCAATATCGGGGCAATCGGTGCAAGAACAACAGCGTTTAAAACGGTTCGTGCGGACGAGACGGCACTTCAGAAAAAGGGAATCAATGTTGAGACGATTGACCTCAGTGAAATTTTTGCAAGAATTGAAAAGGTTGATGAAAAAACAACTGAGGAAAAGAAGCAGGAGATTCTGCGCGTGACGGATTTCGGTGACTGGAGCGGGGAGAAGCTGGATAAAATCGCAAAGCTCCAGGCAGTTCTTGAAGATATTGCGGAGGAATATAATTTGCAGGCAATGGCAATCAGATGCTGGCCGGAGCTGCAAACAAATCTTGCAATTGCGCCGTGCACAAACGTGGGAATCCTGAATGAAAAGGGAATTGCGGCGGCGTGTGAGCTGGACGTCAACAATGCTGTCATGATGAGAGCACTTGCGCTTGCGTCTGACACACCGACCACCCTTCTGGATTTCAACAACAACTACGGAACGGATAAGAACAAGGCAATTATGTTCCACTGCGGACCTCTTCCGATTTCAATGATGAACGGCAAGGGCAAGACGATTGAACATCTGATGTTCAAAAAGACCTATGGCGACGGCAGCGGAGTCGGTGTCAACAAGGCGGAAATTCTTTCGGGAAAAATCACATTCGGAAGCCTGAAAACGGAAAACGGCAGGCTGTCGGCTTTTGTTTCTGACGGTGAATTTACGGACGATAAATTTGATGATGAGTTTTTCGGCTCGGGCAAGGTTGTGAATAAGGAAGGAATTTATGACATATGCTCATATATGGCGGACAACGGTTACAAGCACCACATCTGCATTGCGCTTGATGACTGCAAGGACGCTGTCCGCGAGGCATTTGTGAAATATCTCGGAATTGACATTGACGTATTCTGACGGAGAAAGACGTTCGGACAAAACATATGCAGGGAGGTTTTTGTGTGGAGGATTCAAAAAGATATTGCAGCTATGACAAATACAGCGTAATTTATGATACGGAAATTCACAGATTCGGCATATTTTACGGAAAGCGGCAGATTGTCGGGAATGCGTGCGCAGAGGGCATTTGGCGGAACGGAGAAAAGATTGCGGCATCTGCGGATTTTTCCGAATGCGAGGTTTCATATTCAAGGGAAAAGCTCAAGGACAGTGCCTGTCTGACGGTCAGCTTTGCAAGGAGCGGTGAAGCGGCATCGTTCACGCTGAAATTTCGGGTGGGAAACTCGGGCGTTCGGATTGAGGAATGGACTCTCGGAAATCTTGCCGTGAAAATTATCGGAAGCGTTTTTGCGGACAAGGACGGTGAGGGTGATGTGTTTCCCGTATGTCTTGACCGCAATGCAAACGATTTGAGAGCCGCGGTCGGCACACCGTCCTCGGCGATTGACAATTCACTTTATAACCGTTCGGACGACACGGCTGTGACAATCGGAAAATCCCGTCAGACAAGACTGCGGAAGCAAAACGGCGGATTCACGTTTGAGACGGTGCTTTCGGACACTGAGGGACGCAGCTATGCGGACGTTACGGTTCGTGAAGGAGTTCTTTCCGATAAATATAATATAGAGTTTTCGCCGATTAACAAAAATTCGACCTTCAAAACGCCGCCTGCGGGCTGGATGACATGGTATGCGGTCAAGTTTGGCGCGTGTGAGAAGAATGTGCTTGAAAATGCTGCGTGGCAGGCTGAGAATCTGAAGGATTTCGGTGCGGACTGCGTTTGGGTTGACTGGGAATGGTATCATAAGGAGTTCAACGAGGAACGCGGCGACGGCGTTAATTCGCTTTTGGCAGACCCTGAAAAATATCCTCACGGCATGAAGCATGTCGCAGACAAAATCAAGGAAATGGGGCTTGTTCCCGCAATCTGGATCGGGTTTACGAATGAGCCTGCAAAGAATCGGTATATTGAGGAGCACCCCGAAATGGTGGTTTCCGATGAGCTTTCATGGTGCGGAAAATATTTCTATGATTTTTCAAATCCGCATTATCTTGACGAATATCTCCCCGAGGCGGTGGGAGAGGTTCTGGATTGGGGATATGAGGCGGTCAAATATGACACACTGCCAATTGCAATTACGCAGCATGAAAAACATCACGGGAATATGTATGACCCGAGCATGACAAGCAAGGAAGCGTTTCGCAATATGGTCATGCGCGTGCGTGAGCTGCTGGGGGAAAGCGTATATATGCTGTCGTGCGCAGGTTCGACAAATGCGGAAATCCTGTGGGCGTCGGATATTTTCGATGCGGCGAGAATCGGTGATGATATTTTTGACTGGGAGGAATACCTGAAAAACTGCATTGACAAGGTGTTGATGTTCTATCCGCTGCATAATATTCAGCTGTATAACGACCCCGACAACGTGGTTCTGCGTGAGGAGTTCAACACACTTGAACAGGCAAGGTCGCGTGCGTCGTTTGTGTCGCTTCTCGGACTTCCGATGACCTTCGGCGACGAGTTTTCCACACTTTCGGAGGACAGAATAAACATCATCAAAAGGTCGCTTCCGATTCTGGACATACACCCGATGGATTTGTGCAGTGCGTCATTCGACAGACGCAATCTGACGATTAATCTCTGCATTGAAAAGAATTTTGAAAGCTGGCAGGTTTCGGGCTTGTTCAACATGACGGACAAGGAAAGCACGCGTTCGGTCAGTCTGTCGGAGGATTTGCATTTGGATGGCGGAGAATATCTGGTTTATGATTTCTACCGTGATGAGTTTTTGGGAAGAATCAGTGATTATGTCACGCTTGATTTTCTGCCGTATGAGTGCAGAATCCTTTCACTGAGAAGGATCAGCGGAGTTCCGCAGCTTGCAGGAACTTCAAGGCATATCACACAGGGAGCGGCAGAGCTTGAGGACGTTTGCTTTGACGGAAGCACCCTGAAAATTAAGGCGGCGTTGGTTGCAGATGACCGCTATACCGTGAGTGTTTATGTTCCCGATGAATTTAAGCTGTGCGGCAGCTGCGGCTTTGATGAGCAGAGCGAGGACGGCAGAATTGTCCGTTTGTCGGTTCTGCCGAAGGAGACAGGCAGCATGAGCTTTTCGGTGAGCTTTGAGAGAATGGGTCAGACACCCGGGAGCTAAATCCGACATGCCTGACCTGATTAATGATTGAAAAAACGGACTTTCCCGTCAGCGGAAAGCCTGAATCGGAGAAAGGGAGAATGCAAGATGAAAAAACTGCGCGTGAAACATAAGCTTTTGCGCATTGCCGCGCTGTGCCTGACCTTTTTCGTTGTGACGGGGGCTGTGTATATCCCGGCAGGATACGGCGTGAGCCTGACCAATGTTATTGTTGAAGAGGGCTTTGAAAACATGCAAATCGGCGAAGTGCCCGAAGGGTTTGAGTTTTCGGGCGACGGCGGCACCGCGGCTGTTGTGGAATATGAGGGAGAGCCGTGTGTGTTTATCAACAATATCTTGGACGGAAAATATGTTATGCTCAGCAAGAGCTTTGACAATGCGGCAACGGGCGTGCTGAAAATATCCTTTGATTTTTTGCAGCCCGGTTCTGTCGGTGACGGGGTGATTCTTGCCCTGTATGAGGGCGGTGCGGAATTTGCAAAGCTTTTGTGTGAGGACGGAAAGATATATATATGCACAGATTCGGAGAAGAATCTGCTTTTGACGGAATATAAGGCGGACAGACGCTATACCGTGAGTGCGGAAATTAACTTCACATCAAAAACAATTCTGGCGTCGGCAGGAAACGGCGATGTGCAGACGGCTTCCGCGGCTTTGGCGGACAGCACTGCATATTGTGACAAAATCGGATTCTACACAAACAGTTCCCCGGGATTTTATCTTGACACTTTAATTGTATGCGAGCAGCTGAGCATGGACAAAATCACGGTTGAGGGAACGGAAATCGCAGTAATTCCCAAGACGGGCTTCAATGAATATGAAATGCGCGCATATATGTCGGACAAAGACGGAAACCCTGTTGAGAATACATATCTGTCATGGGAAATAGCCGACACGGGCAGCGCGTTTTCGGGAATCGACATTGCACCGACCGATGAATATGGAATGAAGGCGGCACTCACTGTTGCGTCAGACACAACATTCCGCGGAATTGTCAAGCTGAAGGTGACATACACAGGCGCGGAGGCAGGAGAGAATCCGCCCGTGGCATACTACACCGTGGCTTTGGAAAATGAGAGGGTCGGTTCGGTTGAAATTGCAGGAGCGGCGCGGATTACGGTCGGTCTCGGGAAAGAGGCAAGGCAATTCCGCGCGGTTGCAAAGGACCCGTACGGAAAGGTCATAAACAGTGTTGACTGCACATGGAGTCTGGCGGCTGATGCACCCGATTATGTGTCAATTGACGCGGACGGAGTTCTCACAATTTCAAAAGAACCCGAAAACGATGAATTTGTGACGCTGTGTGCCGCGGTGTCCGATTCCGATGTGACGGCTGAAAAAAAGATTGTTTTGCAGAGCAGAAGAAACTATTGGGACGACATATGGCGTCTGAACGTTCTGAAGTCTGCGGTTGACAACGTTATGGAATACGGACGCGACCCATACAGCGGCTCGCCGCTTCTGGCGTCGGGAATTGACCTGAGAACCAAGCTGCCGCTGGAATGGAAGCAGTCGTTCGATTCCGAACCGGGGGCGTTCAGCGACCTTGCGTTCGACACGGGACTCTATCTTGTTTTTGATTCGCTGTCAAAGCTGACAGATGACCCGAAATACACCGAAAAGGTTGATGAAATTTATAACTGGTATCTGAACTACGGAATGTCGGACAACATGCTCGGATATTGGGGCGGACATACATTCATAAATCTGAAAACGCTGAAGCCGTTCAATGCGGTTCCGAACCCGAATACGCATGAGTTCAAAAATACATTTTTCTATTTTGACCCGTTCTACCGCTTAAACAGCGAGAAGGCGTATAAAATGGGAATGCATGTCTGGCTCGGTCACGTTTATGACTGGAGAACGCTGATTACAAACAGACATGCATACTACACCAAGGTTCACGATGAGAGCAACTGGGAGAACCTGAGCTCGTTTTCGGAGGACTATAAAATCATAATTACACGCGGCGAGCAGCCGTTCCGTTCAATGGCAAGCGACCTTGTGCACACTGCGGGGCAGATGTATGCACAGACGGGCGATGAAAAGGCAAAGGCTTGGGCGATGAGGATTCTCAAATGCTACTATGAGCTTGCGAACCCCGTGACGGGAATTATGCCGACGGTATATACAACAGCGCGCGGCGCGGAGGGAACGCTTGACCCGATGGAAAACATTGAGCCTAAGGGCGCGTGGTACACAAGAGAGGATCTGGAAACGGGGGACTACACCGTGCTGTACGGGGACCGTTTTTTCAATCAGTTTGCGGAGGATTTGGTTGCACAGGGCTTCTACCCGTCATCGGTGCTTGCCGAGGGCGACTACACTCTGACTGAGGGAAACTATGTTGAAAGCTTCTCGTGCGACACCGTTCTGAACGATTTGTTTTTTGCCGATATGATAGGGGCGGACACAGAGGACGGAAGATATGTCACCGAAAAGATTGTGAAGCATATGGCAGGCTTCATTAAATATGCATGGACGGAAAACACAAGCGAGTTCAGAAAAATTATGAACGACGGTACGGACATTTCAACATTCAAGCCCGACCGAAACGGATATTACGGAAACTTCTACAAACGCGAAAAGCCGCTCGGAAGCTATAATGCAAACAAGCTTTTCATGTGGGCGGCATGTGCGGCATACCGTGCTGCGGCGGCAAGGACGGATTTGCAGGAGGAGGCGGACATAATCCGCAAGGCAATTGACTATTTTGCGGAGAATGTCTACGGTTTCGGGAAAATCGGCGGTGCGGAAATCGGCGACAGCGAAATGAAGCTCAACTATAATACGGACGATACGGGTGCATATAATGTGATTTGTCTCACCGACCTCTATCTTGCAACGGGAAAGACTGAGTTTCTTGACCTTGCAAGGGTTGTTGCAGGAAATATAATCAATGAATACTATAAATACGGCTTTTTCCTCAACAAGACGGGAGTCGGAGCGGAGCCGGGCAGCTACTATAACATCACACTCGGTTCTGCAAGCACGCAGTATTATTACGCGCTGGCATATCTTGAAGGCGCAATCCGCGGTGACAGCACCGTTGTTCCGAGAACGCTGATGTTTGACGGATACTATCAGGACAATTTCATTTATGAGAACAACAATATATCACGTGTCATGGACACGGTTTGGTGGTATTTCGCAGACGAAAAGGTGCTTGTTCAGGACATAGTTTTTGAAAACGAGACGGTTGTGCTCGGGACGGGAGAGAGGCGGACACTGAACTATTCCATACTCCCCGATGACGCAACAAGCAAGTCGGTCAGCTTCTGGTTCACCGACAACAGTGTTGCAAAGATTGACAGCACAACAGGCACGGTCACGGGATTGTCGGCGGGCGAGACGGATTTGATTTGTGTTTCTTCTGATTTGAACACGACAAAAACACTGCACATAATTGTTGAATAAGGAGTGAGGGATATGAAAAAAACGGTTGCTTGTTTGCTTGCGGTATTTCTTTTGTTCGGAGCGGCAACAGCGGGGTTTGCGGCATCGGAAAACGAAAGCTGCTCCGAAAAAATGCTTCTGATGAGAGATCTGGGCGTCATATACGGCTATGAGGACGGAACTCTGCGCCCCGACAGCAATATAACACGCATGGAATTTGTCACAATGGTGCTCAGGCTGCTGGGCTATTACAATGCGGAGGGTTTTTCGGACGCACAGAATGTGTTCTCCGATGTGACGGAGGATATGTGGGGCGCGGCAAACATTAATCTGTCGCACCGCTTGGGAATTGTTGACGGTCACGGAGACGGAAGGTTTGAGCCTGAGGCAAGCGTCACGGCGAATCAGGCGGTCAAGGTGCTTGTGTGCGTTCTCGGATATAAGCCGATGGCAGAGAAAATGGGCTATCCGACAGGCTATCTCACATACGCATCGCAGCTCGGAATCCTGAAAGGCGTGAGCACGGGTGAGACTGCCGCAACACGCGGTACGGTTGCGGAGCTTATGGCAAACGCTCTTGAGTCGGACATAGTCGAGGTCACATACAACACGGACGGAACGGTTGTATATGCCAAGTCGGGTCGGAATCTGCTGGACGCAATGGGGATTGAAAAGCGGAGCGGATTTGTTTATGCCGTGCCGGGAATTTCAATCGGATCGGAGACTGATTTGGACGAAAATCAGGCGGTGATTGACAGCACGCTTTATGATGTGAAGTGTTCGGGGATTTCGGACTATATTGCGTCAAGCGTGAATGTGTGGGTGAATGCAGACAGTGAGCTTCGTCATCCGCAGATTCTGCACATTGAAAAGAAGGACAGCGGAAATGAAATCACGGCTGAGGCGCGGAATATTTCTTCAAAGACAACACTTGACACATTTGTATATTATGACAGCTCTGACAGAGAAAGGGAAGTGAGCCTGAAGGACGGCACGCCGATTATATATAACGGAAAGCTTCTGACAACAGCCGAAGCCTCGGCAGACAGACTGAAGCCCGAGTCGGGATATGTGACAATTAAGAATACGAACAGCGAAAACATGCAGACGGTTATGGTGTGGGATTTCAAGACGTATGTGGTGCAGGCTGTGACCGAAAAGGGCACGGTCTATGATTTGTTCGGAGAGAAGCTGGATCTGGAGGACGAAAGACTGACGGTTGAGGTGTGGCTTGACGGCGAAAAAACAGAGCTTTCAGCTTTGAGAGCCGATGACATAGTGAGCGCCGCGGCAAGCCTTGACGGCAGATATTTCAGAATTTATGCAAGCCGAAAAACCCTGAAAGGAACGGTTTCAAGGGTTAAGGACGCCTCGCAGCGCGCATATTACGTTGAGGCTGACGGAGAAACCGGTGAATATTACCTTTCAAAAAGCTACCAAAGACGTCTGAACCTCAATTCGTCAAAGGTGAGCGAGCTTTATCCCGGAGACAGCGCGGTGTTCTGCCTTGATTATTTCGGCGAGATTGCACACACCAAAGAGACGGACAGAAAAAACGAGGTGCGGTATGGATATATTGCCGATGCCGCGGTTGAAACGAAGTCAATCGGCAGCAAAACTCTGAACCTGAGAATTTTGAATGAAGAAAACAAGCTGGAGGACTACACCGTGTCGGAGAACGATTCACTCCGCTGCGGCATGGCGGAGGGCGGTTCATATGCGACACGAACTCATGCATTTGACAGCCTTTGCAGCAAGCTGGCAGGGACGGACGGTGTCGGACGGCAGACGGTGAAATATAAAACCGACAATGAAGGAAAGCTGAGAGAGCTGTATCTTTCGGATTCCGCGCAAAACAGTGATATGTGGGGCGAATGTGTTGACACGACCTACAGCTATTCCTACTATAACGGAACAATAGACGGACGGTATCTCGTTGACGCAAACACAATCGGGTTCTACATTCCGAGTGCGGGAGACGAAGTTGAGCTTTTCAAGTCGGGACGCGCGGTGACGATGATGTCCTCTGCGGCATATGATGTTCAGCTCTATGATATTGTTGACAATCGCGTTGGTGCGGTTGTGATAAAAACACACATACCGACAAATTACGGTTACAGATATATGCTTGATATGACAAACGGACCTGTCATGCTGATTGAGAGCGTAGGCTCGTATATCGACGGAGATGAAACCGTGAGCTGCATCACGGGCTGGCAGGACGGCACGGAGGTGACTGTTGCGGTGGCGGACAGTCTGGAGAAAAACTCGGACAGCCGCGACCTTCTCCGCGAAGGAATGCTGATTCAGTATCTGACGAACAAAGAGGAACGAAGCCGTGCAAAAACATCGGACGAGACGGAAAAGATAATCCTGTTCCGTGCAATTGAGGACTTTGATCAAAATTCAATTCCGCATTATCAGCAATGGAACTATAAAAACAATGAGAACAGCAATGCAAAGATAAGAGTGATCAGCGGAACGGTTGCCGCATATGACATGCCGAATATGCTTGTTGACTGCGGTGCGGACGCTGCTGTGTCGGTGAATGACGGCGTGAATGTCATTCGCTGGAACAATAAAACCCAAAAGGCGGAAAAAGCCACGATTCACGACATAATGCTCAATGAAAGCATTTTTGTGAGAACACGCTATAACGTCACGAAGGATATTTACATCTTTAAGTAAAGGAGGAAGAATTATGAAAAGGTTACTTTTGACCGTTTTGTGTTTGACAATGGTGCTTCAAAGCATGAGCTGCGCAGCGTCGGCAGGGGATAACGCAGATTTGGCGGCTGAAAGCAGTGCAGACGAAATTAATGTTCTGACGGCTGAGAGCAGTGCAGACAAATTTGACGTTCTGACGGCTGAGAGCAGTGCAGACGAAATTAATGTTCTGACTGCTGAGAGCAGCGCAGACAAATTTGACGTTCTGACAGCGGAGAACGGCACATACGGAATTTCTGTTCTGACAGCGGAAAACACCGATCCGACACTGACCCTGACGAACCCAAAAACCGTGTTCCTTGCAAATGACTGCAACACGGCAGGCGAATATGGGTTTCTCGGCACGGAGAACGTGAATGCGGTGAAGGGCTTTGACACCGAAAAGGGCAGTGTTCTGAAGCTTTCGGCACTGAGCGGGGGCGCATTCGGAAGTGCGGAATATGAAATCGGAAGCGTCACAGATGTCTGGGACGGCTCAACCCGTGATGTGAATTGGTTCGGAGACGGAACGGCGGAAAGCTATGAGATTAACTCCGCCGCAGAGCTTGCAGGACTTTCAAAGCTTGTTGCGGACGGCAACAGCCTTGAAGGAAAGCGTTTCACGCTGAAATGCAGCGTTGACCTTGACAACAAGGAATGGACGCCGATCGGCGGAGCTAATTCAAAGTTTAAGGGGTCGTTTGACGGAGACGGCAACGAAATCAAAAACCTGAAAATCACAAAGTCCTATGGCGGAGGCAACATTGGTGTTTTCGGATATGTTGAGGGCAGCGTTTCAAACCTCGGTGTCAGCGGTGCAGATGTCAGTGTGACAAGCACGGGCACGGGAAAGATAACGATGGCGGCACTTGTCGGATATATGACGGGCGAAATTGAGAACTGTTATGTGAAAGACGCAAGCCTGCGCCTGAACCGTTCGGACGACAAGGAAGCGTCGCGCGTGCTGGATCTGATTGCTCCGGTGGCAGGCGCACTCGGCAAGGGAACAAAAATGACTGCCTGCTATTCTGCGGATATATACATATACAGCTCATGGGGTTCTCTGACGGGCGGAATATTCGGACTGAGCTTCGGTGAAACATCTGCAAAGACAGCGGTTAACAATTGTTATACGGGCGGCAGCTGTACTGTTGAAACAAATCCGAAAACAGGGAATGCTGTCAGATACTATCCCATAGGCGCAAAGAACACAAGTGCAAACACAAGCGGTTCAAAAAATATGTGCGGACACACAACCGCGCTTTTCAAGGGCGACAGGGAAACCTACGGCAATGTATATACCGAACTTGCTGCAAACACTGTGGCCGGTGAGATGCTGAAGCAAAGTGCGGCTGAGCTTGGCAGTGCATACGGAACGGATATTTATTACATAAACGGCGGTCTGCCCGTTCTGAAATCACAGCGCACTCCGATTGACACGTCCGTGAACATTGCCTTTGATATTAATGTTCCGCAGAATGCGGAGGCAGAGCTTGTGCTTTATTCGGGAACAGGCGAGGCTGCGGCAGTCAGTCTCGGCGCACTTTCGGGCGGTGAATGGAAGAGTGTTGAAGCTGCGGTCAAGGACGGAAAATTTAAGCTGATGTCCGACGGTGCGGAGCAAAGAGAGGAAAGCCTGCCCGACGGTCTTGAGACGGTCAGCTCGTTTAAAATCCGCGTTTGGGGCGACAGCGTTCTGCTTGATAATATTATGATTTATAAGGACGAAAGCGAAACACTCGAACAAAAGGCGGAAAGCCTGAAGGCATCAATCATGGCGCAGGCTGCGGATTTTCCGAGAATTTCAGATGATCTCATTCTTCCGGACGGTGAGGACGGCTGCACAATAACATGGAAAAGCGCAAAGCCCGAAATGCTGTCGGATTCGGGAAACATCAGAGAAAGAAAAAATTGCAGCATACCGGCGGCAATGACGGCGGAAATCAAGCTCCCGTATCCCGATGGAAGATATGAAGCGGCTTCTGCGGAGCTGGCGTTCCCGTTCAGGATTGCCCCGAATGACGGTGCATCGAATGAGGAAACGGTTGATGACATTCTGAATGTTCTGCTGAACGGTTCGGGCATTACAGATGAACCGTGGGATAAAATTTCAAAAAATCTTGCAGCACTGCCAAGTGAGTGGGACGGTGCGCAGATCACATGGAGCACATCGGACGCGGAAACCATGGAAAGTGACGGCACGGTTCACATCAGGGAAAACGAAACGGGCAGAGTGACGCTCACGGCAGAGGTGACACTCGGCGAGGTGTCGGCAAGACGTGAGCTGGAGTTCACCGTTCTTTCAGCTGCTGTAATGCTGAGTGAGGCGGCTGACGCCGTGACCTATGAAGTGCTGACAGATGAAGCATGGCAGAAGATCACAAAGGATCTGACGCTTCCTGACGAAGGAGCCTACGGCGCGAGAATCACATGGAGCTCAGACTGCCCGAACCTGCTGACCGACCGCGGATATGTCATGGAGATTGAGGACGACACAGCCGTGACGCTGACCGCGCTTTTCGAGATTGCGGGATACACCGTGACCAAGGAATTTCCGTTTGTTGTGAGATTGTCGGCAAGCAAGAAGATTGAGGCGGATATGGCGGATATAGAGATTCCGCGCGAGGTGAAGGCTGATTTTTCCGTTCCGCAGACAGGCTCGGTGTATGAGTCGGCGATAAGCTGGAGCAGTTCAAGCCCGTATTTGGTGACGGACGGTGCGGCGGTTCGCGTCACCCGTCCCGAAAATGAGGTCGGAAATGTTGACGCAACAATAACGGCAGCATTTGAAAACGGAGGAACAACGGTCAGCCGTGAATACACCGTCACAGTGATTTGCCTGCCGCCGAATGAAGAATTTCTTCAGGAAATCCTGGACGGAATCGGATTTGCGGACATAAGCTATGAAACAGATTTGACGGCAATAAAACAAAGCCTTCATCTTACGGAAGATTTCGGCTATGGAATCGGTGCTGTCTGGAGCTCGGACAAAACAGAGGTTGTTTCAAATGACGGCACGGTGACACGTCCGACAATCGGCAGCAGTGACGAGGCTGTTGTGCTGACCTTGACTCTGACGCGCGGCACAGCAGTCAGAAGCAAGGAGTTCAGATTCACCGTTGCGGCATACGGCACGCCCGATGAGCTTCTGAACGAGGCGGCACAGCAGCTCACATTCAGGAAACTGAGTGCAGAGCCGATTGACCTTGTGAGTGAGGATTTGTTCCTGCCGAAGGTATGGAGCTACGGAACGGAAATCTCGTGGCAGTCCGACAGTGAATTTATAACCGTTGAAGATGACGGTGCGGGAAACTATGCCGGAAGGGTGAAACGCCCCGAGTTTGCCTCGGAAAACAGAGCTGTCACGCTGAAGGCAACAATCAGCTGCGGCAGCTTGACGCTGGAAAAGGAATTTCTTGTCACCGTTGCCGAAAAGAACGGCAGCGTGGCAGTTGTCTATGAGGATTTCAACAGCTTTGCGGAGGGAGAAACCTTCACAGAGTCGGTTGACGGAAAAACAACACACAAAAACAAAAACCAGATAACGACCATTGCTGCTGACCCGGCAGACAGTTCAAACCCTGTGATGAAGATTGAAAAAACAACAGAGCTGCCGTGGGTTTCAAGCGGCTCTGACGCAACGGTTAACAGCCTGATACCGACTCTTTCGCGTTCGGGAGATTTCAGCGTGAAATTCAGACTGTTCATTGAAAAAATGTCAAATCTGCGGTTCAGAATAACAGCTCCGTTTGTCGGGGAGGGTCTTGAAGAGATTGACATATTCATTGAGGCGGACGGCACGGTATATCAGAAAAATACAGGAAACAAGGCAAGCAGAAAGCTGAACATCGGAAGCTGGAATGACATTTCGATTGTATTCAGCACATATTCAAACACACTGGACATTTATCTCGGTGATGATTGCATTCTGAGGGGAGCACCGTTTGCATACAGCACGGGTTCAACCGAGGTGTCGGCGATAAAGCTGAAGCTTGTTCCGCCTGTCGGCAGCAGTGACGGCACGGCGCGCGACACTCACACGGTTTATATTGACGATTTGAGCATTCTGCGTATGGTTGACTATTCAAGCGACCTTGCGGAAGCCATGAAACAGCTTGAACTCGGATTCCTGGCGGCACAGAACATAGGTGCAATAACAAAGAATATAGTGATTCCCGACCTTTCAAAATACGGAGTCACGGTCAGCGCGTCCTCTTCCGACACACAAACCGTTGAAAACGACGGAACTGTTCACAGAGGCAGCGAGGACAGAGAGGTTGCCTACACCGTGACGGTGAAGAACGAATATGGCGGCTCAAGAAGCAGAACCTTCAAGCTTCTTGTGAAAAAGGCAAACTATATCTCCGATGATGAGGACGGCACAACAGATGAGGCGATTGCGGTTCTCTATGACGCGCAGCAGGCAATAAAGCTTTTGGAAAGCAAGTATAATTTTGGATATATAACAGGAAACATCACACTTCCGACTGTCGGAATAAACGGCAGCACTCTCACATGGAAGAGCATGAACACAGCGGTTCTGACCGACAGCGGCACCGTCACAAGACAAAGCGCTGACACAAAGGTGACGCTTTATCTGACAGCGACACTGGGCAATGTCAGCGAAAGAATTGAAACCGAGCTGACAGTCAAGGCTTTGCCGAAGGGCAGTGACGGCACGCAGGGCGGCGGAGGATCCGGCGGCGGCGGTGGCGGCGGCGCAAGCGTCATCAGCCCGTATGTTCCGACAGAGGAAAGAGGAGACAATCCTTCCGAACCCCAAAGCGGTGTGCCGTTCAAAGATGTTGAGGGACACTGGGCAAAGGAATATATTCTGAAGCTTCATGAAATGGGCATTGTGAACGGTGTCAGCAGCACGGAGTTCGGCACGGAGGCAACCGTCACACGTGAGGAATTTGTGACAATGCTGACACGCCTTCTCGGCTGTGAATATGACGGAAACGGAGGTCAGACGCTTGCTGATGTTTCGGCTGACGACTGGTTCTATCCGTATGTTATGGCGGCATATGAGGCAGGAATTGTCGGCGGAGTGACCGAAACACGTTTCGGCGCGGGAGAAAACATCAGCCGTCAGGATTTGTGCGTTATGATTGAACGCGTCCTGAAACGTCTCGGCGTATCGGCGGAAGCTGAGGAAAGCGGCTTTGCCGATGAGGACAGCATATCGGATTATGCAAAATCCGCTGTGCATTCGCTGAAAAAGCTCGGAATTATCGGAGGCAGGGAAAACAATATGTTTGACCCGTTCGGCGAGGCAACGCGTGCGGAGGCGGCGAAAATAATTTCGGGGCTGACGGAGCATATTGACACAGCCGGCGGCGGAACAAACGGGAGAGGAGAATGAGAAAATGAAACAGACAAAAGCGAGAATTGCATTCAACATTTTCAACTACACCTTTTTGGTGGTGCTTGCGTGCGTTATGTTCTATCCGATGTGGTATGTCATATGCGCATCATTTTCAAGCAGCACCGAACTGACAAAATATTCGGGGATTCTGTTGAGTCCGCAGCGGTTTTCCATTGCGGCATATGAGATGATGTTCAGAAACCCGATGATAACAAGAGGCTTCATGAACACAATTTTCATCGTTGTTTCAACAACGGTGCTGAACATAATTCTCACATCAATATGCGCATATGTGCTTTCGAGAAAACAGGTGCTTTGGAACAAGTTTTTCAGCAAGTTCATCATCTTCACCATGTTTTTCAACGGCGGTATGATACCGACCTATCTTGTTGTGACGCAGATACTTCATCTGAACAACAGCTGGTGGGCAATAATCCTGCCGGGGCTTGTGAATGTGTATAACATGGTGATTATGAGAACCTCGTTTTTCGGGATTCCCGATTCGCTTGTCGAGTCGGCACAGCTTGACGGCGCAAGCCACTGGACAATTCTTTTCAAGATTGTCATTCCGCTTTCAAAGGCGGTGCTTGCGGTTATGATTCTGTATTATGCGGTTGCACACTGGAATGAATGGTTCAATGCATCAATATATCTGAAGGACCGCACAAAGTTCCCCGTTCAGCTGATTCTGAGAGAAATTCTGATTGCAAATGACACATCAAACATGGCGGCGGGAACTGCCGCATCAGACCAGGTCGAGGTCGGAGAAGTCATCAAATATGCAACAATTGTCACAACAACCGTGCCGATTCTGGTTGTATATCCGTTTTTGCAAAAATACTTCGTTGGCGGAGTTATGATAGGAGCTGTTAAGGGATGAAAATTGAAAAGAACACTCAAAAAGGTCCGAGCTTTAAGCATGTTTTCTGCGCGGACTTCAAACGCAACAATCAGCTTTACGTGATGATGATACCTGTGGTTGCATATTTTGTGGTTATGTGCTATATGCCGATGTACGGCGCACTGATTGCATTCATGGACTATCGCCCGAGCCTTGGCTTCTGGGAGAGCGACTGGGTCGGCTTGAAACACTTCCTGTCGTTCCTGACCCTGCCGTCCTTCGGAACAATATTCATGAACACTGTGAGAATCAGCCTTGCAACGCTTGTGTTCGGATTTCCCGCACCGATAATCCTTGCACTTCTGATGAACGAAATCCGCTGCAAGCCGTTTCTCAAGGTCACTCAGAACATAACATATCTGCCGCATTTCATCTCGCTTGTGGTTGTCTGCGGACTGATTAAGGAGTTCACAAAAAGCGACGGACTGATCGGCGACATTGTGGCAATGCTCGGAGGAACACCCGTCAGCCTGCTCAACTATGCCGAGAATTTCGTTCCCGTCTATGTTGTTTCAAACATATGGCAGGAGGTCGGCTGGGGCACGATTATATACCTTGCGGCACTGACCAGCATTGATCATCAGCTTTATGAGGCGGCTGAAATTGACGGCGCGGGCAAGTTCGGACAAATGCTCCACGTCACACTGCCGGGAATCGTTCCGACAATAATCATCATGCTCACAATGCGCATGGGACAAATGCTCAATGTCGGCTATGAAAAGATAATTCTTCTGTATAACGATGCGGTCATGAGCCGTGCGGACGTCATTTCGACATATGTATACAGAAAAGGTCTGATTGACCTCGACTGGAGCTTCAGCTCTGCTGTCGGACTTTTCAACGCGGTCATCAATTTTGCTCTGCTGATTTTTGTCAATGCACTGAACAAAAAGCTTCAGGGCAGCTCACTGTGGTAAAAAAATAAAATTTATATATAAGAGAAAGGAAAGAGGAGAATGAAAAAAAGGTTAAGAAACGCAACAAAAACCGCTCTTTTGCTGACGCTTTCGGGGGTAATGCTCTGTGGCTGCGGCAAGGGCAAAACAACGGGCGCGGACGACAGTTTCAAGTTTGAAGGCTATCCGATTGCGTCAGATGTGAAGCTGACCTATTTCATGGCAACAAACACAAACCTGACCTCATTTGCCGAAAACTTCGGCGACACCGAAATTGCAAAGGAGCTTGAAAAGCAAACGGGAGTGAAGATTGAATATGTTCACCCGGCGGCAGGTCAGGAAAAACAGACACTTGCGCTCTATGCGGCGTCAAATGAGCTGCCCGATCTGGTTGAATATAACTGGTACGGCTATACGGGCGGTCCTGCACAGGCAATTAAGGAAAAACTGATAATTCCGCTGAATGACATGCTGGAGAACGGCGAACTGCCGAATCTGAAGGCATATCTTGACGAAAACCCCGAGGTTGACAAAGCAATCAGAACCGATGACGGGCAGTATTATGCATTCCCGTTCGTCCGCGGTGCGGAAAAGCTGCTTGTTTCAACAGGTCCGATTATCCGCCGCGACTGGCTTGACGAGCTTGGACTGAAGCTTCCGGAAACGCTTGACGACATGGAGAACATTCTCACACAGTTCAAAAACAAAAAGGGTGCGTCAGCGCCGCTGTCAACGGGCTATCTGAAGCAGACTCTCGCAATGGCGGGCGGCTATCTTGACTTCTATGTTGCAGACGGCAAGGACGTGCGCTACGGTGTTCTTGACGACAGCTATAAAAAGGCTGTTGAAACACTTCACGGCTGGTATGAAAAGGGACTTCTGGACAACGGCTTTGTTTCGATTGACAGCCAGACATTGGATTCCAACATACTCAACGGCAAAACGGGTGTGACCTACGGCCCGGGCGGCAGCGGACTTGGAAAATGGCTTGAATCAATGGAAAATTCAAACACAGGCTTTGACCTTGAGGGCTTCAGCCTTCCTTATGCGTCAATAATAGGAAACATTGACGCTCCGTATTACGGCGGCGGCAGCGTTGCAATCTCGGCAAACTGCAAAAACCCCAAGCTTGCTGCAAGATACCTTGACTATGGCTACAGCAAGGAGGGGCACATGCTCTATAACTTCGGCACGGAGGGTGTCAGCTACACAATGGTTGACGGTTCGCCCGTATATACCGATGAAATTAAGAAAAACCCCGACGGCTTGACAATGCCTCAGGCAATGCTGAAATATTTCAGAGCGTCGAATGTCGGACCGTTTGTTCAGGACGAGAAATATATTGAGCAGTACTACGCAAGACCCCAGCAGCAGGCGGCACTTGATGCATGGCTTGAAAGATATGAAATTGAAAACCCGATGATGTATCCCAAGGCAACAATGTCCGCTGAGGAAAACAGCGAATACAGCACAATCATGACAGAGGTTGAATCGGCAGTTAAGGAAAAGACAACACAGTTCATAATCGGAACGCTTTCAATGGACAAATATGACAGTTTCATTCAGGACATCAAAAAGCTGAAGGTTGAGCGCGCAATCGAACTTAAACAGGCGGCACTCGAACGCTATAACAAGAGATAACGGAGGAGAACGGTATGGCATATACCTACAGGGGCAAACGCCCCGTCAACTATGCGGAGGAAATGATTGACGCATACATCGCGGACATTCCTGCGGAGGAGCTGCCTCCCAAGGGACACTTCACATATCACCAGGGGGTTTTCCTCTCGGGAGTTGAGCAGTGCTTTCTCCGTGACGGCAGAGCGGAGTATGCCGAATATATCGACCGCTATCTTGAATGTGTTCTGAATGCCGACAAGACCGCAAAGCGGATTGACGGGCATTTCTGGATTTCGCCCGAATCGCTGGATTTTCGTCAGGCAGGAAATCTCCTGTTCCGCAAATACCGCGAAACGGGAGATGCGGACTATCTGAAATCCATTGCGGAGCTGACGGAGAGCCTGAAGGACTTTCCGAAAAACTCATACGGCGGATTCTGGCACATGAAGTCACAGCCGAACCAGATGTGGCTTGACGGGTTATATATGGTCGGACCGCTTTGCGCAAGATATGCACAGCTGAGCGGCAAGTGTGAATTCGGCGAGCTTGCTCTCAGACAGGCAATTCTGATGTATGAGCATATGAGCGACCCGAAGGACGGGCTTTTGTTCCACGGCTGGGACGACACCAAGACTGCTGAATGGGCAGACAAAAAAACGGGTCTTTCATCTGAAAAATGGGGCAGGGCACTCGGCTGGTTCACGGTTGCGTCGCTTGACATTGCGGAGACTCTCGGAGATGAATATGAAGGCACTGCAAGAGTGAAGGAAAATCTCGCGAAAACGCTTTGTGCGCTGCTTAATGTTCAGGACGTGAGCGGCTTGTGGTATCAGGTCATCGACAAGCCGAAGGCGGAAGGAAACTGGCTTGAAACTTCATGCACATGCCTGATTGCATATTCCATGGCAAAGGCGTTCCGCCTCGGAATCATGGACGGCAGAGCGGAGAAGTCCGCAAAGCTTGCGTTTGAGGGCGTGATTGACAGAATGAGAGCCGATGAAAACGGCAAGCCGATTCTGGACGGAATCTGTGTCGGAACGTGCATTGATGAGGGAACATATGAGCATTACATCAGGCGTGAGACCTGTGCGAATGACCTTCACGGCAGCGGCGCATATCTCCTGATGTGTGCTGAGGTGGATCGCATTTAATCTGCGGGGCGCATTTTGCGCCCTTGCGGAATTATATGAAAGGAAAGGTGAAAATTTATGTTAAAAAGAATTTTGTCGGGAATCACCGCAGCAGCAGTGACGGTGTCGTGCCTTGTGTGCGGCACGGCTTTGGTGTCTGCCGAGGCGTCCGACGTATATTCTGAGGATTTCTCAGATTCTGCGTTTGTTGCAGGCAGCAGAATTGCAGGCGTTGAGAACGGAGAGGTAAAAACACCGCCGGCTGTAAACGGCGGAACGTGGAAATGGGCGAGCACAAATACAAACCCTGCCGCGGCAACGAACAAAGCGGTATTTACAGCAGAGGCGGAAGATGACGGCAACAAGGCAGCAAAGTATGAGAACACTGTGCAAAGAGTTTCTTCATCTTCTGATGCGACAATAAAAAACATAAATGAAGAACGTTACGGTGTGGTTTTTGACAGTGCCTTGGAGGGTGATGTGACTATATCGTTTAAGCTGAAGAAAAGCAGCGGAACGCCTCAGATATATATTTATGTTGGTGATGATGGAACGGCGAACAGCACAGCTTTTCCTCTGACTACAAAGACGGGCGGCAGAGATACATGGGGAGCACCTCTTTTTAAACTGATTCAGGACGGATCAATGGTTCGCGGAGCGTATTATCCTGCAAAGGCAAATGGTGCGGGCATTTTCAGAACCGATACAATTCCGGAAAGCAACAGAGGCGAAACGAATGCGGAAAAGAGTCATGTTTTGTCTGACAGTGCGTGGTCAACGTATTCAATTTCCATAAACACGTATACAGGAAAAACTGCATTTTCCTGTGATAATATAAAGCAAGAACTTGACGCTTGTGAGGGCGGAAAGGGTGCGAAGATAGGCTCGTTTTGTTTCTACATTGACAGAAACTGTGTTCCGAGCGCATTTTTGATTGACGACATAACCGTTTCGCAAAACAGCATTGAAAAGCTGAGCTTTGCCGAGGTTACGGGCGAGAGCGGCGACACAGTTTCGGGTGCGTCGCTGCCGACCGTGTTCAGCGGTCTCGGTGCAGACTGGACTGTTAAGTGGAGCGGAGAAGGCGTTGCGGAGAACGGCGCAGTGACGCATGGCAAGGAAGATAAGGTCACAAGCCTGACGGCAACGTTCATCAGCGGAGATGAGACTGTCGGCACAAAAACTTTTAATGACATAACGATTGCGGCATTCAATCCGCTTGCACAGATTGATTTTGAGGCGATTAGAAACGCAAACACGGAGCGCGGAGCAATCACAACAGATTTGAAGCTGCCTGTGACAATAACCGAGGGCGATGTGAACTATTCAATTGAATGGTCAAGCTCAGATCCCGATGTGATTTCAAACAATGGAAAGGTTGTCCGCACTGCATTTGACGCACCTGTGCTTTTGACAGCGGAATATGAAGGAGCACAAAAGAGCATTCTCTTGAATGTTGCGGCAGAGCGCACGAATATGTATTTTGAGGAATATATGACGGACGCGCAGATTCCGTCAACGTTCAGCAAATGGAATGCGTCGACAAGTGATGCATGGACAACGGTGGATGCAGCTTCGACAAATCTTGAAATTCCGTCTGTGGCTGCTGATCCCAAGGATTCAGAGAACCGCGTGCTTGAACTGAAAAAGATTGCAACAAGAAACGACAATGTGACCGGACTGGGTGTGCAGAGCGGTCTTTACCGCAAGGTGGAAAACGACACAAGTGCGGCTGATGTGCAATATGTGAGCCTTGACATTCTTCCCACGGAGTCAACTCCGAGAACGGAAATCCGTGTTATTAATGCAGACGGAAAGATCACCGGCGGAATATGCTATATGATTAAGGACAGTTCAGCCCCGTACCTCAATGCTTTCGACGGTTCCAATGCGGCTGCGTTTGCCGACAATAATGCGGCAAACAATGTTCTGACTGTCGGCGAGTGGTCAAACATAACCATGAAGTTTGATTATGCAGGCGGTTATCTTGAAACATACCTGAACGGAAAGTATGTCGGAAAATGTAACTTGCGTAACAGCGACAACAAAAACATCGGTTATGTATATCTCGGCATGGAGCGTAACGAAAAAAATCCCGTAACAAAGGATTCGTTCACCGCGGAAAAATGCGGTCTTGTATATTTTGACAATATAACGGTCCGCACGGCGGCAAGTGACGCAAACGGCGCATACGGACTTGTTTCATATGAAAACGGAACTCTGAAGCTCCGCAAGATTATAAACACTGACAAAGACACAATGCTGATTGCGGCGTCATACAGCGGCGGAAAGCTTGCGGACACCAAGGTGTCGGCACTCGGAAGCGGTAAGGATTGCCCGTCAATCATCACAATTGAAAACTTCGGTGTTTCGGGTGACTCGGTTAAAATCTTCAACTGGGAAACTGAGTCTCTCAAGCCTGTCGGAAACGGTGTTGTTTTGACTGATTAAGCAAAACACGGCTGAAGATTAAAAAAATGGGCTGTTTAAAAGTCGGTTTGACTTTTAAACAGCCTTTTTGTTTTTTGTGAAACGGAAAAAAGCCTTGGAACACAGGTTGAGGAACGGTCTGATGTAAAATCAAAAATTGATTTTACGCCTCAGCCGAACCGAGCCGCAGCGTTGCGTTTTCTGTGATTTGTGATTTTCTCTTCCTTTTCTGCGTTTCGGAGCGTTAAACTGTCAGGGGTTTTCACGGCTGACGGACAATCAGCTTTCCGTCCTCGACCACTGCATATTCCCCGTTCTCAGCAAGGAGAATCTCGCGTCCGACAATGGCTTTCACGGTTTTGGGCGAGATGAACTTGTCTGTGCGTCCGATGACTGCAAAGCCGTCCCTGATTGGCGACACAACAAACAAACGGTAGTCATTGCCGTCTTTGAGCTTCAAATCAAAGCTTTCGTCCTTTTTGAGAATTTTAAGCTCGCGTGAAAAATGCTCATAAACAGCAAATTCTTCGCCTTCGATTCCGTCAATGTCTGACGGCGAAACAGCTCCGCTGACGGGTTTGTTTTCACTGTCAATGTTGAATGCCGCAATGACACCGCATTCGCCGCATATATTCTGGAGCTTGAACACCTTGCCCGATGAAAGCGGATTTTGCGTAATGCAGTCGGCTGACGGCATTGCAGGACGGTCACAGCGCAGAATTTTTCCGTCAGAAAGCACAAGCGGCATTAAAATCTCTCTTTTGCTTCGGTCAAGCTTGTCGCTCACATAAATCGGTCCGCCGCTGACTGCGCGCAGAATGCTGTTTTTCTCTGCCTGACCGTCATCTGTCCACCACATATCCCAGTCACAGTAGTAGAGCTGCCCCTGAATCAGGTCATTATATGAACACTGCATTATGTGCTTCAGAAACCATGCGCTGTTCTCGGGCAGAAAATCATCACTGCAGCGTGAAATCGGGCTGACCTTTCTGTTCCACATGTCCTCACTCGCCATGCCCATGCAGTTTATCATTGCGTTGTCAAAATGCATTCCGACCGACGCCTCCATTGCGTTGTGATATTCCCTCGCAATTTCGCCGACAGGTGCCATGCCCTTATAGCATTTCGGTATGATTCCGCTCTGATTGTCAATTTTGATAAATTCCGCACCGCTGTTTTGCAGATATTCATGAAATGCGTTGTAGAATGCAAAAGCCTTGTCTGTGCTGTAGTGATGAACGCATTTTCCGTTCTCGCAGCATATGAGATTGTCTTTCAGGTCTTTGTATATCTCGCCGTCTGTGTCAATTCCCATCCAGTAGCCCGTTGTGGGGTGCCACATTCCGACCTTGATTCCGAAACCGTTCATTTTGTCAATGCAGGCTTTAAGCCCGTTCGGAAACCTTTTCGGGTCTGCCTTGAACGAAAAGAGCTTTGAGCCGTGCATAATCTGAAACATTTCGGGACGGTCTTTATATTCCGCGTCATAAAAATCGTGAACCTCCGCCCACATATCGTCAATAATTGCCCAGCGGACGGGAATGTCCTTTTCGCGGAACTCGCGGCATTTTCTGACCAAATCTTCCTCACAGACGCGGATTTCCATGGCGTCCCAGCTGCACCAGCCGAGATATTCAAAAATCTCGGGGTATCTGCGCTCTGTTCGGGTTCGGCAGCCGTTTCCGAGAAGCTTCAGTGCGGTTTCGGCACACTTTTGCAAAAGCGTGAAAGGATTGTCACCCTCGCACGTCACAAATGCAAGCGCACGGCATGAGCTGAGTGTTGCCCAGCTGAACAGCTTTGCAGTGAGACCGCCGTTTTCGTTTCCGCAGAGAACACATTTATATTTCTCGGACACAACAGGCAAAATGACGCCGAAGCTTTTGTCGGATTTCCTGTAGATCAGTCCCTGAGTTTCGTTCGGAACATCGGACAGGCTTTCGCCGAATGCGGGCATACACCAAAAATCGCTGTGGCGGAAATCTGCCATCCACTCGCTGCACTCAATGTCAAAGTCAATGCCTGCTCCAAATTCCGAATCCAGAACGTCGCGCGAAAAGCCGTTCACAAAAACCGCAGTGACACCGTCAATGCTTTTTGTTTCAGCCTTCACATTGAAGTCTTGAAGTTCATTGTTTTGTTTTCTTAAATATGCCGAATACACCAAACCAGCTCCTTGTATCAGAATTAACATTACCGTTAATGTATAAAATATTATAGCATTACGGAGACGGCTTTGTCAATATATATTGACGAAATTCTTTTTTAAGTATATAATTATACATAATGAAGGAACGGAACGGAGAAGAAGAATGAAAGCGGTTACATTGGCTGATATTGCAAAAAAGACGGGATATTCGGTGAACACGGTGTCGCATGCACTGCTGAACAAGCCCGACATTGCGGAGAAAACAAAGGAATATATAAAAAGCGTTGCGGAGGAGATGGGCTACATCGCAAACATATCCGCAGGCGCGCTGCGTTCGGGAAGAAGCAAAACAATTGCAATTATTGTCGGAGATATATCGAATCCGCATTTTTCGATTATGATAAAGGAAATGGAGGCAAAGCTGAGGGAATACGGCTACAGTGCCTTTATCCTGAACACAGATGAGGACGAAAGGCTGGAGCGTGCGGCGATTATTTCGGCAATCAGCAAAAATGTTGACGGAATCATCATGTGTCCCGTTCAGAAAACACGGGATAACATTGATTTCATAAACAAAAACGGCATTCCGTATGTCCTGTTCGGCAGACGCTTTGAGGGAAAGCTTTCAAACTATGTCATCTGCGATGACTTAAACGGAGGCTATGCGGCGGCGGAGCATTTAATTAAGCTGAACCACAAAAAGCTTTTGTTCATTGCGGGACCGGAATATATTTCAAGCTCGCGCGACAGGCTTGAGGGGGCGCGGCGTGCGGCGTTTGACAACGGCTTGAAGAAGGAGGATCTGATTTTCGAGACGGTCGGACTCGCAGCAAACGACGCGCATATTTTCGGTGCGCTGAAGGAACACCCCGAATGCACGGGAATCATCTGCTTCAGCGACATGATTGCGCTTCAGGTCTGCTATTATCTGAAAAAGCTCGGGAAATCGGTGCCTGAGGACAAGTCGGTGATTGGTTTTGACAATATTGCGTCAAAGTTCTGCCTTTCGGTTATGCTGACCTCGGTCACATCTTCAAAAACAAAAATGTCGCTGAAAGCCGTTGAGACACTCATGGAGGTCATAGACAAAAAAACCGACGCGGTTTTTCAGTTTGTGCTTCCGACAAAGGTAATTGACAGGGAAACAACAAAAAAACTGTAAAAAATACGCCTCCCGTTATTGACAGGAGGCATATTTTATGATATATTTACATTAACGATAATGGAAAAAGGGGCGCGATATTTTATGAACAAGGAGCTTTATGATTTGATAGTGAGCGGCGGTCATCACAAATACCGCAGGGATTTTCCCGAGTGCGGGAATCTTGCGGAGGATTTTGCGGAAAAGGGACTGGACGCGAAGGAAAGAATGACAAGGCGGTTTGAGCTTCTGGCAGGGCTTGAAACTCCTGTGCTGCTTGAAAACGAAAAAATCTGTTTTATGCGGACGGTGAAAAGCATTCCCGATTGCTTCACCGAGGACGAATGGAAGGAAATAAGAAAAAAGCACTATATTCATGAGCTGGGTTATATGTCAAACCTTTCTCCCGACTATGAAAGGGCGATTTCGGTCGGTTTGCTGGAGATTCAGAAGGACGCCGATGAGTTTGGGAAAAGAGTGATTAATGCGATTTTTGACCTTTCGGACAGATACAGAGCGGAGGCGGAGCGGCAGGGAAAGACGGCACTTGCGGCGGTTCTCGGACGTGTTCCGCGGTATGGGGCGGAAAGCTTTTATGAGGCACTGCAATTTTTCCGAATAATTCATTTTGCGCTTTGGCTGGAGGGAAACTATCACAACACAACGGGAAGATTTGATAAATATATGTTTCCGTACCTGAAGGCTGATATGGAAAAGGGCATATATACCGAGGAGACGGCGCCTGAACTGCTTGAAGATTTCTTCCTGTCCTTCAACAAGGACAGCGATCTTTATCCGGGAGTTCAGCAGGGTGACAACGGACAGAGCATGGTTTTGGGCGGTGTTGATGAGGACGGCAGACCCGTGTTCAACCTCCTGTCTGAGCTGTGCCTGACGGCAAGCCGAAACCTGATGATGATTGACCCGAAAATAAACATCAGAGTGAGCCGCGACACACCGCTTGAGGTGTTTGAAAAGGGCAGCGAGCTGACAAAGGCGGGGCTTGGATTTCCGCAGTATTCAAATGACGATGTTGTGATTGACGGCTTGGTCAGACTCGGATATGATTTGAAGGACGCAAGGGACTATGCCGTTGCGGCGTGCTGGGAGTTCATCATTCCGAAGGTGGGCGGAGATGTTGCAAACATTGCGGCACTTTCGTTTCCGAAGGTGATTGATGTCTGCCTTCACCGCGACCTTGAAAACTGCGAAAGCTTTGATGAGTTCTGTGATGCTGTCAGACGCGAGATTAATGCGCAGTGCGACAAAATATGCAGCGGAATCAAAAATCTGTGGTTCGTTCCGTCTCCGTTCATGAACTGCCTGATTGACGGGGGAATATATGACGGCGCGAAATATAACAATTTCGGTGTCCACGGAACAGGCACGGCAACTGCGGCAGATTCGCTGGCAGTGATTGAAAAATATGTTTTCGGCGAAAAAACGATAAGCAAAAAGACACTGATTGAGGCGGTTGACAGCAACTTTGAAAAGCACGGTGAGCTGCTGCCGATTCTGCGCTATGAAGCCCCGAAGATGGGCAACAATGATTGTATTGCCGACAACTCGGCAATCATGCTGCTTGACGCGTTTTCGGCGGCTCTGGACGGCAGGGTGAACTGCCGAGGCGGAAAATTCCGCGCGGGAACGGGTTCTGCAATGTATTATCTGTGGCATGCGGACGAAATCGGAGCATCGCCTGACGGCAGACGTGCGAAGGAGCCGTTAGGAACGAATTTCTCGCCGAGTCTGTTTGCAAGAATAAACGGACCGATTTCGGTTGTCAGGTCGTTCACCAAGCCCGATTTCACAAAAACAATAAACGGCGGACCGCTCACCCTCGAATTTGCGTCATCAATGTTTGATGGTGAGGACTGCATAAAAAAGGTTGCAATGCTGGTTAAGACCTTCATTGACATGGGCGGACATCAGCTTCAGCTCAATGCGGTGAACAGTGAGGTCATGAAGGACGCACAGATTCACCCCGAAAATCACAGGCAGCTTGTTGTGAGAATCTGGGGCTGGAGTGCATATTTTGTTGAGCTTGACAAGGAATATCAGGACCATGTTATGAGCCGTCAGCAGTATTCCGTTTAGGGTGATGAGCAATGAAGGGAACAATATTTGACATAAAGGAGTTCTCAATCCATGACGGCCCCGGGGCGCGGATAACGGTTTTCCTGAAGGGGTGTCCTCTGCGCTGCCGCTGGTGTCACAACCCCGAGGGCTTGCTGCCCGTGCCGCAGCTGATGATTAAAAACAATCTCTGCGTGCATTGCGGACGGTGCAGGACATCCTGCACACATGAGGAGTGCAAACCGTATGACAGGTGCATTCATGCCTGTCCGAACGGCTGCATAAGCGTATCGGGAAGAGAAATTGAGGCGGACGCGCTTGCGGAAAAAATAAATTCTAATGCCGCGGTTTTAAAAGCTATGGACGGAGGAGTGACGTTCTCGGGCGGCGAACCGCTTTTGCAGGCGGATTTTGTCATGGAGGTCGCCGATGGGCTTTGCGGTGTGCATCGCGCAATTCAGACGAGCGGATATGCGGATTTGGAGACATATAAAAAAGTGATTTCAAAAATGGATTTTGTTATGCAGGACATAAAGCTTGCGGACAATGAAGAACATATTAAAAACACGGGCGTATCCAATGAGAAAATCCTGAAAAACATAGAGTGGCTGAAGATGAGCGGAAAGGATTTTGTGCTTCGCGTGCCGCAGATACCGCATATCACGGACACGGAGGAAAACCTGAGAAAAATCAGAGAAATTGCGGACGGCGCAAAGCTTGAACTGCTGCCATATAACCGTTTTGCAGGAGCAAAATATGAAATGCTCGGTATGAAATATCCGCTTTCGGAGGATTAAAAAATGCCGTACGGAGGGAGTGTTTTTAATGCCCTCCGTACGGCGTTGATTATTCAAGACCTTCTATTGCCGCCTTCTGTGTGTTTATTTTTCTGATGAGCTTCGGGTCGAATTTAAATTCTCTTTCATATGTCATAAGCCCGTTTTGCTCCTGTTCAACGTCATATAGCTGAGTGTAGCAAAAGCCCATGATGTTTTTGTTGCCGAGAAGTGCTTCCGCAAGTCCCTTGTATCTTTCAAGAAACTCAGCTTCCGTTTTCGGAGCGTTGCCGTATCCCCAGCCGTCATCGGGAGTTTTTGTCCACTTGATTCCGCCGTATTCGCTCACGAACACAGGTGATTTTCCGTCGTATGACTGGCGGTTTAAATATTTCGGGTTTCTGTCTATTTCTGCCGTGACAACTCCGTTTTCAATGCCGGCATAGAAGCCTGCAAACTTTTCGGGGTCTTGCTCATAGTCATGAACATCATATATGTCGGTTATGACGTGAATGAAGCCGCTTGTGTCTATCACCGGTCTTGTCGGGTCAATTGCTTTTGTCAGATGATATGTCATTTCGAGAATCGCGTCGCACTGCTGCTTTCCGTGAAAGTCCCATGTTTCGTTGAACGGACACCAGCCGATGACTGACGGGTGATTGATGTCGCACATGACGGCTTCTGTCCATTCGGGCAGAAAGTGTCGGAGCTGTCCTGCCTCCGATATATCAAGTCCCCAGTTTGCATGCTCTCCCCAAACCATATATCCCAGCTTGTCAGCCCAGTATAAAAACCGCGGCTCAAAGACCTTTTCGTGAAGTCTTGCTCCGTTGAAACCCAGCTGCATTGAAAAAAGAATGTCATTTTTGAGTGCCTCATCGGACGGAGCGGTGTAGATTCCGTCGGGATAAAAGCCCTGGTCAAGCACAAATCTTCCGAAAACCGTGCTGTTGTTTATCTTAAAGGCTCTGCCGTCCAAGGAAACGCTGCGGAGACCGAAATATGATTTGACACTGTCCAAGGCTTTTTCACCATCGGTCAGAGTGATTCTGAGGTCATAAAGACCGCCGTTGCCGACTGTCCAGAGGTGTTTTTCCGAAAGGAAAACGGTTGTTTCGCAAAACGGGGCAAGCAGGGTCAGGCTTTGAGTGCCGACAGATTTGTCTTCCCAAAAAGCCTCAAGTGTTGCCTCCTTTCCGACAGCGTTTTCGGAAGCATATATTCCGACCGTCACAGACGGCGTGCTGATGTCGGTTGTCAATTTGATTTTTTCAATGCAGGCTTTATCGGCAAATTCAAGCCAAACGGTTTGCCATATTCCCGTTGTCCGCGTATAGCAGCAGCCAAATGAACGGAGCCGTTCGCTTTGCTTTCCTGACGGCTGATTGTTGCTTCTCAAGTCATCATAAGCACAAACGGTTATGTAATTTCCGCATTCTTTGAGGTGTTCGGTGATATTGACGGAGAACGGCGTATAGCCGCCGCGGTGTTCGGCTGCCTTTTTGCCGTTGACATATACGATTGCATGATAATCAACCGCACCGAAGTGAAGAATTGCTTCCTTTTCGGCGTATTCATCGGGTATTTCAATATTCCGTCTGTACCACACGCACGGCATGAAGTCCTTGTTGTTTATCCCCGACAGCTCGCTCTCGGGGCAAAACGGAACAGTTATTTTCTGTTCAAAGCCGTCACACGCGTAATATCCTTTTTCCTCTCCGCTCATTTCAAAGTCAATTTTAAAATCCCACTCACCGTTAAGATTTATCCAATCCTCTCTTTGAAACTGCGGATTAGGGTGTTCCTGTCTCGGAGCGTTCATTGTTGTTCCTCCCGTAAAAATATTTGTATTATAATGCTATTGTATTATACTGTAGAGCAAAAGTAAATGTATTTTTCTTTTTAAAAATTGACTTTTTCTACTTTATATTATATAATGGATTTGGTGATTAATGTGGATATTACGGTGATAAAATCAATGTGGAAAGAGGACAAAGGCTTTTGTCTTGACAGGAACATCGGTCAAACATATATTTTTATACATTTTTTGACGCCTGTGACGGCAAGACTGAGGGGAAAAGAGGTTCAAATCGACCCGGGCGGCTGTGTCATATGGGAAAAGAATGCTGAACAAAAATTTTCATCATTGGAGTGCGGCTTGATTCATGATTGGTTTCATGCGGAGGACGGCTGCGGAGAGCTGATGAAAAAATATGACATTGAATCTGAGCGGGTTTATTATCCGAGATACAGCAGGGAGATAACAAAAATTATTTCCGAAATGGAGATTGAATGCATAAAAAAGGAAAGACTGTATGAGGCGGTTTGTTCCGCTCTGAGTGAAAAGCTTTTTGCGTTGCTTGCGAGGTCTGAATTTTGCAGCGACGCGCCGGCATATGATTCTGAACAGAGAAAGGCATTCACACGGGCAAGGCAAGAGATACACGACCGATACCAATACGAGTGGACCGTTAAGGAGATGGCGCGCCTTGTCAGAATGAGCGAATCGAGATTTTATTATGTATATAAAGAGATATTCGGCATATCTCCTCTGCGTGATTTGTGCAATCTGAGGCTTCAGAGAGCGCAGCTTATGCTGCTGCGCGGGGATAGTGCCGTTGAAAGCATTGCGGAGCTTTGCGGCTTTCACAGCCAGTATCATTTCATCAGACAATTTAAGAAATATACAGGCATAACCCCCGGTAAATTCAGAAGGACGGGAAGAATATAGCGGATTTCCCAAGGTGTGCAGTGTGTTAAAATAAGCAAAAATAAACCACCCTGCTGCCGTATAGCGGCAGCAGATAAAGCGAAACCGTATTTTTTACAAAAAATACGGCAAGCCTTTTGGCTTGCCGTGATGTGGTGCGCCGGAAGGGACTCGAACCCCCGACCTACTGGTTCGTAGCCAGTCACTCTATCCAGCTGAGCTACCGGCGCATGTGCAGCAAAGTTTGATTCGCCGCCAACGATTATATATTTTACCACACTTTTGCAGAAAATGCAACCCTTTTTGTAAAAAAAAATTAAAAAAATTCAATCGGAGCTGATTTTAACGGTCAGCTCCGATTGATTATGCATTCATTATTTTATAGCTTCAATAAATCTCATAATTACCGCTGCGGTTTCGGCACGTGTTGCATTGTCAAGAGGATTGAGCGTTGTGCTGCTCTTTCCTGACATAATACCGCTTCCTGCCGTCCACTGCAATGCTTCGGCTGCATAGTCCGAAATCTCATCCGCATCGCTGTATGAAAGAATGTTGGTGTCCTCTCCGACAGATACATCAACGCCTTTATATTTTGCATATCTGAACATAATGACCGCCATCTGCTCGCGCGTTATGTTGTCATCGGGTGCAAACTCGGTGTCGGAGACTCCGCTCACAATTCCGAAACTGCTTGCCCATGCAACAGCGTTTGAAAACCAGTTGCCGCTCGGAACATCACTGAACGTCTTTCCCTGTGATTCGGGTTCGTTTTCGGCTCTGTGAAGAATGGTCACAAACATTGCACGCGTGAGGCTTGCTTCGGGCGCAAACTCATTTTCGGAAATGCCTTTCATAAGCTTGCCATCAATGACATACCGAACTGCATCAAAATACCATGCGTCCGTGCTGACATCAATGAGACTTTCCAAAGATTTGCTGTCGGATTTTGGCGTATCGTTATTTTCCTCTGAGGAAGGAGTGTCCTCCTTCGGGGTGTCGGCAGTGCTTGAACCTGACGAGCCGTGTCCGCCGCCCCATGATTTTGTTTCTTCTTCGGTTGTGTAGTCATTGGTGTAATAAAGCGTAACGCTGTCGCCCGACTTGAGCTTGTAGTCTGAAATTCCGGTGTTTTTCGGAGCGGTGCCGTTGACCTTATACATCCAGCCGCTGTTCGGGCCGTTGTCACATTGCGAGAGAGTTATATCGCCGTATGTGACAGATGAAATATATCCGTTGTCAAGACCGGCAGCAGATATACCTGCGTCGGAAAAGGCTTTCTTAAGCACGTCAGCCACGGTTGCGCCTTTTGGCATGGTCACACCTGTTGACAGCCATTCAAGGCTCTTATCCGACAATACGCTGAGGCTTACTGTTATGTTTGAATTGCCGCTCGTCTCACCGTCGGAAGAAATGTGCACGTCATCGGGAAGTTCAACATCGCCTTCGCCTGATGAAGCAAAGGTTTCCGACGGTATGGGTTCAATGACAGATGTGCCGTCAGAGGTTTTCATGGTGTATATGTTAAAGCTGCCTCCTGACTTTTTCAGCTGTTCAAGCGTGATGAGTGCACGGAAACCCTGTTCGGTTGCAAGAGCCTGAGCCTTTTCGCCTTGCGAGTCTGTCGAGAAGCTTGCAGTGAAGCCGTTTGAACTGTCGCTGACATAGAGCATGAGCGCGTCCGCAAGACTGCAACCGCATTTGACAAACCTTGAATCGGTTTCGGGGTCGATTCCCATTGCGGCAAGTCCGATGATGACCATTGCGTCGGAGTTTGCGTTTCCGAATGAACCGTTTGCTCCCTGTGCATTGCTCAAACCGCTCAGAGCTTTGTCTGCAAAGTCTCTGACGGCATCGTTTTCCGCGCAGAATCTCGCAAGCGCCGCAAGTGCTGTTGCTGTTGTGTCGGCATCGTCATATTTTTCGCCTCCCCAAACAGATTGGAAAAGTCCGTTTTCGCTCTGCTTGTCAAGAAGCAGGGAAATCATTTTGCTGCGCTGTTCGTCCGTGAGTTCAAGCTTTCCTGCCTCCTCGGCAAGCAATACCCACGGCGCGGAATAGTGACTGCTGCCAAGGTTCATTGCCTGAAGCTTTTCGGCATTGCTGAAAGAGTCTCCCTCAAACGGTGTCAGCTGTGTGCTGTCAACTCCGAGTGCGGAAAGAATGATTTCAGCTTTTGCGCGGTCGGTGACTAATGCACTGTTTCCTGCAAGTGCGTTGACGGTGAGATTCAGATAGTTCTCACGGTTTGTTGTGTTTGCGCCGAAGCCGAGAAGCTCATATGCCGTCATATCAAAGACAACCCAGTCTCCCGATTTGCCTGAGTATGACGCGGCGATGTTGTTCATCAGCCGTTGACGTGCGGTTTCGGTGCTGCCCGTCTCTGACGGATATATGTTCACGGTGATTGGCTTGCGCAGCGCGTTGCCGCTCTCATCCGCCAGACGCAGCGTGGCGGTTGCCTCAACAGCTTTTCCTGTTGTGTTGAGCTTCGCAAGACTGATTCCGTTCTCTGTGCATGAAAGATATGACAGCTCTTTGTCTTCCTCGTTCTGACTGCATGAGAGAGAAATTGAACCGTCAGCAGACTCTCCGTCCTTCAGCAGTGTCAGATTATCGCCGGCAGAGGCGGAAGAGGGGGCTGCAATAACATCTGCATATTTCGCAGCTTCAAGAAGCAGTGCATTGTCGGTTGTGCTGCCGCCGTCATATGTGTTGTCGCCGCTGCCTGTAATATACTTTTCGGCAAGAGAGCCTTTTCCGTACAGCCTGTTTGTTTTGTCCGGTGTTCCGATTAAGACGGCAGAAACCGTGCAGTCGGTCAGTGACGGGTGACAGTCGCCCATCTGACTGCCGCTTTGTCCCAGAAGACCTCCGAGCCATATGCCCTGAGTGCTGATTGTGCCGAGACTTTCACAGTTAACCAGTTCCGTGCAGTTTGCGTTTGAGCCGACAATGCCGCCTGCATATGCATTGCTGCCCGAACCTGAGGCAATAATCAAGCCGCGGTTTGCGCTGTCCCTGACAAGGAGACGGATATTTTTCCATTCGTATTCTATGTTATCATCATATCCGCCGACCAGTCCGCCGATTCCGATGCAGCTGCTGACCTTTGCTGATACTGTGGCATTGTTGGTGCAGTTCTCAATCAATACGTTTCCGCGTGCTCTGCCTGTGAGTCCTCCGACATATGCGGCAGTGCTTGAGCAGTATATTTCACCGTTCACGGTGAGATTTTTAATCTCGGCATCGGTAATGCAGCCGAAAAATCCGAAATAGCTCAGCTTGGGATTGTCAACGGTGACGGTTACGCTGTGATTATTTCCGTCAAAGCTTCCGCGGAATGCATATACGGAGTTCTTGCCGAGAGGCGTCCATGAACCGCTGAACGATATGTCATTGTCAAGCTTGACATGTGATTCCGCATCGTTGCCATTGTTGATTCTGTTTGCAAGAGTGCATAGCTCCTTTGCGGAGGAAATCACATACGGATTTTCTTCGGTGCCTTCGCCTGTGAGCGGAACTGTTTTATATACAGGGTGAACCCAGATGATTTTCTCTCCCTCATTATCGCCGTCGCCGACAGTGAAGCTGCCGTCCGTAATATCGTCATAGTCCTCAAAGTCTGTCACGGTGTAGGTGTATTCGCCCTTTTCTGTCAGGATATATTCACCGTTCGCGGCAGAGATGCTCTCACTGTCCTTGAAAAGACTGACAGTTCCGTCCTCTGTGCCGCGGAAGCTGACCGTGCAGGAGAATTGAGGCACTTCGGGAGTCAGCGGTTCGGCGGGAGTCCAAATCGGAACGGGAAATTCGTCATATTTTCCGCTCTGAACCGCAAATCCGTCAATGGAAAGATTTTTCAGTCCGTCAATGTCGAGTCCTTCAGCACCCGTCGGCTGAGTTGTGCGTTCGTTCACCAGATTTGAGACGGCACTGTTGTAATAAAAGCCCTCAGCGGTAACAGATGGTGTTATGTATCTTGAATTGCATGTTATTCCGTATGGAGCATTTCCCGCAAAATAGCTGTCGCTCAGAGAAAGAGTGAGCTCACGTGACATCCAGTTGCCTAAAATTCCGGCACGGTTTGCTGAGCTTCCGAGAACATCGCGCAAAGCCGCGCATTTGCTCACAGTCAGACTGCTGTAGCCCGAAGCACAGCCGATGAGACCGCCTGCGTAGCCCGAGCTGCCGCATGTCACGGAAACATTTCCTATGCAGCCGGTGACAGCGAGAGAGGAGTTGTTGTCGGTTGTTCCGAATATATAGCCGACAAGACCGCCTATGTAGGTTCTGGTGTTTCCGCCTGCTGCCGAGATTGTGCCGTTTGCAATGCAGTTAACGATTCTGCCTGCACCGCCCTCGGCGATTTGTCCTGCAAAAACTCCGACATTGTTGTCACCGCCGATTTGTTCCGTGATTGAGATGTTTTCCAGAATCACATTCTGAACAGTTCCGCTGAGTGTGCCGATCAAACCTGTGTTGACGGGGTTTGCGCCATCGCTCCATGAGTATGATCCCGTGCCGCCCGAAAGCTCCAGGTTGGAGATTGTGAAGCCCTTGCCGTCAAAACCGCCTGTCAGATTTTTGATTATGCATGTCGGTGCGGACCAATCCGCAAGCTCCGACATATCAATATCATCGGTCAGCACGACATATCCGATTGGTTCGTCAATGTTTGCAAGAGCCGCAAGTGCTTCGGGCGTGCCGATTCTGTATGGGTTCTCAGGTGTTCCGTCGGGTTCTGCGGCAGCGGCGGGAATTGCCATGCTGCACAGCATAACCGTGAGAATAAGTACCAGAGACCAAAGTCTGTTTGAAAATTTGTTCTTCTGCATTTCTTTTGTTCCTCCCAAAATTGATTTTTATATATAAAACCGCATTGCGGTGCTGATAAGAAAACAAAAAGCCGTGATAATCCATATCGGATTATCACGGCAGAGTTTTTCCGTGAGAAAACGCAAATCAGTATGCGGACCAAAGAACGCATACCAAAACTGCCGCTCCTGTGCCAAAACACTTTGCGGTGCGGCATCAAAGCAGGTCTTCTGACTCACTCCCTATAAAGCATGGGCTTTTTGCTTTTCATTCTGCCTTCTCGGTTTCCCAATGACTGACTTTCGTCAATGAATGAAGAGCTTTCGGGAGCATACAGCGACTGTCAACCGTTCGGGATTCTCACCCGATTCCCTTTTCACCGCACATGCCCGTGGCGGCAGGTGCGGCACTTTGTGCGAATTATTGAAATTTGTCTCAGTATATCACAGCAAAAGGGAAAAAGCAATATAAAAACCAAACAAAAAATGCAAAAAAACAAAGCTTGGAGTTCTGTGTCAGAGATTTGTCAGGGTTTTATATTCGCACAGAAGCTGGTCATAGCGTGTCTGTTCTGACTGTATTTTATAAATGTAGAAATCAATCAGCTTCGGTTCGGTGACGTTGTTAAAATTCTCCATGGCGCAGTTAAGCTCGGTGACGGTTCGGTCAATGCTGTGCTTAAGCTCTGTCAGACGTGTTTCGGTTGCGTCCTCAGGTTTTTTGCGCATATATGCAACTCGGTTTAAGACTGCTCCAAAGCCTGCCGTTATGTCTGTCAGCATAAAAAACCCCCTTCTCTCGGTATGTCTTACTATATATTATAGACAAGCTTTTGAAAAATATTCCAAATAGTTGTTAAGTTTTTGTAACAGCTATTGTATATTTGAAAAAAGTATGTTATACTAATTATAATTGTATGTGTATAACCATGCATGTTTGATATGGAGGTTACGGAATGAGTGTTAAATCATTTATAGAAAAAATTGTCGGAACATACAGCGACCGTGAGCTGAAAAGAATTAATCCGATTGCGGATAAGGTCATGGAGCTGGACTCGCAGATGCAGTCCAAAACCGATTCGGAGCTTCGCGCGATGACCGATGTTTTCAAGAAGCGGCTTGCGGACGGTGAAACCACGGACGATATTCTGCCCGAGGCGTTTGCGGTGTGCCGTGAGGCGGCGTGGCGTGTGCTCGGAATGAAGCATTTCCGCGTTCAGGTTGTCGGCGGAATTGTTCTTCATCAGGGCAGAATCGCGGAGATGAAAACAGGTGAAGGAAAAACGCTGGTTGCAACTCTGCCGGCATATCTCAATGCCCTCACGGGCAAGGGTGTTCACATTGTCACGGTGAATGACTATCTTGCAAAGCGCGACAGCGAATGGATGGGCAAGCTTTATAATTTTCTCGGTCTTTCGGTCGGTCTGATTATTCACGACATGGACAATGAGCAAAGGCGCGCGGCGTATAACGCTGACATAACATACGGAACAAACAACGAGATGGGCTTTGACTATCTTCGTGACAATATGGTTATATATAAGGAACAAAGAGTTCAGCGCGGTCACAATTATGCGATTGTGGACGAGGTGGACAGCATATTGATTGATGAGGCAAGAACACCGCTCATCATTTCGGGTGTGGGTGACAAGTCAACCGTCCTCTATGAGCAGGCTGACTATTTCGCAAAGTCTCTCAAATGCCGCCGTGTTGTTGAAACCGACTCCAAGGAGGAGGACGAGGAGGTTTACACCGATGTCGATTATGTTGTTGACGAAAAGGCAAAAACCGCAACGCTGACCCCCGAGGGTGTTAAAAAGGCTGAACAGGCGTTTAATATTGAGAATCTGACTGACCCTGCAAATATGATGATTTCACATCACATAAACCAGGCATTGAAGGCAAACGGTGTTATGAGACGCGACAAGGATTATGTTGTCAAGGACGGTCAGGTCATCATTGTTGACGAATTCACGGGCAGACTGATGTTCGGCAGACGCTACAGCGACGGACTTCACCAGGCAATTGAAGCAAAGGAGCATGTTAAGGTTGAGAACGAGAGCAAGACTCTTGCAACAATAACCTTCCAGAACTTTTTCAGGCTGTATAAAAAGCTGTCGGGTATGACCGGTACCGCTCAGACCGAAGAGGACGAGTTCCAGGAAATCTACAGGCTTGACGTTGTTGTCATTCCGACGAACAGACCGTTGCGCCGCGAGGATTTGCCCGATTTGATATATAAAACCGAAAAGGCAAAGTTCAATGCGGTTATTGCAGAGGTTGAAAAGGCACATGAGAAGGGTCAGCCTGTGCTGATCGGCACGGTTTCAATCGAAAAATCGGAGCTGCTCAGCGGTATGCTGAAAAGACGCGGCATAAAGCATAACGTTCTGAATGCGAAAATGCATGAGAAGGAAGCGGAAATTGTTGCTCAGGCAGGAAAGCGCGGCGCAGTTACCATTGCAACCAACATGGCAGGACGCGGAACGGATATTGTGCTTGGCGGTAATGCCGAGTTTATGGCAAAGAGTGAAATGGAGAAGCAGGGCTTCACTCCCGAGCTGATTGTTCAGGCAACGGGCTTTGCGGAAACCGATGACGAGGAAATCATAAATGCAAGAAATGTTTTCCGTGAGCTGAATGCAAAGTTCAAGGCGGAAATTGAGCCTGAGCAGAAAGAGGTTCTGGAGGCAGGCGGTCTTTATATAATGGGAACGGAACGCCACGAAAGCCGAAGAATCGACAATCAGCTGCGCGGACGTGCCGGACGTCAGGGAGATGTCGGAAAATCAAGATTCTTCCTGTCGCTTGAAGATGACCTCATGCGCCTGTTTGCCGCTGACAAAATCAACAGAATCATGGAGATGGTCGGCTTCGGCGAGGACGAGGCTCTGGAGAGCAAAATGGTTTCAAATTCAATTGAAACCGCACAGGCAAGAGTTGAGGGCAGAAACTTTGATATACGCAAGCACGTTCTCAATTATGACGATGTCAACAATCAGCAGAGAGAGATGATATACAGCCAGCGCAATGAGGTTCTGGACGGTGCAAACCTGAAGGAAACCATTGTGAAGATGATTCGCAGTGTCATTGAAAACATAATCACCCGAAACACGGGCGGTGCAGTCAACGCGGACGACTGGCAGTGGGATTCGATTCGTGAGCAGCTGAACAATGAGTTCATGCCGTTTGCTGAGGGCGAGCTGGAATTTGACGATTTCGAAATTGACCATATGACGGTTGAGAGCCTGACCGACACTCTGATGGAGAAGGCTCTTGCGCAGTATGCCGAAAAGGAAGCACTGTTCGGCGAAAATATGCGTGAGATTGAGAGAGTCATTCTTCTCCGCGTGGTTGACGCAAAATGGATGGATCACATTGACAGCATGGAACAGCTCAGACAGGGAATTAACCTCCGCGCATATGCACAGCGCGATCCGGTTGTTGAATATAAATTTGAAGCAATGGATATGTTTGAGGAGATGATTGCGGTCATCAAGGAGGAAACGGTGAGACACCTGTTCCATGTTGTTCCGCAGTCTCAGATTGAAAGACAGCAGGTTGCAAAGCCTGTTGCGGAAAATCTCGGCGGTGACGGAACGGTTGCGAAAAAGCCTGTTGTCAAGCGTGACAAGGTTGGCAGAAACGACCCGTGCCCGTGCGGAAGCGGAAAGAAATATAAGCACTGCTGCTGGGATAAGGACAGGGCGTAAAAATTATATAATATATTATAAGGAAGTGATTTTGTGATTGAGTTTGATGAATACAAGCTGGAACTTGACGGAATGAAAAATGATATTACGGATTTGAGGGATTCACTTTAACATAGAAAAGACTATGCAGAAAATTGATGAGCTTGACAAACAGACAACCGACCCCGATTTTTACAGCGACATGGAAGCGGCAGGAAAAATACTTCAGAGAATCAAGGGTCTGAAAAACAAGATTGAGAGATATGACAATCTCCATTCAAAGTGGGAGGATCTGACAACTCTTGTTGCGCTTGCGATTGAAGAGGACGATGAATCTGTTCTCGGAGAGGTTAAGGAGGGCTTCGGCGAGCTTAAAGAGGAGCTTGACACAATGAAGCTTGAAACGCTGCTTTCGGGGAAATATGATTCGAGCAACGCGATTTTAACACTCCATGCCGGTGCGGGCGGAACCGAGGCTCAGGACTGGTGCGAAATGCTTTACAGAATGTACACGCGCTGGGCTGAACGCCGCGGATATAAGACAGAAACACTGGATTTTCTTGACGGTGAGGAGGCAGGAATAAAAAGCGTCACCTTTCGGATTGAGGGGCTGAATGCATACGGTTATGCAAAATGCGAGAAGGGTGTTCACAGACTGGTCAGAATTTCGCCGTTCGACTCGTCGGGCAGACGGCACACATCGTTTGCGTCGCTTGATGTCATGCCCGAGATTGATGACGACATTGGAATCAACATCAGCCCCGAGGATTTGAGAGTTGACACATACCGCGCGAGCGGTGCGGGCGGTCAGCACATTAATAAAACAGAGTCGGCAATCAGAATCACGCACATTCCGACAGGGGTTGTCGTGACGTGCCAGAATGAGCGTTCTCAGCACAAAAACCGTGAGACGGCAATGAAAATGCTGAAGTCAAAGCTGGTTGAAATTGCGGAGCGCGAGCAGAAGGAAAAAATTGAGGATTTGAAGGGCGTTCAGATGGAAATCGGCTGGGGCAGCCAGATCAGGTCATATGTTTTCCACCCGTACAGCATGGTTAAGGATCACAGAACGAACTTTGAAACGGGCAACACGGGCGCGGTTATGGACGGCGACCTTGACGGATTTATTAATGCATATCTGACGGCGCTTTCGCGCGGTGAGCTTGAAAAATAAGACGGCGTGTGTCCGGCTGAAAGGAATTTGAAATGTTTGAAAAATTATCGTTTATAGAGAAACAGTATGAGGACTTGGCGGCAAGGATAAGCGACCCCGAGGTCATTGCGGATATGGACACATGGCGCAGGCTTTGCAAGGAGCATTCCGACATGACGCCGATTGTTGAAAAATACAGAGAGTATAAGGCAAACCAAAACACAATTGACGATTCAAAGGCGATGATGGACGATCCCGAGACCGACAAGGAGTTCAGGGAAATTCTCCAGGAGGAAATGTCGGAGGCAAAGGAAAACATTGTAAGGATTGAGGAAGAACTGAAAATCCTGCTGCTGCCGAAAGACCCGAACGATGACAAAAACGTCATCATGGAAATCCGCGGCGGCGCAGGCGGTGACGAGGCGGCTCTTTTTGCGGGCAGTCTCTACCGCATGTATTCCATGTATTCCGAAAGCAAGCACTGGAGCATTGAGGTTCTGAACCTGAATGAAATCGGAATCGGCGGAATTAAGGAAATATCTTTTATGATTAAGGGTCAGGGAGCATACAGCAGACTGAAGTTTGAAAGCGGTGTCCACCGCGTTCAGCGCGTCCCCGAAACCGAGGCGGGCGGCAGGATTCACACGTCAACCGTAACGGTTGCGGTGCTTCCCGAGGTTGAGGACGTTGATGTTGAGATAAACCCCGAGGACCTGGAGGTTGACACATACCGCGCAAGCGGTGCAGGCGGTCAGCACATAAACAAGACCGAGTCCGCAATACGAATAACTCACAAGCCGACAGGCTTGGTTGTCACCTGTCAGGACGAAAGGTCACAGCACAAAAACCGCGAGGCGGCAATGAAAATGCTGCGTTCAAGGCTCTATGACATAAAGCAGAGAGAGCAGCAAAGCCAGATTGCGGCAGACAGAAAAAGTCAGGTCGGAACAGGTGACAGAAGTGAGAGAATCAGAACATATAATTTTCCTCAGGGACGTGTCACCGACCATCGGATCGGACTCACGCTATACAAAATCGAAGCAATTATGAACGGCGATCTTGATGAGATAATCGATGCACTCATCACGACCGACCAGAGTGAGAGACTGAAGCTTCAGGCAGAGGAAATTTAGTTTTCGGAATGAAAGAAGTGCTTTTTAATGCAGACGAAAATTTTTGATAATACTGACGAAGGTCTGGCGGCGGCGGCACAGCTTATCCGCGACGGCGAAACGGTTGTGTTTCCGACCGAAACGGTCTGGGGTCTCGGGGCGAATGCATATTCCGCCGAGGCGGTTTGCGGAATATACAAGGCAAAGGGCAGACCGTCCGACAATCCGCTGATTGTGCATGTTGCGGACATGGAAACGGTCGGGGAAATTGCGGCTGAAATACCGCAGACGGCAAGACAGCTTGCAGAGAAATTCTGGCCGGGTCCGCTCACAATAATATTGAAGAAAAAGCCTTGCATACCCGATGCGGTGTCGGCAGGACTTGAAACGGTCGGAATCAGAATGCCCGAGAATGAAATTGCACGGCGGTTTATTGCCGCGTGCGGTGTGCCGATTGCAGCACCGAGCGCGAATATTTCGGGAAAACCGAGCCCGACGACGTTTGAGCATGTTCTGGAGGATATGAACGGAAGGGCTGCGGGGATAATCCGCGGCGGTGAATGCGGTGTGGGTGTTGAATCCACCGTGATTGACCTGAGCGGCGGAGTGCCGACCGTTTTAAGACCGGGGGGAGTTTCGGTTGAAATGCTCCGCGATGTCCTCGGAGAGGTCAGGGTGAGCGGAGAGGTTCAGTCCGACGGTGTACCGAAAGCCCCGGGAATGAAATATAAGCACTATTCCCCGAAGGCGTCGGTCTATATTCTGAGCGGAACCGCGGAGGGCGCAGCGGCATTTGTCAAAAAACGGAATGCGCTTTGCCGTGCGGCGGTTATGGCATTTGACGAGATGAAGGAAATTTTTTCGGCGGACATACCTTTTTTGTCTCTCGGAGGAATGAAGGATTCCGAGTCGGCGGCGCACAGACTGTTTGATTGTCTGCGTGAGTGCGACAGGCTTGGGGTGTCGGAGGTATATGCTCCCGAGATTCCCGAGAACGGCTTGTGGCGTGCGGTTAAAAACCGCCTCTATAAAGCGGCGGCATACAGAGTTTTGAAAGCCGACAGTGCAAAATCGGTTTTGTTTGTATGTACGGGGAACACATGCAGAAGTCCGATGGCGGAGGGCATATTCAATATGTCATATAAAAATGCCGTGGCGGCGTCGGCAGGAATTTTTGCAGCCGAGGGCGCGGCGGTGACGCCGAATGCCGCGGAGGCGGCTGCACGGTTCGGTGCTGACATTCGGTGTCACCGTGCGGTTCAGCTCACCGCAGAGATGATTAATAGTGCAGACCTTGTTCTGACGATGACAGAGGAACACAAGAGGAGCTTGCCGAATATGGAAAAAATCAGGACAATTTCGGAGTTTGCAGGGGAATGCGGCGATGTTGCCGACCCGTTCGGCGGTGATTTGGAGACATATATACGCTGTGCGGAGCAGCTCAAACGTCTGATTGAGATGATTGAAATATGATTGAATATGTGAAAATGCAGCCGTGCCATATTGACGGCATGGTTGAGATTGAAAAGCAGTGTTTTGATTCGGGATTTGCACGGAAAACCTTTGAAAAGGAGCTTGAAAACAAGCTTGCGGTATATGTTGTTGCGCTGGACAGCGGGTGCGTTGTCGGCTATGCGGGTCTTTGGAACATATGCGGCACGGCGGATATAATGAATGTCGGTGTCGGGCGCGCATTCAGACGGCGCGGCATTGCGGCAGAGCTTTTGCGGAGACTGATTGAGATTTGCCGCGCAGACGGTGCGGAGGAGATTAATCTTGAGGTCAGAGAAAGCAATTTTGCGGCAAGAGCGTTATATGAAAAGCTCGGTTTTTCGGAATGCGGACTGAGGCGCGGATATTATGACGGCAAGGAGGACGCGGTTCTGATGAAATGCACTGTTCTGGAGGAAAACAAAGATGAAAATACTTGCAATTGAAAGCTCGTGCGACGAAACCGCCGCGGCTGTGGTGGAGGACGGGACACGTGTTCTTTCAAATGTTATAAATACACAGATTGAGCTGCACAGGCAATACGGAGGTGTTGTTCCCGAGGTTGCTTCGCGCAGTCACATTGAAAACATAAGCGATGTTGTTGACAAGGCTCTTGCAGATTGCGGAATGCGGCTTGCAGACGTTGACGCGATTGCCGTCACATACGGTCCGGGACTGGTCGGGGCTTTGCTTGTCGGTGTTTCAACCGCAAAGGCACTCAGCTTCATGTCGGGAAAACCGCTGATTCCTGTGCACCACATTAAAGGGCATATCTGTGCGAACTACATAGAACACCCTGCCTTCCGTCCGCCGTTCATATGCCTTGTGGCGTCGGGAGGTCACAGCCACATTGTTCATGTCAGGGACTACAGCACATATGAGGTGCTTGCAAGAACCTGTGATGACGCGGCAGGAGAGGCTTTCGACAAGGTTTCGAGGGTTCTCGGTCTGGGATACCCGGGAGGACCTGCAATTCAGAAATGTGCGGAGAACGGAAATCCCGATGCAATCAGATTTCCGCGCGTGAATATGGGCAGTGAGGGCTTTGATTTCAGCTTCAGCGGAGTTAAAACCGCGGTGATAAACTATATTCACAATGCGGAGCAGAAGGGAATTGAAATATGCAAGGAAGATGTTGCTGCGTCATTCCAGGAGGCAACGGTTGACGTTCTCAGCAGGCATTTGATTGAATGTGCGGAGAAACACGGCATAAAAAGACTTGCGCTTGCGGGCGGTGTTGCGGCAAACATGCCGTTGAGAACACGGATTGACAGCCTTGCAAAACAGCACGGCATGGAGTTTGTCTGCCCGTCAATGATATATTGCACAGATAACGCCGCAATGATAGGCTGTGCGGCATTTCATGAATATAAAAGCGGAAGGATTGCCGACATGACGCTGAACGCGGAGGCAAGTCTGCCGCTTTAGACGCACGGAGGCGCAGCCCGCCAGAAAAAGGAATAAATCCGATTAGGGTCAGAACAGATTTTGAAAGATTTCAACAATTTTGAATCTGACCTCAACGGGTATGGCGCGGTCGCTTTTGCCCGTTATCAGGCTGTATTCGTCAGCGGTCAGACTGTCCTTCAGCTTTTGGCGGTTTTCGTCGGAAACCGAGACAACTCCGTCTGTGAAGCACAGCGGCGGATACATGACACACCACCAGTTTTTGCCCGAACCGCTGCCGATTTCAATGCGGACGGCATTATACTTCCCGGCAGGGAGCATAATATCGCCGTATACCTTTGTCGGAAAAGCAAACCGACCGACCTTGACGGAGGCGGTGTATGAATAGCCCTGTCTGCGGATTTCGTCTTCGGCAATGCCGCGTATGAGCTGTGAATTTTGCTCTGCTGCGGAAAGTGCGGCTTTGGGGTCTTGGGTGTTTTCAAAAATATATGACGCTTCAGAGAGAATGCGGTCGCGGACAGCAAGCTTGAGAGCCTGGTCTGCCGCGGAGTCGCTGTTTGCGAGAATGTGCAGACGCACAACCGATTCGGACAGGTCGCGGTTCACATTTTTTGCATAGGACAGGAGAAACGAGAATATCAGTGTTAATATAACAGTGAGAATAAAAAAGCGTGTTTTATTTATGTAGTGCATGGTCTTTATCACCTTTCTTTGGATTATGAAAGAATTATTGACAAATAAAAAAAGCTTTATACATATTGATTTTTTATAAATTTTAAGTTAAAATCTAATTAACCGTGCAGGTTATGCGCGGAACGAAGGGAAAGTTTTAAATGGAAAAGATAAATGTCTGCGTTTTGTTCGGCGGTGTGTCAAGCGAACATTCTGTGTCGGAGGTCTCCGCGTCGGCGGTGCTTGACGCAATTAACCGCGAAAAATATAATGTGTTCCCCGTCGGGATAACGGAGGACGGACGCTGGCTGCTCTATGGCGGCGAAACCGACAGAATTCGAAACCACTGCTGGGAGGACGGCAGCACCGTTCCGGTTGTTCTGTCACCCGACAGGACGGATAAGTCGATGATTAAGCTTGACGGCGGAAAATGTGAAAAAATCAGAATTGATGTTGTCTATCCAATGCTCCACGGCAAGAACGGAGAGGACGGAACAATTCAGGGACTCTGCACGCTTGCGGACATTCCGTGCGTCGGAAGCGGAGTTTTGGGAAGTGCTGTGTGCATGGACAAATGCATTGCGAAAATGCTTTTTGAAAAGGCGGAAATTCCGCAGGCACGCTGGGTTGAGATGAGGCTTGGCGGCAGCCTTGATTTTGAAAGGGTTGAACGCGAGCTTGGTTATCCGTGCTTCATAAAGC
>CAKSIW010000004.1 GCA_934463175.1 uncultured Clostridia bacterium | reverse complement strand
TTTTTTTAAACTTTTTTTACTTTTTCCCTTTCTCGCTCCTATCCGCCGTCCTCTTATCCCCTTTTGCAGTGCTGACAATTCTCTCGCTATCCTGCGGTTTTCTTAACACAAAAAGCACGGAGCAAGCCTCTCTGCTTGCTCCGTGCCGCGGCTTCGCCGCAATAATTAACTTTTACTTTGCTACATAAAACTTGACGAGTTCCTCAAGAATTTCGTCGGTTTCCAGCTTCTGAATAAGCGTTCTGGCTCCGTTGTGCGCCGTTATATAGGAAGGGTCGCCCGACATGATATACCCGACAATCTGGCTTATGGGGTCATAGCCCTTTTCCACCAGCGCACTGTGAACAGACAGAATTATATCCCTTGTTCCCAACGGCTTTTCCTTCTCCACGTTGAACTTCACAGTCTGCAAAAACTTCTTGTCTTTTTCCGTCATAGCATTCATTCCTCCTTATTCAAAATAAAGCACTCCACGCGTCGGCTGCAAATCCGTCTCACGTGCTTCCAAGCACCCGTCCTCTAAAGTCTCAAGTCCGCACCAAGCTCCGATTTGAGGTTTTCCGTGATTTTTGACATCACATCGTTCACTTCACTGTCCGTCAGTGTTCTGTCCGCCGCACGGAAAACAATTGAATATGCAACGCTTTTTTTGCCTTCTCCGAGCTTGCTGTCACGGTATACGTCAAACAAAGCACAGCTTTCGCCGATTGCGCCCATATTTTTTGAGATAATATCCTCTATTTCACCGACATTGACCGTCTCATCAACAACAACCGCAATATCACGGGTCATTGCAGGGAATTTCGGCAGCTGAACATAGTGTCTTGCCGAGTCGGATTTCTCCATGAGTGCCGCAAAATCAATTTCCGCAGCATATACCTCAGCATTTATCTTAAATGCCTTTGCAACACGCGGGTGAAGCTGACCGACAATTCCGATGCGCTTTCCGTCCGCAATCAACTGTGCACATCTGCCCGGGTGGAACGACGGGTCATTGCATTCCCTCTCATATCTCACCTTTGCCGTGCCCAGCTCCGCAAACATATTTTCCAACATTCCCTTAACGGTGTAGAAATCTCCGTTACCGTACATTCCGACAGAAACTGTCAGCCGCTCATCAGGTAATTTGCCCTCGCCCTGCGGAATATATACACGTCCCAGCTCAAACACAGCCGCACTCGGGTTGCGTTTGCTGTAGTTCGTTTTCAAAACCTCCGCGGTTGAACCGAGAAGAGTTGTTCTCATAACGCTGTTTTCCTCGCCGAGAGGATTCTGAATCTTTACAAAATTATATCTTGCATCACCCTTCGGTATTCTGAGCAGCTCATTTTCCGACGGGTCAACAAAGGAATAGGTCGAAATTTCATAAAGACCGCACGCTGTGAGCGCGTTCTTCACCTTATCCTCGAACTTCTGCTCCTCATTTTTTCCGCCGCCTGTGATTGCGCCCTTCATGAGTGTTGACGGGATTTTGTCATAGCCGTATATTCTCACAATTTCCTCCGCAACATCGGCTCTGGACTCAATGTCGGGGCGGAACGACGGAACGGTTATCACTCCGTCCTCAACCTCAAATTCAAGCTTTCGCAGTATTTCAATCATTTCTTTTTCGGAAATATTCATTCCCAAAAAGCTGTTTATCTTCTCCACCTCAAGCGGAAGTGTTCGCGGCTTCGGCATTTCAGAAACCGCCTCAATCGTTCCGCCGAGAACCTCGCCTGCGTTCATCTCGGCAATGAGCTGGCACGCACGGTTGATCGCACCGTCCAGATTATATACATCAAGACCTTTTTCAAAAAGTGCAGACGCATCCGTTCTCATGCCGAGCGACTTTGCGCCGCGTCTGACCGTGCTGCCCTTAAAGGTTGCAGCCTCAAACAGAACATTCACGGTTTTGTCCGTCACCTCACTGTTTGCGCCGCCCATGACACCTGCAACGCCGATTGCGCGCTCCGTGTCGGAAATCACAATCAATGACGGATTCAGCTCACGCGGCTGTTCATCGAGAGTTTCAAGAAGCTCGCCCTCCCTGCCGCGGCGGACAATGATTTTGTGACCCTTCACATTGTCAAGGTCATATGCATGCATCGGCTGACCGTATTCAAGCATAACATAATTCGTTATATCAACAATATTATTTATTGCACGGATTCCGCACGCATTAAGACGTCTCTGCATCCACTCGGGCGACGGTCCGATTTTTACATTTCTGACAACCTTGCCCAGATATCTCGGGCAAAGCTCATAATCCTCAACCTCAACCGACGCATGATCATTTGCGTTCTCCTGAGTTTGCGGATATTCTGCCGGATCCGGGATTCTGAAGCCGCGGTCATAGGTTGCCGCAGTTTCTCTCGCAAGCCCGATTATGCTGAAGCAGTCTGGGCGGTTTGAGGTTATTTCAAACTCAACCACATTTTCATTCAGCCCGAGAACCTCGCATATGTCCTCACCGATCGGGGTGTCATCGGGAAGAATCATAATTCCCGTTGCCGTTCCCTCGGGAGTGAGTCCAAGCTCGTCCGTTGAGCAGAACATGCCGCAGCTGACAACGCCGCGCAGCTTGCCTCTTGTGATTTTCACACCGCCGCGAATTGTTGATTTATGCTTTGCAACCGGCACAACCGCTCCGGGAAAAACGTTTTTTGCCGCAGTGACAATCTGAACCGGCTCGGGTTCTCCGACCTCCACCATGCACACAACCAGTTTTTCGGCATCGGGATGTTTTTCAACGCTCAGAATCCTTCCCGTGACAATGTTTGAAAGACCGCCGCCGAGATTTTCCGTCCCTTCAACCTTTGAACCCGACATTGTCATTCTGTGCTCATAGTCTTTGATTTCAATGCCGTCAATATTCATATAATCCTTTAACCAGGAAATTGGTAATTTCATTTTTCTTCGTGACCTTTCTGCCTGCCGTATTTACGCAACGTCTCTTGCCGCAGGCGGGCAATGCTCAAAACTGCTTCAAAAATCTCATATCGTTTTCATACAAGAGCCGCATATCGTCAATGTCATATCTGAACATTGCAACACGCTCCAAGCCTATGCCGAACGCAAAGCCCGAATATTCATCGGGGTCGATATTGCAGTTTTCAAGCACCTTCGGGTGAACCATTCCGCAGCCGAGAATTTCAATCCAGCCCTCGCCCTTGCAGACGCGGCAGCCCTTTCCGCCGCAGTTGAAGCATGAAATGTCAACCTCGGCACTCGGCTCGGTGAACTGAAAATGATGCGGTCTGAAGCGCAGCCGGGTGTCCTTGCCATACAGTCTCTGCACAAACACCTCCAGCGTTCCCTTGAGATCCGACATTGTGATGTCCTTGTCAATCACCAGACCTTCAACCTGATGGAAAACAGGCGAATGTGTCGCATCAACCGCATCACTGCGGTATACGCGCCCCGGTGCGATTATGCGGATCGGCGGACGCATTTTCTCCATTGTTCTGATCTGAACGGGAGAGGTCTGCGAACGCAGAACAGTGTTCTCATCAATATAAAATGTGTCCTGAGTGTCACGCGCAGGGTGATCCTTCGGAATGTTCAGTGCCTCAAAATTATAGTAATCAAGCTCCACCTCGGGTCCTTCCGCAATTGAAAAGCCCATACCGATGAATATATCCTTCAGGTCGTCAAGCACAGCTGTGAGGGGGTGCCGTCTGCCGACGGAATCCTTCCTGCCCGGCATTGTGACATCAATTGTCTCAGCCGCAAGCTTTGCGCCCTCAATCGCCGCCTCAAACTCCGCTTTTTTTGTTTCGAGAGCGTTTTCGATGTAGCCCCTGACCTCGTTTGCAAGCTGACCGATGAGCGGTCTTTCCTCGGGAGTGAGCTTGCCCATGCCCTTCAGCACAGCAGTCAGCTCGCCCTTTTTTCCGAGAAATCTGACTCTCAGCTCCTCAAGCGCAGACGCCTCTGTGACCTTTTCCAGTCCCTCCGCAGCCTTCTTTTTGATTTCATTCAATTGTTCCTTCATATGTGTTCCGTTGCCCTTCTCCCGCAAATTTCGTTCGGTTTGCGTCGGTCTGCGGGAAAACCGACAATCCAAAAAACGGCTTATTTGATAATTGTACCACAAATAAATCCAATTTACAAGTATAATTTATAACATATCCGACTGTTTTTTCACGGTGTTTTCGTATGCTTTCCCCAGTAGTCTCCCGCAATCACAATGTCGTTTATGCCCACAGCCTCCGACACCTCACGGTTTTTTTGCTCCGTATATCCGCGCGCCGCCTCCGATGTCTCTGTCTGTCCGGGAACATAATATGTTGTTCCGTCATACCACGACAAATCCTCAAAATATGCAAAGCCGTCATAAGACGGGTCAAACACATCATATCCGAGATAGCACCCATGGTTTTCAAGCCCGAAAAGATTGAGCACCGTCGGCAGAAGGTCACTTGTCTGCGTCACCTTTGTCACGCTGACCCCCTTCAGCTGAGGATTATATATGAAAGCAGGCACCTGACGCAGAAGCTCCGCGCCCGCCTCGCGGCTGTATTGCTCCAGAAGCTTCTGATCCGAAAATCCGTATGCATAGTGGTCGGCAAAGCCGATTATCACAGTGTCCTCCAAAAGCCCGTCCGCGTCAAGCCTTTCAAGCAGTTGTTTGAAAAAGTCGTCAGTGTCCCTCGCAAGCAGCAGGCAGTTGTTTTTCTCCTCGTTCATGCTCGGGTCAACAAGCTCGGGGTGGTTCGCCCTGGCAAGACTGAGCTTGGCGTCATCATAGTTATACGGAATGTGACACGAATAGGTTATCACAAAGTCGAAAAACGGCTTGCCCTCCGTCATTTTCTTATATATCTCATCATTCTTCAGAATATTGCTGTCCGCCTGTGCGGCATATGCTGTCAGCCCGAATTTCATGAAGCTGTTATACTGTTCATAGCCGAACGCGGTGTGCATGATTCCCCTGTTATAAAATTCCGAGTTATTATAATGGAAGGAATTTGCCAAATATCCCTTTTCGCGGAAAAGCCTCGGCAGTGCATACGGATAGCTGTTATCACCGAAATTCACCGCAGTTACGGCAGATTTCGGAGTGTAGAAGCCCGTGTTGAACGTGAACTCCGTGTTGAAGGTGTAGCCCGTACCGATTGTCGGCGCAAAATGCCTGTCAAAGCTGATTCCGTTCTCCATCATATATTTGATTGTCGGCGTGCTTTCATCTGTCACCATCCAGTTGTCCATGCTCTCCATCATGACCGCAATGACATTTTTGCCCTCAAATATGCCCGTATATTCATTGTCGGTGTGTTCAGGTCTTGCGGCAAAATATTCATCAGCTTTTTTCAGATCCTCTTCGCCGTAGTTATTTGTCGGAAACCATGTTTTCCAGAAATCTCTTGCAACAAACTGATAAAGCCCTGCAACATCAAAGCTTTTGTTTATGTCGGTGAACTGCTTGTATATCACGCGCGGACGGCTCCATGAATCCCAGTCGTCCTCCAGCACGCCGAACACGGACGGCTGCATGAACACGTGAAGAATCAGAAGCGACAGCACGGGAATCGCCGTCATGATTCTCATTCTTCCCTTGACCCTCCGCGGAGCTTTCCACTTCAGAAACGCCGCAATCAGCAGTGCAAGCGAAATGACGGTGACCACTATAATCTTTGCGTCGGTATATGACAGCGCATAATCAAAATAGTTTTTCGCCTCGCCGACCAGCCCGACGCTGCTCAGCCAGAAAAACCGTCCGAATATGCGGAAATATACATAATCCGAAAAAGAAAGCGTGTTTGCCATGATCCCGATTATCAGAAAAACAAGCCTCCCTGCCTTCCCGGGCAGCAGCACAAGGCATATTCCGAGAAAAAGGCATATCCACGCCAGATTGAACAGGCAGGGTATGACTGTCACAAACGGCTCGTAATATACTTTGGGCGTGACAAGATAGCGCAGAGCAAAATCGGGAAGCAGCATTCCGATAACCGCAAAGCACAAAAATTTATTATTCTTAAAAAACTCAGCTGTCTTATGTTTATTCATCATCAAAAGCGACTCACCTTCGGTCAGGCACACGGGAAACCGACCCGATATGCCCTGTAAAATTACAAATTCAGTTTTGATTTTATCACAAAATTTGTCGGATTTCAAGAGCTTTATGCATTTTATTCCGATACTTAACAAAATATTTCCATGCTGCCGCGAATATAATTTAATTGCCAAGCATTTAATTTTGCGGAAAAGGGGAATGAAATGTTAAACTACATATGGTGCGGAATGATTGTGCTGTCATTTGCAGCCGCATGTGTCACGGGACGGATTGAAGCCGTCATGCAGGCAGCAATGGATGGCGCGGGCGCAGCGGTTGAGACCTCGGTTGCGCTGCTCGGGGTTATGTGCCTTTGGACGGGCATTGCAAAAATCGCCGAAAAGTCGGAGCTGACGCAGGTTTTCGCACGGCTGCTGCGTCCTGTCACAAAAATTATGTTTCCGCGTCTGAAATACGGCTCTGCGGCACTCTGCGCAATTGTCATGAATATGGTCGCAAATCTTCTCGGAATGGGCAATGCGGCAACACCTCTCGGGCTTGCCGCAATGAAGGAGCTTGACAGGCTCAATCCAAACCGCGGCGAGGCAACAGATGAGATGTGCATGTTTGTTGTTGTGAACACCGCCTCGATTCAGCTGATTCCCGCAACGGTAATTGCTCTCCGCCAAGCCTTCAAGTCACAAAGCCCTGCCGAAATTGTCGTGCCTGTCTGGCTGTGCAGCATTTGTGCCGTGACGGTCGGAGTTACGGCGGCAAAGCTTTTTTCGCGGAAAAGGAGGAAATAGTTTAAATGCGTTTTGTTTCAATTCTGATTGTTCCGCTCATGATTGCCGCAATTGTTGCATACGGGCTTTTTAAAAAGATTGACACATATGCCGCGTTCACGGAAGGGGCGCGGCTCGGACTCGAAAACATGCTCGGAATCATTCCGCCGCTGGTCGGTCTGATGGTTGCGATATATATGTTCCGCGCCTCGGGCGCGCTCGGGCTTCTGACAGGACTGCTCCGCCCCGTGACGGATTTTCTCGGTATTCCTTCGGATGTTATGCCGCTTGCACTTCTGCGTCCCGTTTCGGGCAGCGGTTCAATTGCAATTGTGAATGATATTTTCGCAAATCACGGGCCCGACTCGCTTGAAGGAAAAATTGCTTCCGTCATGATGGGCTCGACCGAAACCACCTTCTACACCGTGGCGGTATACTTCGGCTCGGTCGGAGTAAAACGTCTGAGATACACCGTCAAGGCAGCGCTTCTCGCCGATGCAACGGGAATGCTCCTCGCCGTGCTCTTCACGCGCTTGCTTCTTGCATGAGACCGCTTCAAATTGGGTCTTGCATACAGGAAATTTTTATGATATACTGATTATGAAAATATATTCAGACGGGGTTCTTTTCATGGATTATGGAAAAATACTGTTTATCACCGATATTGACGGCACGCTCACCCATGGAGGCAGGCTTTCAGCCGAAAACGAACGGGCAGTTAAGAATTTTCAAAGCCGCGGCGGCTTGTTTACGGTTGCAACGGGACGGTTTCTTTCATATATAAAAGAGAGCTTCGGGAACAGACTGATTCCGAATGCTCCGATTGCGGCTGTGAACGGCAGTGTCATATACGGCTGCCAAGCCCATGATATTTTGTGGAAAAGACCATTTCCGCCGAATGTCCGTGAGGTTATTGACTTCATTCAAGGCACCGCAAAAACGTCACTGATACGCCTCTGCGGCGAAAAATCATGCTTTGGTGCGACCCCCGGCTGCTGCATCGGCGGCGATGAAGTTCTCAAGCTTGTCACCGTCACCGAAAGTGAATCCGACGCGCTTTTTCTGATGAACGCACTGAACGAACGTTTTGCGGAAACATGCAGCACTGCACGCTCGTGGGCAACAGGCGTTGAAACAATGAGCCGCGAAGCAGGAAAAGGAAAATGCGCAGAATATATCAAGCAAATTACGGGTGCTGAAATTTGCATTGCAATGGGCGATTTTGAGAACGACTGCGGTATGCTCCGCGCCGCCGACATCGGCATTGCCGTCGGCAACGCTCCGGACAACGTGAAGGAATGTGCCGCCCTTGTGACCGTTTCCAACTCGGAAAATGCGGTTGCATATGTTCTCGGGCACATTGAAGAAATATGCGGTGAATACGCAAAACAGGCGAGGTGACAGGATTGAACGACAGCTACAGAACCGTTGATTCGGATGCACAGGCGGAAATATGCGAAAAGCGTTCAAGATTCATTGCGGCTGTCCGACCTGTTCAGACGGAAGAGGAAGCAATTGAATTTCTTGAAAAAATCAAAAAGGAGCATTGGGGCGCACGTCACAATGTCTATGCCTATGTCATTTCGGAGAATAACCTTCAGCGATACAGCGACGACGGCGAGCCTGCCGGAACTGCGGGACTTCCCGTGCTTGACTGCATAAGAAAGGAAGGTCTTTGCAACATTGCCGTGGTTGTCACACGATATTTCGGCGGCATTCTTCTTGGCACAGGCGGTCTTGTCCGCGCATATTCGGCAGCGGCAAAGGCAGGAATTGAGACGGCTTGTCCCGTCAATATGGTTTTGTGCCGCAGCATAAGCATTTCATGCGGCTATTCCCTTCTCGGAAAGGTCAAAAGCGAAATCTACCGTTTGGACGCGTCTGTGGAAAATATTTCCTATTCTGAACAAATCACAATCACAGCCGCAGTTCCCGTTCGGGAGGCGGAGGACTTTGCTGCGGCAATCATTGACAAAACAAACGGCAGTGCCGAAATTGAATTTCTCGGCATTTCCTACCAAAAAAAATAATGTAAATTTTCAAATTTACGATTTTAGGTATTGATTTTGTGTTAAAATACTGATATAATATATTTTTGGATTTTATTTATGATATATTTTAAATAAACACAGGCGGGTGAAGTTATGGAAAAACTTGTAATCCTTGGTGGGGCAAGGCTTGAAGGCGAGGTTGAAATCAGCGGCGCGAAAAATTCCGCGGTTGCGCTCATTGCGGCGGCGATTATGGTGAACGGCGTGTGTATCATCGAAAACGTGCCTCGGGTCAGTGACACCTATGTTCTGGTTGATATTATAAACCGTCTCGGCGGCAAGGCTGCTTTTGAAGACGGCGGAAAGCTGCGGATTGACTGCTCTGAGCTGAATTGCTGCGAGGCTCCGTATGAAATGGTCGGCAAAATCCGCGCGTCCTCCTATCTCATGGGAGCGCTTCTCGGACGCTTCAGACATGCAAAGGTTGCAATGCCGGGCGGCTGCGATTTCGGAGTGCGCCCGATTGACCTTCATCTGAAGGGCTTTGTTGCTCTCGGCGCGGAATATGCCGTTGAATACGGTCTTGTTGACATAAAAGCGGACAGGCTGTGCGGCGCAAGCATATATATGGATCAGGTGTCTGTCGGCGCAACGATAAACATTATGATGGCAGCGGCTCTTGCAGAGGGACTGACCGTCATTGAAAATGCCGCGCGCGAACCTCATATTGTTGACGTTGCAAACTTTTTGAACAGCATGGGCGCAAACATAAAGGGCGCGGGAACGGATATTATAAAAATCAAAGGCGTGGAATCGCTTCACGGCGGCAGCTACACCGTCATTCCCGACCAGATTGAGGCAGGAACCTTCATGATTGCGGCTGCGGCAACAAAAGGCGACGTTCTGATTAAAAACATCATTCCCAAGCATCTTGACTCGGTTTCGGCAAAACTTGTCGAGATGGGCGTCACTGTTGAGGAATATGATGACAGTCTCCGCGTCATCGGCTGCGAGCACCTGAAAAAGGCAAACGTGAAAACAATGCCCTATCCCGGATTTCCGACCGACCTTCAGCCTCAGATGCTGGCACTTCTGACAATGACGGACGGAACATGCATTGTCACGGAAAATGTGTGGGACAACCGTTTCAAATATGTTGACGAGCTGCAGCGCATGGGCGCAAGAATCAGCGTTGACGGCAGAATTGCTGTCGTTGAGGGCGGTGCAAAGCTGACAGGCTCTCCCGTCTCATCAACAGACCTCAGAGCAGGCGCAGCAATGGTCATTGCAGGTCTTGCCGCAAACGGGGTGACCGAGGTATATAACACAAAATATATTGACCGCGGATATGAAAACTTTGAGCAGAAGCTACGCGCACTCGGCGCACAAATAACAAGACGTTCGGACAAGCCCGATGTGCAAACCGGCACACGGGAGCCAAGCCCGATATGCCCTGTAATTAAAAAATCATCATCTTTTTGAACCGTTGTCCTTGCAAGGCACAACAACAGCGTAGATTTATCACAGGCTGCAAGGCTGCACAGAAGGCTTTGCAGCCCTTTTATATTAAAAGGCAGGTATATAATGAACAACGAACCAATCATAACTCCGCTTTGCAGCAGCAGCAAAGGAAATGCTGTTTTGGTCAGCAGCGGAAAAACAAAGCTCCTGATTGACTGCGGAATAAGCGGAAAGAAGCTTGAAAGCTGTCTTTCCGAGGTCGGTGTCAGCCCCGATGAAATCACCGCTGCGTCTGTCACACACGAGCATATTGACCACATAAAGGGAATCGGCGTTTTTTCGAGAAAATATTCCGTTCCGATTTATGCCAACCGCGGCACGTGGTCGGCAATGCTTCCCGTCATCGGGAAAATTTCCGATGAAAACATCAGAATAATCGACACGGGTGCTTCTGCCGAAATCGGCGGCATATACATAACAAGCTTTCCGCTTTCTCACGACGCCGCAGAGCCTGTCGGATATGTTTTTGAAACCGACGGCGGAAAGGCGGCAATTGCAACAGACACAGGCATTGCGGACAATGCTGTTCTGTCCGCGGTTTCGGGCTGCAAATCCGCTCTCATTGAGGCAAACTATGACACATATATGCTTGAAGCAGGCAGGTATCCCTATGAGCTTAAACGGAGAATCAAAAGCGACTCCGGTCATCTTTCAAACGATGCCGCGTCAAGTCTTGCCGCAGAGCTGATTTCCGCAGGTGCGGAAAAAATCATTCTCGGTCATCTGAGCGAGGAAAACAATCTTCCTCAGCTTGCATACCAAACCGTGAAAATTTATCTCGAAAGTGCCGGAATATCCGTCGGAGGCGATGCAGAGCTGTCTGTCGCAAACCGAACCCGCGCCGGCTGCGTCCTATTTCAGATGTGAACACAAAAAAGACATAATTATATGATATTATTTTAATTGAAGGTGATTCATATGATTAAAATTTTGCTTGTTGACGATGAATTCAGAATACGAAAGGTCATCAGCGACTTTCTGCGCGCCAAGGGCTACCGCGTCATTGAGGCGGTTGACGGTGAGCAGGCGATTGACCTCTTTCTGGAAAACCGCGACATTGGTCTGATTATTCTTGACGTTATGCTCCCGAAAATCAACGGCTGGGAGGTTTGCCGCAAAATACGCGAAAACTCCGATGTTCCGATTGTCATGCTCACAGCTCTCGGCGAGGAAACCGACGAGCTTCACGGCTTTGGGCTGGGTGCTGACGAATATATTTCAAAGCCGTTCAGTCCGCGCATATTGGTTGCGCGGGTCGAGTCGCTCCTGAAACGCAATCACACACTCACGGGTGAGGACACCACGGTCGGTCAGCTGTGCGTGAACCGCGACGCACGCACCGTCACCGCAGGCGGCACTCCGATTGAGCTGAGCTTCAAGGAATTTGAGCTTCTTTGTTTTTTCATATCCAACCGCGGAATTGCCCTGTCACGGGACAAAATCCTGAACAACGTCTGGGATTTCGACTATTTCGGAGACGTCCGCACGGTTGACACGCACGTCAAAAAACTCCGCAGCAAGCTTCTCGGCTGCGGCAGATATATCAAAACAATCAGGGGAATCGGATATAAATTTGAGGTGAACGATGAAACGAAATCAAAATAAAAGCTCCGCAGGAGGCGTCAGCAGACGGCATTCCATATTCACAAGGGTTTCTTGTCTTGTGCTTTTTCTGATTGCCTTTGAGGTTTTCTGCTATATCGGCTTTAATGTGGCTTTGCTTGAAAAATACTACATCAGAGAAAAAAAGGATATGCTCATCAAGACCTACCGTGCAGCTGCCGCTCTTTGCGCCGACAGCACACTTGACGACTCCGAAAGAGGAATCAGTCTTGAAAAGCTGAGCAACGACGGCAACCTTCAGATGACAGTGTTTAAATCTGACGGAAAGCTGCTGTTTTCAACCCTTCCGACCGATGCGGTTCGTTTTGCAAACGGCAGCGAAGCCGCTCCGCCGCCCGAACGGAGACGAGGCGGTCGCTTTTCTCATGAAATCATTGAAGAAACCGACAGCCGTACCATTTTCACAAACTACATACCCGAGCTTGACGCACGCAGCATAAACCTTGCAGGCAGTCTTTCGGACGGCACGAAAATCATGCTCCAGACACCAATGTCATCAATACGCGAGGGCGTGAAAATTTCAAGCCGCTTTCTTTTGCTGAGCGGTTTTGCTGCCAGTCTTCTTGCCGCTATAGTCGGAATCCTGATAAGCCGCAAGGCAACAAAAAAAATCAGAAGGCTGTCGGAAATCTCAAACCGCATGGCGGAGCTTGATTTTTCCGCCGAATATGACGATGGGGGCAGTGACGAAATTTCCGTTCTCGGGCAAAGCCTGAACACGCTTTCCGCAAAGCTTGAAAAATCAATTTCCGAACTGAAAAAAGCAAACATTGAGCTGACACGCGACATTGACAAAAAAGAAAAAATCGATCTTCAGCGCAGAGAGTTTCTCTCGAACGTGTCTCATGAGCTGAAAACTCCAATATCAATCATTGAGGCATATGCCGAAGGTCTGAACGAAATGCACCTTGACGAGGACGGAAGACGCTTCTACAGCGATGTCATTCTTGACGAGTCCAAAAAAATGGAAATGATAATCCAAAAGCTCATGTCTCTCATGAAAATCGAATCGGGCAGCGAAAATCTCATGCTTGAACGGTATGACATTGCGGAACAGATTGAGCATATCATCGGACAGAAAAAAATCCTTTTTGAACAAAGCGGTGCATTCATTGAGTTTGCCTGCAAGGAGCCTGTTTTTGTGTGGGCAGATGAATTTCTGATTGAAGAGGCTTTTGTGAATTTTCTCGTGAATGCCGTGAAATATTGCGGCGGAGAAAAGAAAATAAAGGTGTTTCTGACCGAATCCGACAGTCACGTCAAACTTTCGGTTTTCAATACGGGAGAGCACATTTCAGCAGAAGACGCCGAAAACATCTGGAAGAGCTTCTATGTTCTCGACAAGGCAAGAACACGCGAAAACGGCGGCTGCGGTCTCGGCTTATCAATTGTTGCCGCAATTGCCGAGGCTCACGGTCAGAAATACGGCACATATAACACCGATGGCGGTGTTGTGTTCTGGGTTGAGACCGACAAAGGATAGTTCGATTTCCACTGCGCTCACATACGGTATTTTCAGCGGCGTTTACTGCGGCAATTACCACTGCGCTCACACGCGGTAAATTCAGCGGCGTTTACTGCGGCAATTACCACTGCGCTCACACGCGGTAAATTCAGCTGGTCGTCAAAACAGCTCATAAAGCGTGTCATAAATCCGCTCACGCTCCCAATATTCCTTTGCGCTGCGGTCGCCGAGCCGATTTATCTGTGCGGTGTTCCGCACAAGCGGCAGCCGTGCTGTTTTTTTCAGCTCTCTGATAACCTCACAGCCCTTTTCGCTGTGAGCAAGAATTTTCACATACGGCGGTGCAGGATCGGCGCATTTTTCGATTCCGAGATATGCCGCCAGCAATATGCGGCGGATTCGGCTGTGCGCATACCGCTTTGTTTTCACCGCAAGAGCAAGCTCGTCAAGCGTTTTTGCGTCTTGCGCCGTTCTTTTTATTCTGTTTTCAAGTCCCTCGGTCACGTCCGCAATTCTCCGCAGACGTTCGGGGGGCATTTTTATTATCTCTGCAATAACCGCCTTTTCATATGCGGACGGCAGGTGCATTCTTTCCTTTTCAAATATTCCGCGGCAAAATTCGGGCATATATGAATATGCCTGCAAATCTCCCTCCGAAAGCCGCGCGCGGAGCATTCCTGCCGAGGCAAATCCGCGACAGGTCTCATCGGAATCATGTGCCGCTCCGATTCTCTGAATTGCCATCGGCTGTATTCTGCCTCCGAGCCGCACACATGCCTTGCAGTATTCAACCCCCAAAATATTATTTGGTGCAGCAAGCAGCCCTGCCGCGGCACTTCCCAGAAGCTTTTCTGCGGCTTTTGACCGTGCCGCGGCATATGACATGCCCTCAGACGAAAGTTCCTTCACCCTTTTGGAAAACTCCCACGGTTCATTCGCAAGATATTCCGCAGTATTTACGATTTGCTGTGTGTCCGCCGTCTCCGCACCGAATGACAAATGAGCCTCCGCTCCGAGAGAATCAATGATTTTCACCGCCGAAGCCGCAAAAAACTCTGCTGAACGCACCGCGGCATATGCCGGAAGCTCCAGCACCAGATCCGCGCCTCCCATAACCGCAGCCGCAGCGCGCGCACGCTTGTCAAACAGCGCCGCCTCTCCGCGCTGAACCCAGTTCCCGCTCATAACGGCAACAACCGCGTCGGGAGCGCACCTTCTCCGCGTTTCTTCAATATGATATTTATGTCCGCTGTGAAACGGGTTATATTCGCATACAACCGCCGCAATAACCATTCCTTCATCTCCCCATTTTATGTATATTATAATCCATTCGGCGCAAAAAATAAAGTGTTTTGCACAAAAAAGTATAAATTTGCTCATTTATCCTTGCATATGACGGGAATATGTTGTATAATGAAAAGGTATATTAAAACTGAATACGGAGGCGTAACTGATGAGTAAGTTTTTAGACTCTGTCAAGGCAAGAGCAAAGGCAAACAAAAAGACCATTGTTCTTCCCGAGTCGATGGACAAAAGAACATTTGAAGCGGCGGAAAAGATATTGAGGGAGGACATTGCAAACCTTATCATTATCGGCACGCCGGAGGAGATTGAGGAATACGGAAAGGGCTTTGACATTTCCGGTGCAACAATCATCAATCCTCACACATACGAAAAGACCGAGGAATACATAAACCTCTTTGTTGAGCTGAGACGTGCAAAGGGTCTCACATATGAGGAAGCAAAGAAAACCGCTCTCGGCGACTATATGTATTACGCGTGTCTCATGGTTAAGGCAGGCGACGCGGACGGCGTGGTTTCGGGTGCTTGCCATTCAACCGCAAACACACTGAGACCGAGTCTTCAGATTATCAAGACAAAGCCCGGTGTTAAGCTTGTTTCGGCATTCTTCCTTATGGTTGTTCCCGACTGCGAATATGGCGCGGACGGCACATTCATTTTTGCAGACAGCGGTCTGGAGCAGAACCCCGACCCCGAGAAGCTCGCGGCAATCGCGGCTTGCTCTGCGGAATCCTTTGAGCTGCTTGTTCAGCAGGAGGCTGTTGTTGCAATGCTCTCTCACTCCACAAAGGGCAGTGCAAAGCATGATGACGTCACAAAGGTTGTTGAGGCAACAAGAATATGCAAGGAGAACAACCCGAACCTGAAGGTTGACGGAGAGCTTCAGCTCGACGCGGCAATCGTTCCGTCGGTGGGCGAGTCAAAAGCACCCGGCAGCACCGTTGCAGGTCATGCAAACGTGCTTGTTTTCCCCGACCTTGACGCGGGCAACATCGGGTATAAGCTGGTTCAGAGACTTGCAAAGGCTGAGGCATACGGTCCTGTCACACAGGGTATCGCAATGCCGATTAACGATTTGTCAAGAGGCTGCAGCGCGGACGACATTGTCGGTGTTGTTGCAATAACCTGTGTTCAGGCAGGCGCATAAACTTTACGAAAGGAAAGATTTTATAATGAAAATTTTGGTTATAAACGCCGGAAGCTCTTCCCTCAAATATCAGCTGATTGATATGGAAACCGAAGAGGTTCTTGCAAAGGGTCTGTGCGAGAGAATCGGTATCGGCGGTTCAAAGCTGAACCACACTCCGGCAGGCAAGGATAAAATTGTTATTGAAAAGGATATGAAGGACCATTCGGACGCAATCAAGATGGTTCTGGACGCTCTGACAGACGCAGAATACGGCGTTATTTCAAGCATGGACGAGATTTCGGCAGTCGGTCACAGAGTTGTTCACGGCGGCGAGTTCTTCAGCAAATCCGTCATCATTGACGACAACGTGAAAAAAGCTGTTGACCAGTGCACACCTCTTGCGCCCCTCCACAATCCGCCAAACCTCATCGGTATTGACGCCTGCGAAAAGGCAATGCCGGGTGTTCCGCAGGTTGGCGTGTTTGACACGGCATTCCACCAGACAATGCCGAAGGAAGCATATATGTATGCACTTCCCTACGAGCTTTACGAAAAGTATAAAATCAGAAAATACGGCTTCCACGGAACCTCTCACAAATATGTTTCGGGCGAGGCTGCAAAAATGCTGAACAAGCCGATCGAAGAGCTGAAAATGATAACCTTCCACCTCGGAAACGGTTCGAGCATCACTGCGGTTGACGGCGGAAAATCGGTCGATACCTCAATGGGCTTCACTCCCCTTGCAGGTGTTGTCATGGGAACCCGTTCGGGTGTCATTGACCCTGCAATTGTCAAGTTTATTGCAGACCACGAGGGTCTGTCGCTTGATGAGGTTGACGCAGTTCTCAACAAGCAGTCGGGCGTTCTCGGTGTTTCGGGTGTCAGCAGCGACTTCAGAGACCTTGAAGCGGCGGCTTCCGAGGGAAATGACCGCGCACAGCTTGCACTTGATATGTTCACCTTCAGCGTGAGAAAATATCTCGGAAACTATATGGTTAACATGGGCGGCGTTGACGCAATTATCTTCACAGCCGGTATCGGTGAAAACACTCCCGGCATGAGATCGGATATTCTTAAAAATCTTGAAGGCTTTGGAATTAAGATTGACGAAGAAAAGAACAAAAAAGCAATACGCGGTGCGCAGATGGATATTTCTGCGGCTGATTCAAAGGTTCGCGTTCTTGTCATTCCGACAAATGAGGAGCTTATGATTGCAAAGGAAACACAGGAGCTTTTGAAATAGGAATTATTGGGAACAAAAGAAGGGCGGGCTGTATTTTTACAGCCCCTTGTTTTTGGGAGGTACTCAATGAGCAATGCAGTTTACGGCGAATATGAAAGCATGACGGACGAGGAGCTTGCTGTCCTTTCGGCGGCAGGTGATGAAGCTGCAACCGAATGCATTTTGTCAAAGTATAAAAACCTGGTCCGCTCAAAGGCGCGTATGTATTTTCTCGCGGGTGCCGACCGTGAGGATATAATTCAGGAAGGCATGATCGGTCTGTTCAAGGCGATCCGCGACTTTGACCGTTCAAAGCCTGCCTCCTTCCGCGGCTTTGCGGAGCTGTGCGTCAAACGTCAGATCATAACCGCAGTCAAAACCGCAACACGGCAGAAGCACATGCCTCTCAATTCATATGTATCACTGAGCAATTCCCCGTTTGACGAGGAATCAGAGGGAATATGGGGCGAAATCGGTCTTTCGGAGCTTGACCCCGAAAGGCTGTTCATCAAAAAGGAAAAGGCTGAATTTCTCGGAGGAAAAATTGATGAGGTTTTAAGCCCCCTTGAAAAAAATGTTCTCGGAATGTATCTTGACGGAAAATCCTATCACGAAATTGCTCTCGCGCTTTCACGCTCTCCGAAATCAATCGACAATGCGCTGCAAAGAGTGAAGAAAAAGATGGAAAAATATGCAGATGAATGAGAGCTGAAAAAAGAGGCTGTTTAAAAAGTCAATTGACTTTTTAAACAGCCTTAGCTTTTCCAATGAAATAGAAAAAAGCTTTGGAATCGGCAGGCTGAGCCAAATCTTTAGTTTTGGTGTATCCGTGTACTCCGAGAGGCGAAGTTTGTTGATAGCAAGAAAAGGAATACTTCTTTGAAAAAAAATTTGTTTGATTTTCCGCCTCAAACAAAGCGAACTGTGTCATTTGTATTTCCTTTAATATGTTCTTATCCATTCTTTTCTTGCGTTCCGGAGTTTTTTACATTCCCTTTTTTCACGCCGCTTTCATTTATTGCAGAACACGGCTCAGAAACACTGCCGTTTCCGCTCTTGTTGCATAGCCCTGCGGCTTAAATTCTCCCGTTTCATAGCCGCTCAGATATTTTTTCTCAACCATTGCGGCAACCGCATCTTTTGCATAATCCGAAATTTCATTTGCGTCTGAAAACCTTGCGCTCAGATTTTCGTTACCGTCATAACTGATTTTTCCTTCCTTTTCCAGGACGCGGTATGCAAGCGTTGCCATATCCTGTCTTGTAATCCTTCCCAGCGGGTCAAAAATATTATCCCCTCTGCCGCTCGCATATCCAAGAGCCTTCGCAATGCCGATTTCATTATAATAATACTTATCGCTCTCAACATCGGAAAAGTTCTCCGTGAACTGCGCACTTTTTCCCATTGCGCGTGTTATCATCAATGTGAAGTCGGCTCTCGTGACCTCTCTTGCACACCCGAATGTTCCGTCACCCATTCCGCTCACAATGCCCTTTTCAAACAGCTCCTCAAGTGCGTCCTCTGCCCACGCATATGACGCTGTATCTGCAAAAATACGTTTCTTCTGCGTGTTTATATCGGTTATGCACGCCCGAACCGCCTGATTTTTCAGAATACTGCCAAGCCTGTACTGTGCATATCCGCTGACATTCCCCGACGCGTTCATCAGCGCCCTCTGACGGTTCAGCTCATCTGTACCGCGTCCGCCAAACCACGGCGAGTCCGCATTTGTCTCGTCTGCCGCACGGTATGCCGCCTGTCCGACGCAAAGTGACACGCCTGTTCCCTCAACCGTGCTGTTCCACCAGCTCAGAACCTTCTCAAAGTCCGCCGCCTCGTTGCCAATGCTCCAGTATATCTGCGGAACAATCATATCAACCAGTCTGTCCTTCACCCACTGTCTTGTGTCCGCATAATAGTCATAATATGCCTGCGCCCCCTTGGTGTCGCTGCCCTCGGGATTTGTTTCCCTGTTCGCCCAGATTCCGCACGGGCTGACGGAAAATATAACGCTGCTGTTTTCCTTCTTTATTGCGTCACGCATTCCCTCAATGAGCGAACGTGTGTTGTTTCTGCGCCAGTCGCCGATGTTCAGGAAGCTTCCGCCGTATTTCGTGAAGGTATCGCCATCGGGAAAGCTGCTTCCCGGGTAGAAATAGTCATCAAGATGAATGCCGTCAACCTTATAGTTTCTGACAATCTCCGCTGCCCCCTCGATAATCAGTCTGTTTGCCTCCGGCTCACCGGGGTTCAGATACAGCTTGCCGTCCGAATGCTCAACCACAAGCTCGGGATACCGCACGGCAATGCTGTTCTCCGATTGATTATCCTTGTCTGCCGCGGACGCCGTGACGCGGTATGGGTTTATCCATGCATGAACCTCAATTCCCTTTGCATGTGCCTGCGCAACAAGATATTCAAGCGGGTCAAACGCATCGGAGGGCGCCGCCCCCTGTGTTCCCGTCAAATATTTCGACCATGGGAAAATCTCTGATTTATAGAACGCGTCTGCCGCAGGTCTGACCTGAAAAAACAGAGTGTTAAAGCCCATTTCACAGACGCCTGCAAGCATTGAATCCATGCTTTTTCTGAGTGTTTCCGCGTCATTTGTCTGAACACTCGGATAGTCCAGTGAAAAAACCGTTGCTGCCCAAACCGCTTTAACCTCTCTGTCCTCTGCCGCAACATGTCCTCCTCCGCTCTTTGACGGAAAAAAGCTGTTGAGTGCACAAAAGAGTCCGACCAATACGCAAATCGCCTTTACTGTTCGTGTCATAATCAAGTTCCCTGTCCTTTCTTAAATTATTTTTCACTTGTTTTTTATATTCCGCATAATATGTAGGAGAGCCGCATATGAACGCACGGCTTTGTCCCGTCATCATGCTCACGGTGCTTCGGGACACATTCATTTCTGTGAGCGGAAAGGATACATAAAAATGCTCAAAGCCTATGACGCCATTGCGCACATCAAGGGAAGCGACCTTGCGCCCGATGTGCACGGCACTGTTAAATTTCTCGGCATTGCGGACGGCAGCTGGGTTGAGGCTGAAATTTTCGGTCTGCCCGATTTCCGTGAGGCAACCGCAGACCTGCCGCAAACAGGTCCGTTTGCATTTCACATTCATGAGTTTGACACCTGCGGTGCGGCACACTCCGACAACCCGTTCCCTGCCGCGGGAGGTCACTGGAATCCGACGGGTGACCAGCACGGAAACCACGCCGGCGACTTTCCTGTTCTGTTTTCAAACGGAGGTACTGCAAAAATGCTGTTTTTCACAAACAGATTCTTTCCCGAAGATGTTGTCGGAAGGTCGGTTGTCATTCATCAGTCTCCCGACGACTATAAAACACAGCCCACCGGAAGCGGCGGCAAGCGGATTGCCTGCGGCAGCATAATTTCCGCGGAAATCAGCGATTGAGAAACCAATCCGCCTCATGAAAATGCATTCTTATTTCCTAATTCAAAAGCCATGCTTTGATTTTATACCATTTTATGCTTTTGGTCAAGCGTAATATGTCATTTAATGCGAATGACAGCAAAACCCCGAAGCAACAATGCTTCGGGGTGAAAATACGATAAAAGTTATCTTTTGCTGAACTGCGGAGCACGGCGTGCTGCCTTGAGTCCGTATTTCTTTCTTTCCTTCATACGCGGATCACGTGTTAAGTAGCCGGCAGCCTTGAGTGTCGGTCTGAATGCTTCCGAGTCAACCTCAAGAAGTGCTCTTGCAATGCCGTGCCTGATTGCGCCTGCCTGACCTGTGAAGCCGCCGCCCTTAACGTTTACCAAAACGTCAAATTTGCCGATTGTTCCTGTGATTTCAAGCGGCTGACGAAGAATCGTCTTCAGCGTTTCAAGACCAAAATAGTCGTCAATGTCTCTTTTATTTATTGTGATTGTTCCGTTTCCCGGCACAAGTCTCACTCTGGCAACAGATTCTTTTCTTCTGCCTGTTCCGTAATACTGAATTGTATTTGCCATTATTATCTCCCCCTCCTCTTATATCTCGCCGGTCCACTCAACCGGTGTCTGAGCCTCATGTTCATGGTTTGAATCCTTGTATACCTTGAGCATCTTCATTGCCTGTCTGCCCAGAGTGTTGTGAGGGAGCATACCCGAAACCGCAAGTTCCATTGCCTTCTCGGGATTTTTCTCCATCATGTCCTTATAGGACACTTCCTTGAGATGACCGATGTAGCCTGTGTGTCTGTACCACCTCTTCTGGTCAAGCTTCTTGCCTGTCAGAACAGCGTCCTTTGCGTTGATGATGATGACATATTCACCGCAGTTCACGTTCGGTGTGAACTCGGGACGGTGCTTACCTCTCAGAATTTCGGCAGCCTTTGCGGCAACACGTCCGAGCGGCTTGCCGGCAGCGTCAATAATGTACCATTTTTTTTCAATCTCATTAGCTTTTGCCATGTAGGTTGACATTTTTTCTACCTCCTAAAATTTCCTTTCAAACTGTGGGCAGATGAACACAGCTCAGATTAACCGTGCAATGCTGCCCTTCTGTGTGCATTTGCCCACAGTCTGTCTCGGCATGACCCGTTCTTCCGACGGTTTCAGCCGTTTTCGACTTAACGGACTATATTATAATACCTTTTTGTCAATTTGTCAACCCCTTTTTTTTAATAAATTAATTTATCAACATACAAAGTCTTTATTCCTCCGTTTTTCTCTCTCATGCTCTTTTGTTCTCGGTTTCAAAATCATATTTTTTTGTTTTTCACTGTTGAATTTTACCGTAAAATTCGTTATAATATAGTTATTCCACATTAAGGAGATGTTGCTTTGTGTTTGAAGAAAACAATCTGTCGGTTTTTGACGCACTGTCAAAGTCAATCAGAAATTCAGCGCGTCTTTGCTATTCCGAAATCGAAAACATACAATTTGAAGAAAATATGACTCCCTCGGGCATGTCCCATTTGCAGTCGGCAAAGCTGTGTACGTTTTTCATAAACCGCATTCTCTGTCTAATGGACATATGGTTCGGTTCAACTCATTTTTTCAGAGATTCGCTCTCCGAGGAGCTTGATATTGAAAGTATTATTGAAGGAATGGGGAAGCATCTTGCCGGTCTGCTCCCGACAATGAAGCCCGAGATTAAATATTCCCCTAGAGCGGCGGAAGGCTCAACCGTTATCACCGAGCGAAGCCGTCTTGAATTCATTCTGCTCAACATTTTATATTGCTGTGCAAGAAATGAGCGCACAGGCTCAAAGCTGAAAATCACCTTTGGCGTCACCGAAAAGCACAATGACGTTATTTTTCACATACATGACAACTGCAAAAATCTTGACCCATGCCTGTCAGATGACCCGATTACCGAGCTTAACCGAAAAATTGACAATGCGTCTCCAAACAACGCCGCAATGCTGCTCAGTATCGCGGTTGCAGACAAAACGGTTCGTGAAATCGGCGGTCATATCGAATATACTCCCCTCAAGCACGGCAACAGATTTGACATTCATGTTCCGAGAGCGGCGGACGCTCTCAAGGAACGCATGTCATCGCCGGTAATCTACACGCCGAACACATCTTTGTTCCAGCAAATGCTTGCAGATGTTATCGCAGAAATTGGAGGTCTCAGATGATTCAGCTTCCCGATTTTGCGCTTGAAGCAATTGAACGGCTTGAACGCTGCGGATTTTCGGCATATGCCGTCGGCGGCTGTGTCAGAGACTCACTCATGGAAAAGACTCCTGCGGATTGGGATTTGACAACCTCCGCGCTGCCTTCGGATATTTTGAATATTTTTTCGGACTGCAAAACAATCCCGACAGGCTTGAAGCACGGAACGGTCACAGTCATTATGCACGGAGAAAAGCTTGAAATCACCACCTTCCGGATTGACGGCGCATACACCGACAGCCGCCGCCCCGATTCTGTCTGCTTCACAGACAGGCTTGCGGACGACCTGAGCCGGCGCGATTTCACAATCTGCGCCATGGCATATAATCCGCGCACGGGAATTGCTGACCTGTTCGGCGGCAGGGAGGACATTGAGAGAAAGCTGATCCGTTGTGTGGGCGACCCTGAAAAACGTTTCTGCGAGGACGCTCTGCGCATTATGCGCGCACTGCGCTTTGCCGCAGTTTTTGGATTTGAAATCGACAAGGCAACCTCCGACGCAGTTTTAAAATGCCGCGGCAGGCTCCGTTCCATTGCAGCGGAACGCATTTCGTCCGAGCTGAACAAAATTATTCTTTCCGCCGACCCGTCCGCACTTCTTTTCAAATACCGTGCGGTTTTTGCGGAAATTATGCCCGACATTTGCTTTGACGAAATTCAGCCCTCCGCATTTGAACCCGTTTCAGGCGCAGAGCTTAAGCTGTGCACACGGCTTGCAGTTTTTTTCCATTGCATATGCAATGCCGAAACGGCACATAAAACCATGAGAAAGCTCAAATATGACAACAAAACCCTGCGCCGCGTATCACTTATTCTTCAGAATGCGGACATCAGGCTCACCCCCTGCCGCACAGCTCTGAAGCAAATCATGAAATGCACGGGTGCGGACGGACTTTCGGAAATCATTTCGTTCAGACGCGCCTTTGCCGAAACAGATAGTCAAAGGCAGCTGCTTGACGAAGCTGTCCGCACCGTCCGCAGCATTATCTCAAACGGTGAATGCTTCAGCCTCGGCACGCTTGCGGTCCGCGGCTCAGACCTGATTGACGCCGGAATAAGCGAGGGGCGCTCTGTCGGCGCGGTTCTTGACCGACTTTTGGACAGCGTCATTGAAGGACGCTGTGAAAACAAACGCCGCGAGCTTCTTTCACTCGCGGCAGAATTTAAAAATTTATAACCTTACTTCGGTATTTCACATTCAGAACCAAACCAATTGCAATCAGATTGGTCAGCATTGACGATCCGCCATAGCTGAAAAACGGCAGCGGTATTCCCGTAACGGGCATGATTCCTATGCACATGCCGACATTCTCAAAAACATGAAAGGCAAACATTGACGCAACGCCGACACAGATATAAAGTCCGAGATTGTTTCGCGCGTTCATGCCAATCATCAGACATCTCACGATTATCGTCACAAGCAGCAATATGACAGCGGCTCCTCCCACAAAGCCCAGCTCTTCGCACACTGCGGTGAAAATGAAGTCGGTGTGGCGTTCGGGCAGAACATTGTTGAAACGGCTGCCGCCGTTATACAAGCCGTTCCCGAAAATGCGCCCCGAGCCGACGGCAATCTTTGACTGTGCCACCTGATATCCCGTCCCTGACGGGTCATTTTCGGGATTGAAAAGGTCAATGATTCTTTTGCGCTGATAGTCCTTCAGCACAAAAAACCACGCAATCGGCATCACAGCGGCAACCGCGCCGATTCCTCCTGCGATATATTTCCAGCTTATTTTTGCCGCAAAGAGCATTGTTGCCATTATGAACACAAAAACCACTGCCGTTCCGAAATCGGGCTGCAGCAATATCAGCCCAATCAGAACTCCTCCGTGTATCAGCAGAAACAACACATTTCTGGGTCGGTCAATCAGATAGTCAACCTCCGACAGGTGCTTGGCAAACGTTATTATGAACGCAAGTTTAACCACCTCGGCAGGCTGCACTCCGATCAGACTGCCGAATCTAAACCAGCTCCGTGCGCCGTTTTCATACGTCCCGATTCCCGGAATCAGCACCAATATCAAAAGTATCAGCGACACCGCATAAAGATATACGGATATTCCCGCGAGATATTCATAGTCAAGAATCATCAAAACTCCGATTGCAAAAAGACCTATAACGAACGCCGCAGCCTGAACCGCAGTATATTTCACGGGTGAGGGTGCCGCACCGTATATCACAACCATTCCGAACACGGACGCGGCAAGGGTCAGCAAAAACAGCGGAAAATCAAAGTTCCGCCTGAAATCGTTATGCTTGTTCAGATTATCACCCATCATTTTGCGTCCATTCCTTTCTTTGGCACATCAGTGCCGTTCACTCCTTGAAGCTGACCGCAACTCCGTCGCCAATCGGCAGAATTGCTGTGCACAGCTCACGGTTTTCCTTCAGCATTTCAAGATATTTTCTCAGACGGCGGACAATTGTGACCTTTCTTCTGACAACAAGCTCGTCCGTTGCCGTCATGCCTTTATATAAAATATTATCCGATATTAAAATTCCGCCCTTTTTCAAAAGCCGCATACAGTGCGGAAAAAACTCCATATACTGTCCCTTTGCGGCATCAACGAAAATTGCGTCGAAAATCTCTTTCCCGTCCATAGCCGCGACAATCTCTCTCGCATCGCCGCGGATAACACGGATTTTCTCCTCAAATCCCGTCCTTCTGATGTTTTCCTCGGCAATATCCGCCATTTCCTCCGAAAGCTCAACCGACACAACCTCCGCACCGCAGGCACGGCTCATGCGTATCGCCGAATATCCTATTGCGGTTCCAAGCTCCAGAATTTTTTCGGCTCTCAGCATTTTCAGCATGACCTCAATCATTCTCATGCTCTCGGGCTGTGAAATCGGCACCTCATGCTCCGCCGCGTAACGCTCCATTTCAAGAAGCGCACCCTCAGGCTGCGGAAGTGTCCGCCTTATATAGCGTATGATATATTCATAATTTATATTATCGTCCTCAATCCATGCTTTCATTCCGAATTAATCCTTTCCCTGAAGCTCTCCGACAATGCGCATATGCTCCTCTCCCGTTTTTGAAAACACATTCGCACTTCCGTCAGCCTTTGCCGCAAAATAGAGATAATCCGACTTTTCGGGGTTCATTACCGCCCTGACCGAATCCTCTCCGGGGGACGCAATCGGTCCTTTCGGCAAGCCAAGGTTTATATATGTGTTATAAGGCGATTTGATTTTGACATCGGAATTGCTGAGAATTGCTTTTCTTTCCTTTAATATATACTGCACCGTTGCGCATGAACTAAGAGTCATTTCCCTGTCCATTCTGTTGAAGAACACCGATGCAACGCGGCTGCGCTCCGAGTCGTTTGCCGCCTCGCGTTCGACCATTGAAGCAAGCGTCACAAGCTCATCAAGCGTCATTCCGCGCGGATTGTCCCACGCGCTGTATAGCGGCGGCACAACCTCGCTGAATTTTCTGAGCATTTTGTCAATTATGCTGTGCACGCTCTCGTCCGCACCGATTTCATATGTTGCAGGGAACAGATAGCCCTCCAGCCTGTTTTCGCGGCGGTCAATCCTGTCAATGAAATCATATCCGAACTCACCCTCATCAAGCTCGCGCAGAAAATCCTCACTCTTTGCAAGCCCCATTTTCTCAAGGCTGTCGGCAATCTGACGCGCCTCATAGCCCTCCGGCACAAGAAGTCTGAGAGTCTCGTCCGCGCGGACATCCGGCACTGCGCAAAGCTTGTCAATCACCGCGCGATAGCTCATTCCGCTTTTCAGCATATGTCCGCCCTGCTGAAAAATGTGTCCGCTCTTATCGGATTTTTCAATCATTCGGAACAGCAGCTTATGTCTGATTATTCCCTCACTTCTCAGAATATCGGCAATGCCTGCCGTCCCTGTTCCCTTCGGAATGTTCACAAGCACATCGCGTCCGCCGCCCGTGCCGAAAATGTCAAGCACTGCGGAAACCTCCCACAAAAGAAGTGCCAGTGCCGCCGCACACAGCAAAATCCGCATCGGGAGCTTGTTTCTGTTTTTCAAAAGCTTCATATTTGTGCAAATCCTTTCATCTACAGCAAGAAATGCCGCAGCACCGCAACAGCAATACTCAATATGACAGGCAGACTCAATATGCTGTTCATAACAAGCCTTCCTGCCTTGAACGTGCGGTTTTTCTTCGGCGGCTTCGTCAATGCCGCCATTGCAAGCAGTGCCGCCGCAAAGCAAACCGCAGCCGCACCGAAAATTATCCATATATAGTTTATCACGCCCGCAAGCATAAAGCCGAACACAAGTGCCGTGAGGTTGCTGAAGGCATGATAAAGCATTGCGGCATACAGCGAGCCGCACCGCAAGAGAACATATGACGCAACAAAGCCCATCATCAAAAAGCCTGCAAGCTCATTCATGCGCATATGCATCAGGGCAAACACAAGGGTTGTGAATGTGACCGCCGCCGCTGTGCTGCAACGGTTATATGCGCGGAAAACAACGCCGCGCAGCCAGAACTCCTCCAAAAACGCAGGCAGAATCACCACCGCAGGGATTCCGAGCAGCATATCACGCCAATTGAGAGCAACCGGCACTGCGTCCGTCACTTCATTTCCCAAAATCTCACGCAGAAAAATATTTGCAGGAATGTTGAGCAGCATCATAACAAACTGTCCCGTGATTCCCAGAATTGCGGCAAGAAACAGCAAGTGCGGCTTGCAGCCGCGAAGCTTCATCTCGGCTCTGACATTTTTTCTGCCGTAGCCGCTCCAGACAGACCTGCCGTATACCGCAAGCGGAATCCCGATTGCAGCCGCTTCAACTATTGCAATTTGCAGATATTCATGCGGAGGATTCGTCATGAAGCTGACAACTGCCTGAACGGCAAGCTCTGCCGCAAGCTGTGCAAGCACGACCCAAAAAATCACCCACCGCACACTTTTCATCTGTTTTCTCAGTTCATACCTGTTTTTTGACATTATATCTCCTATGCATGCTGCATTTGTATCAAGATTTCCTCTCCGCTGCCCTTTTCAAAAAAGTCGGCAATCCTCGCCCCGAAGAGCATTGACACGCCTGCACCCCTCGCCGTGATTATGTTTCCGTCAACAGACACCGAATCCGTGCAGCACTCTGCGCCGTCAAGCTCCTTTTCATAGCCCGGATAGCAGGTTGCGCGTTTTCCCTTCAGAAGCCCGAGCTGTCCGAGAATCATCGGTGCGGCGCATATTGCAGCCGTGAGCAGTCCGCGCTCCGCACAAAGCTTCACTGCGCGGATTGCCGTGCTGTCCGATTTCAGATTTTCGGTTCCAGGCATTCCTCCGGGGAGCACAACACCGTCAATTTCATCAAAATCCATCTCGTTCTTTTCAATGTCCGCAGTCACCTCAACACCGTGACTGCCGCAAACATGCTTTCCCGTGATTCCGACCGTCTGCACCTTCAATCCCGCACGTCTCATCACGTCCAATGCACCGATTGCCTCTGTTTCCTCAAAGCCCTCGGCAAGAAGCATATATATCATTCTCCTCATTCCCTTCAGCTATTTTCTTTTTGACTGCATAACCTTTATCATGAACCGCGGAAGTGCCGCAAACCGCCCGATTCGGGTCGGCTGCTTCAGAAAACGGTAGAACCATTCGAGATTCAGTTTAATGAATATTTCAGGGGCGCGCTTTGCCGTTCCGGCAAAAACGTCCAGAGTTCCGCCAACACCCATGCACAGTCCGACGTTCAGCCTGCCGCGGTTCCGCGCAATCCATTTTTCCTGCTTCGGCGCTCCGAGACACACAAGCAGAAGTCTTGCACCCGAGCTGTTTATCTCGCCTACAATTTTCTCCTCGTCCTCGGGCTTGAAATAGCCGTCATTAGTTCCGACCACCTTCAATCCCTCAAAACGCTTTTCCATCTTTTCCTTTGCAGTCTCCGCAACACCGGGCTTTGCACCGAACAAAAAGACCCCATCGCCGCTTTTGCTGAGTCTTTCAAGCAGCTCACACGTCACATCAAATCCCGCAACCCTCTCGGGCACCGGTGTTTTGAGCATTCTTGCGCCGTATACGATTCCGATTCCGTCCGCCATGCACAAATCCGCACTGTTCAGAATTTCACGGAACTCCGCGTCCTCATATGCGCACATGACAATCTCGGGGTTTGGGGTGAATATGACCGAGACCCCCTCGGATTTCACCAGCTTCTCCGCAATGTCTGCCGCCTGCTCAAAATTTACCTTATCTATTTTCACGCCGAGAATATCAACCGTATCTCTCATATTCTTCATTCCTTTCGCCGCAATCATTCAACCGACCAGTCGATCGGCGTCTCGCCGATTGATTCCAGAAATTCGTTTGTTTTTGAAAAATGTCTGCACCCGAAAAATCCGTTATATGCCGACAGCGGACTCGGGTGAACCGTCTCCAGAATCTTGTGGGCAGGATTTGTGATCAGGCTTTTTTTCTGCCGTGCATTCGACCCCCAGAGCAGGAACACCATGGGCTTTTCACGCTCGTTCAGGGCTGAAATGACGCGGTCGGTGAAGCATTCCCAGCCCATACCCTTGTGGCTGTTTGCCTCGCCCATACGCACGGTCAGAACAGTGTTGAGAAGCAGCACGCCCTGCTCCGCCCAGTGTGTCAGCTCACCGCAGCTCGGAATGTCTGTGCCGACATCGTCATGAATTTCCTTGAATATGTTTTTCAGCGACGGCGGCGGCTCAACTCCGCGCCTCACCGAAAAGCACAAGCCGTGAGCCTGTCCCTCGCCGTGATACGGATCCTGTCCGAGGATAACCGCCTTTACACCGCTGTACGGCGTATATTTGAGTGCATTGAATATGTCAAACATATTCGGAAAAATTTTGCGCGTGCGATATTCCTTCACAAGAAAAGCTCTCAGCTTTTGATAGTATTCCTTGTCAAATTCGCCTTTCAGAATTTCGTCCCAGTCATTGCCGATGTTCACCATTGGTTTTCTCCTTTGAGTTTATTTGCCGAACGGCGCAGAGAATGCCCCGGCACCGTCCGAACTCTTAAAATCGTGTTCGGACAGCTGATTAAAGCTTTTCCGTTCTATATATGAGATGCAGAACATTTCCGTCGGGGTCTCTGAAAAACATTGTTCCGACACCCTTTGCGGAAACTGCGGCATCTGTCACGATTTCCGCACCCGATTTCTTCACCATTTCAACCGCTTCGTCAAAATTGTCAACCGAAATTGCAATATGTCTGATTCCCGTCACCTTGTCGCCGAGAACACCGCCGTCCTCCGCGCTTTTGCAGAACTCAATCATTCCGCCGTCGTCAGCCTTCAGGAAATATGTTTTCTTTTCCTCGTTCGCATAAACCTGTTTCCAGCCGAAAAGCTCTATGTACCAATTCTTCAGAGCCTCCGAATCCTTTGAAAAAATACCGATATGTTCAATTCCAATCATTTTTTCCGCCTCCGTTTTAATATTATCACTTTAATTATATCACTCACCGTATCAAAAAGCAAGCATAAATATCACTGTTTTGCATATAACTGAATGGGGTGATGAAAAGTGAGTGATAACAAATATACATTCAGCAGTCTTGAACACGACATTCTCAGACTGCGGCGGGATTTTCCGGGAACCGAGGTCGGTACGATCGGCACATCTGTCTGGGGAAAGCCTCTGTACTACATAAAAATCGGCAGCGGTCCGAATGAAATTTCATATAACGGCGCACATCACGGAATGGAATCCATAACCTCCGCGTGTCTCATGCAGTTTGTCCGCGAATTTCTGACCGCGCAGCATGACGGCGCGCCTCTCGACGGTTTCTGCACGGCTGCGCTTGCCAAAAAGACCTCTGTTTATGTCGTGCCGATGCTGAATCCCGACGGCGTGCAGCTTGCGGCGGAGGGTCTGCCCGACGGTCTCGGCAAAAACGAACGTGAACAGCTGATTAAATTCTGCGGTTCGAAGGACTTCTCAGAGTGGCAGGCAAACGCACACGGTGTTGACCTCAACCACAACTATGACGCCATGTGGGAAAAGTCAAAGGCAATGGAGGCGGAATATGGAATCCTATCGCCGGGTCCCACGCGTTTTTCGGGCAGCTGTGCGGAATCCGAGCCTGAAAGCCGTGCTCTTGCAGACTTCACGCGTCTCCATTCCTTCAAAATGGTTCTTGCGCTTCACAGTCAGGGTCGGGTGATTTATCACGGCTTCTGCGATAAGGAGCCTCCCTATGCCCCCGAAATCGCAAGGGCATTCACGCGCATTTCGCCGTATTCTCTTGACAGCACGGAGGGAATCGCGTCATATGCCGGATATAAGGACTGGTTCATCAGCTGCTTCAACCGTCCCGGCTTTACGATTGAGGTCGGTGAGGGCAGAAATCCCCTGCCGCTTTCCGACCTTCCGCAGATATACCGCGACACGCTGCCGATTCTGCTTGGCGCAATGACCGTTGCTCTTCCTTAGGTTCCGGTTCTGCAAGGACAACGGCTTAAAAAGACGGTGATTCTTTAATTGCAAGGCATATCGTGCTTGTCTCCCGTGCGCCTCAGAAAAATAATGGAAATACGGTTGACATAAACGAAAAATAATAGTATAATCAAAGTATTGCCTGACATCTATACAAATGAAAAAGGGCACAGACAGGAGGAAATCCAATGAGCTACAAAAAGCTGTTCACGTCGGAATCTGTCACAGAGGGACACCCCGACAAAATTTCGGATTTAATTTCAGACGCGATTCTTGACGCGATTCTTGCAGAAGACCCTGCGGCGCGTGTTGCGTGCGAGGTCACGGTCACAACCGGTCTCGTGGTTGTGGTCGGAGAAATCAGCACAACTTCATATGTTGATATAAAAAAGATTGTCCGCGAAACGGTTCGCGGTGTCGGCTATGACAGAGCAAAATATGGCTTTGACTGCGACACCTGCGGCGTTATCTGCGCAATTGACGAGCAATCGGGCGACATTGCAATGGGCGTTGACCGCGCTCTCGAATTTAAAAGCGACGGCAGCGAGGGTCTCGGCGCAGGCGATCAGGGCATGATGTTCGGATATGCATGTGACGAAACCGACACATATATGCCCATGGCAATATACCTTGCGCACAAGATGGCGCGCCGTCTCACAGAGGTCAGAAAATCACGCCTCATGCCATATCTCCGTCCTGACGGAAAGACTCAGGTCACTGTGGAATATGACGGTGACGGAAAGGTGAAACGAATCGACACGGTTGTTGTTTCAAGCCAGCATGATGACAATGTCGAAATGGGCTTTCTGCGCAAAGAGATTGAAAAAAATGTTATCCGCGCAACAGTTCCGCCCGAGCTGATGGACAGTGAAACAAAAATATTCATCAACCCGACAGGAAGGTTTGTCATCGGCGGACCTCAGGGCGATTCGGGTCACACGGGAAGAAAAATTATTGTTGACACCTATGGCGGCTATGCACGCCACGGCGGCGGTGCGTTTTCGGGCAAGGACCCGACAAAGGTTGACAGAAGTGCCGCATATGCCGCGAGATATGTGGCGAAAAATATTGTTGCGGCAGGTCTTGCGCACGCATGCGAGGTTCAGCTTGCCTATGCAATCGGCGTTGCCGAGCCGGTGTCGCTCCGCGTTGACACCTTCGGAACGGGCAAAATCAGTGAAGAACAAATTGCGGCGCTTGTTTCGGAAAACTTTGACCTGCGCCCCGACGGAATCATCAGAATGCTTGACCTGAGACGCCCGATATACAAGCAGACGGCGGCATACGGTCACTTCGGACGCGATGACATTGAGCTTCCATGGGAAAGAACCGACAAGGCGGAGCTTCTCAGAGACGCCGCAGGAATTTAACATTAAATCCATTCTGCCGCAGGGAAATTCAAGCCTTGCGGCAGTTGTTTTATTAATCCTTATCGGAGGTGTCAAATGGCAACAAGCAAGGAATATCTTGAATTTATTCTTGAACAGCTCTCTCAGCTTGACGGAATCACACACAGGCAGATGATGGGCGAATATATCATTTACTACCGCGGACGAATCGCCGCATATCTGTGCGACAACCGCTTTTTGATGAAGCCCGTGCCGTCCGCACGCGCTCTTCTTCCGAGCGCAAGCCTTGAACCGCCGTATGACGGCGCAAAGGACATGCTTCTCGTCGAAAACACCGATGACCGCGGTTTTTTGACCGAGCTTTTTGAGGCAAGCTTTGATGAGCTGACTGAGCCAAAAAGTAAGAAAAAATAAAATTTTTGAAAAAAACACTTGACAAGTGAACGAACGTTTACTATAATATTGGTGAACGGTCGTTCACTTTTTATTTTGGAGGTTGTTTGATGTCGGATACAAAGGAACGGATTTTGAATGCGGCTTTGAGGCTGTTTGCGCGTGACGGCTTTGAGGCTGTTTCGGTGAGTGCAATTTCGGAAGCACTCGGCATGACAAAGGGGGCGCTTTATAAGCACTACAAAAGCAAGCGTGACATTTTTGACAGCATTGTTGAGAAAATGTATCGGCTTGACGCCGAAAGAGCAAACGAGTTCGGCGTGCCTGAGAATAGCTTTGAAAACGATGCCGCGGCATATGAGAATACAAGTGCGGACAGCCTTTCAGCCTTTGCGCTTGCACAGCTTGAATTTTGGACAGAGGACGGCTTTGCGTCCGATTTCCGCCGTATGCTGACCCTTGAGCAATACAGAGACGCAGAAATGGCAAAGCTGTATCGCAGCTGTATTGTTGAAGGTCCGATTGAATATACGGAAAATATTTTTCGGAAAATGACAGAGCGCGGAGAAATGAAGGAGTCCGACCCTCATTTGCTTGCCGCAGAATTTTATGCACCGCTTTATCTTTTAATAAGCCTGTCCGACCTATCGGAGGATAAGGCAGGAATTGAAGCACTGCTGAAAAGACATATTGAAAAATTTATGAAAGAAAACAGGAGGAATTGAAAATGAAATATATAAAAAGCGAAAAATATAACACACCCGAGCTTCAGGCAAAAATCATGGGTCCGAACCCCGTCAAGCTTGAAGAGGAGCTGCTGATGGACTGCAAAATTCCAAAGGGCGCGGTTGTCTGTGATTTGGGCAGCGGTCAGGGCTTGACAAGCGTATTTCTGGCAAAGGAATACGGTTTCACGGTATATGCGGCTGATTTGTGGAGCGACCCCGAGGAAAACAGGCGGTTCTTTGATGAAATGGGTCTGAGCCGTGACAGGATTATTCCCGTGAAGGCAGATGCGACGGCTCTGCCCTTTGAGAAGGACTTTTTTGACGCGGTTGTCAGCACGGATTCCTACAACTATTTCGGACGCGACGAAGCTTATCTTGATGAAAAGCTTTTGCCGTTCGTGAAAAGCGGCGGTTATGTCTACATCGCAATTCCCGGCATGAAGCACGACTGCCACAGCAATCTGCCGAAGGAGCTTTTGCTTTCGTGGACACCCGAGCAGCTTGAATATATGCATGACACCTCATATTGGTCGCGCATTGTCGGCAAATGCCGCGGCGCCGAGGTCATCAGCGTTGCGGAAATGGAAAGCAACGACGAGGTGTGGGCGGACTGGCTGGCACAGGATAATGAATATGCAATCGGCGACCGCAAATCCATGGAGGCAGGCGGCGGAAAATATCTTAACTTCATCGCGATTATTCTGAGAAAAAAATAGAAGGTCTTAATTTGTTCGGAAGCAATCCGGAAATTGTCCGAAAAACCGCAAAACCCCCGGGGCAAAATGCCTCGGGGGTTTTATCTGTCTCAGTTACGGATTAATCCGCAGTATACGGCAGAAGTGCCATATATCTTGCTCTCTTTATCGAAACCGTGAGCTCCCTCTGGTGCTTTGCGCAGCAGCCGCTGATTCTTCTCGGAAGAATCTTTGCTCTCTCGGTTATATATCTTCTGAGCTTAGCAACGTCCTTGTAGTCAATGAAGTCAACCTTATCAACACAGAAAGCACAAGCTTTTCTCTTGGGTCTTCTTGCTCTGACCTTATCGTTTCTTTCCTTTTCAGCCATAATTTTCTCCTCCTATCCGTCAAAATTTTATTTGACCGAAAGCCGTCCGAACATCAGAACGGCAAATCATCATTGGTTTCCAGCGCAACGAAATCATCGTCCGCTGTCTCCGCAGGCATTTCGGGTATCTGACCTGCACTGCCCGTGCGCGGCGCTGCGGAATAGCCGCCTTCCTCGGCACTCTTCTTGCTCTCGCCGAACGAAACCTCACTTGCCACAACCTCAGTGACATAATTCTTCTTGCCGTCGTTTCCTTCCCATGTGCGGGTCTGGATTCTGCCGATGACAATGATCATTCTGCCCTTTGTGAAATACTTCTCGACAAATTCCGCGGTTTTGTTCCACGCAACACAGTTTATGAAATCCGTGCTGCGGTTGTCGCCGTAGCCGTTGTCAATCGCAATCGAAAAGCTGCAAACGGGGGTTCCGCTGCCCGTGTGCCGAAGCTCAGGGTCACGCGTGAGTCTGCCCATTAAAATCGCTTTGTTAATCATAGATAGCCTCGCTTTCCATGCCCTGAGGCATTTTTCGGATTATTTTTCGTCCTTCTTGATTACCATGCTTCTGAGTATGCCGTCAGTGATACCGAAAACACGCTCCAGCTCAGACGGGAAATCCGCCTTTGCAGAAAAGTTAATCAGAACATAGTAGCCCTCTGCCATATCGTTGATCGGATAAGCCAATCTTCTGCGTCCCCATTCGTCAACGCTTTCAATCGTTCCGCTTTTCTCAATCAATGATTTGAACTTATCAACCAGGGCAACCGTTTCCTCCTCGGTCTTTGACGCGTCGATAACAAACAGTGTTTCATACTTGTTAATAACTTCAACCATTCTTTTCACCTCCTTATGGACTTTTGACTCCCAATCCCTGTCGGGAGTAAGGATATTTGCAATTATTCGGGCATATGAACACATACCTTCATAATATAACTTATAAATTATATTACACTTTTCGCCAAATGTCAAGCATATTTAGAATTTTTTGTAATATATTTCAAATAAGATACCATTGTGTCCGACTCCTGAGACACCGAAAGGAACGTTGATTCTCATGAGAAAAACAAAATTTCCGGCATATCCCCTGCTGATTTTATCGGCATTTCTTATACCGTCCGCAGTCGGCTTCTGCCGTGTGCGCGGAGATGCAGCCGCCGAGGTCTTTGCACCGCGCACGCAAAGCTCAGCCGAGCCGAGGCAAATCTCGGTGCTGGACACGAAAAGCGGCGAAATCCGCACCGAGGACACAGAAGCCTATCTTCTCGGCGTGCTTGCCGCCGAAATGCCCGCCTCATTTGAAAAGGAGGCCCTGAAGGCACAGGCGGTTGCGGCGCGGAGCTATACACTGTGCAAAATGAAGAAAAAAACTCCGTCGCACTCGGACGCCGACATCTGCTGCGACCCTGCCTGCTGCGAAGCATGGATTTCCGCAGATGAGACGGAAAGGCAGCAGGGGGCGGAAAATCTTGCAAGGCTCAAAGCCGCAATTGAAGAGACACGAGGCGAATATATGGTGTCGGACGGCGAGGTCGTTGAGGCATTCTTCTTTGCAGGCAGCGGCGGCAGAACCGAAAATGCCGAAGATGTCTGGGGCGGCAGCCGCCCGTATCTTAAATCCGTTCCGAGCGAGGGAGACGCCGATGAGGAACGGCTTTATTCCGAAGCGCATTTCACAAATGACGAGTTCTGCTCAATTCTTGCAGCAAACGGTGCCGACATCTCGGGCGGCTTCCCCTCAATCGGCGAGCCGTCACGAACCGAGGGCGGCAGTGTCCGCGAAATGACAATCGGGGGGAAAAGCTTCCGCGGCACCGAAATCCGCCGTATGTTCGGGCTGAAATCCGCAAACTTCACTCTCAGCCGCACGGACGGCGGCGTGACATTTTCGGTCAGAGGAAGCGGTCACGGGGTCGGAATGAGCCAATACGGCGCAAACAGCATGGCGAGGAATGGGAAAAAATACACAGAAATTCTCTCTCATTATTATACAAACATACAAATTGTAAAAAATTAGGTTTTTTGTCTTTTAAAAAGCTTTTTTATGTGTTATACTGTTTGAAAAGACGGAAATGCCGTGAATAATTCTGTGATTGCAGAGGAAAGGATTTAAAATCTATGAAAACAATAATCACCCTGGGCCGTCAGCTTGGCTCGAACGGAAAACTGATCGGAAAGGCTCTTGCAGACAAGCTGAACTGCAAATTCTACGACAAGGACCTCATTGCCAAAGCGGCAAAGGAAAGCGGTCTGAGTGAAAACCTGTTTGAAGGAATCGACGAAAAGCCGACAAACAGCCTGCTCTATGCTCTCGTTATGGGCGTTCAGTCGGGCAAGGGGCTTTATTATCAATATAACGACGTTTTAAACGGCGACAACATTTTCAAACTTCAGTCTGATATAATCAAAAAAATTGCAGACGAAGGCTCATGCATAATTGTCGGAAGGTGTGCGGACTATATTCTGCGCAATGATCCGAACCTCATCAAGCTGTTTTTATACGCGGATACCGATGTGCGCGCGGCAACGCTCATGCAGCGAAACGGTATGAGCGAGAAAGAGGCATATGCCGCAATCAACAAAGCCGACAAACGCCGCTCAAACTATTATAACTTCTACACAAACAACACATGGGGCGATGTGAACAACTATAACCTGTGCCTCGACACTGGCTCGCTCTCCTCAGATGAGTGTGTTGACATTCTTTATGAATATGTCATGAAAAAGGCAAAAAACATGAAATAAAACCCAAAAGGCGCGGTCTGAATGCCGCGCCTTTTTCTTTCTCAAACACCTTTTTTCATAAGACCTGTTATTTTGCAGAAACGCCTTCCCAGTCCTTCAGGAACTTCTCAATTCCTGCGGTTGTGAGGGGGTGCTGAGTCATCTGCATGATGACCTTATACGGTATGGTTGCGATGTCCGCGCCCGCCTTTGCGGCGTCAATTGCATGAATCGGGTTTCTTATGCTCGCCGCGATTATCTCGGTTTCAATTCCGTGCACCTCAAAAATCTCCGCAATTTCCTCAATCAGCTCCGTTCCCATCTCGCCGATGTCGTCAAGTCTTCCGATGAACGGGCTGACATATGACGCGCCTGCTCTTGCCGCCAAAAGTGCCTGTGCGGCTGAAAAAATCAGCGTCACATTTGTCTTGATTCCCTTTTTGCTCAGCTCCTTCACCGCTCCGAGTCCCTCGGGAGTCATCGGAATCTTGATCACAAGGTTTTCACAGCCGATTGTGTCATAAAGAGCCAGTGCTTCCTTAATCATTCCGTCGGTGTCAAGGCTCACAACCTCGGCACTGATCGGTCCGTCAACAATTGTGGTTATCTCCTTCACCACTTCCGTGAAAACCCGACCCTCTCTCGCAATCAGAGTCGGGTTTGTGGTAACACCGCAGATAACACCCATGTCATTTGCTTTCCTGATTTCATCAGTATTCGCTGTATCAATAAATATTTTCATATGAAGCTCTCACCTTTCGTTTTTGCTATGCTTTCATTTTATTCCATTATCGCCGCACACGCTACATATAAATTCACTCATTTATTGCAAAATTTCAGATTTGGTTTGACATTGAACGAATTATGTAATATACTTTAGGAAAAAGGAGGGCGCAGAGCATGAAAAACGGGTTTGAATATAAACGGTTTCTGGTCAGCGATTTTGAAAACAGCCGCGAAAACCTGCTTGTGCGCAGAAAACACCTCGGAAACTATGAGCTTCACTGGCACGACTGCTTTGAAATTGAGCTTATTCTGAACGGTCATGCAACACAGCGGCTGAACGGGGTTGAATATTCCCTCGAAAAGGGCGACATATATCTGCTCAATCCCACCGATTTTCACAGTGTCACGGGAAACGGCGCGGAGGTATACAACATAATGTTCAGCGAAGGGCTGATGAGCGATGTTCTGCTGCAAAAAATCCTCAGCGTTGAGCACAATATGCTGTTTCGCCTCAGAGAGAGCGAATTTCGGAGTGCCGCCGCGATAATTTCAAGAATGCTTGATGAATTTGAACACGGCGATGCATATTCAAGCGTATATATTGAAAATCTGCTTGAATGCCTGTTCATTCTGTTTCTGAGAAAATGCAGCATTGAGGTTGATCGCGAGCCGCACGGAGACGGCGCGGAGCTGCGGCGCAGTCTGCTCTTTGTCCACGGACACTTCCGCGAAAACCCGTCAATGGCTGCCGCTGCCGCGGTCTCGGGCTTCAACAAGAACTATTTCAGCGGTCTGTTCCATGAGGCAACAGGCAAAACCTATAAGGAATATCTCAACACGCTGAAGCTTGAATACTCAAAAAAGCTCTTGCTCTCGGGCAGCCTCACCGTAACCGAAATCTGCTATGCCTCAGGCTTCAACTCGCTTACGAATTTTTTGCGCGCATTCAAGGCAAAATACGGCGTCTCACCCGGCGAAATGCGCAAAAACCGCTCCTGCGCAAATCACGAAAAATAATCCTTTTCGGGTATTGACAAATTAAAAATCGGGTAGTATAATAGTTAGCAACCTAACAAAATTGTTAGGTTGCTAACTGTTTTATTTCCGGATTATTTTTTAAATGCGGACGATTCGCAAACCGTCCGTACATATATTAAAGGAGGTATTAATTATGGACTGCGGACACGAGGTCGGACATACGATAAAAACCCTTTCACACGAGATTGACCGGTATATTTTCTGTCACAGCTCAACCGAGGGCGTGACAAGAATGCACGGGTGGCTGATCGGTTATCTCCATTCCGAGGGAGCAAGCCATGATATATATCAGAAGGACATTGAAAGCCGTTTCAATATCCGCCGCTCCACCGCAACAGGGATTCTGAAGCTGATGGAGAAAAACGGGCTGATTGTGCGAACCGAGGCGGAGCATGATGCGCGGCTGAAAAAAATCACTCTGACGCCGAAGGCGGAGCAGATTCACGAGGGAATCCGCCGCGGAATTGAAAACATTGAACGCAGACTGATTGCAGGGCTTTCGGATTCGGAGGTTGACGCGTTTTTCGCAATCACCTCCAAAATGCGTGAAAATCTGAAAAACACCGCAAGCGACGGGAAAGGAGAAAACATTGTATGATTAAAAAGCTTTCACAATGCATCGGCGAATATAAAAAGCCGTCAATTCTTGCGCCTGTTTTTGTCACGGGCGAGGTTATTCTTGAGGTTATGATTCCGTTTGTTATGGGAAAAATCATTGATTTCGGCATACGCAAAAGCGATATGCGGTATACCCTTGCCGCAAGCGGCATTCTGATTCTGCTTGTTGTGCTGTCCATGTTCTGCGGTGCAATGTCGGGAAGATATGCCGCAATTGCGTCATCGGGCTTTGCAAAGAATCTGCGGGAAAAAATGTTTTGGTCGATTCAGGATTTTTCATTCACAAACATTGACCGCTTTTCGGCGGCAAGCCTTGTCACAAGACTCACAACCGACGTCACCAATCTGCAAAATTCCTATCAGATGATAATCCGCGTTGCGGTCCGCTGTCCCGTTATGCTCGCATTTTCGCTTGCCATGGCGTTCTATGTCAACCACGGCATATCTCTTGTGTTTTTGGCAGTTGTGCCGATTCTGGCAATCGGGCTTTATGTGATAATCAAAAACGCTCACCCGATTTTTGAACGCGTTTTCAGAACCTATGACAAGCTGAACCGCGTTGTGCGAGAAAATCTGCACGGAATCCGCGTTGTCAAATCGTTTGTCAGGGAGGATTTTGAAGAAAAAAAGTTTGAGAGTGTTTCCGAGGACATATACCGCAGCTTCAGCCGTGCCGAAAAAATTCTCGCCTTCAACTCACCGCTCATGCAGTTTTCAATGTATTCCTGTATGCTGCTGATTTCATGGTTCGGGGCGCACGCGATTGTCGGCGGTTCAATGACAGACGGCGATCTCATCAGCCTTGTGACATATGCAATGCAGATTCTGATGAGTCTCATGGGCTTTTCGATGGTGTTTGTCATGATTACGATTTCAAGAGCCTCGGCTGAAAGAATTGTTGAGGTTCTTGACGAAAAAAGCGACCTCACGGACGGTGCGGAGGGAATCGGCGAGCTTGCGGACGGCTCGGTGAGCTTTGAAAATGTCAGCTTCAGCTATTCAGGCAGCATGGATAACCTATGTCTCAGAAACATCAGCCTTGACATCAAATCGGGTGAGACAATCGGAATCATCGGCGGCACCGGCAGTGCAAAAACCACCCTTGTTCAACTCATTCCGAGACTTTATGATGTCACGGACGGAAAGCTGACGGTCGGCGGACGCGATGTCCGTGAATACAGCCTCCGCGCGCTGCGTGACAGCGTTGCAATGGTTCTTCAGAAAAATCAGCTGTTTTCGGGTACGATAAAGGAAAACCTGCGCTGGGGCAACGAAAACGCCTCGGATGATGAGATGATACACGCATGCACTCTTGCACAGGCAGACGAATTTATAAGAAGCTTTCCCGACGGCTATGACACGTATATTGAGCAGGGCGGCGCGAATGTTTCGGGCGGTCAGCGTCAGAGGCTGTGCATTGCGCGTGCGCTGCTGAAGAATCCGAAAATTCTGATTCTGGACGACTCGACAAGTGCGGTTGACACAAAGACCGACCGCCTGATAAGACGGGCATTTGCCGAGGAAATCCCCGACACAACAAAAATCATCATTGCTCAGAGAGTTGCCTCGGTTGAAAATGCCGACCGAATCATCGTGCTGGACGACGGCAGAGTTGACGCCTTCGGCACGCATGAGGAGCTTCTGAAGAGCAATGCGATATATCGAGAGGTTTATTTCTCACAGCAGAAGGGAGGAGAAAGCGATGAATGTTAACAGAGGAAAGGGATTCACGGGCAGAGGTCCGAAGGACGGCGCAAGAACGGCAAAACGTCTGCTTTCAATCATATTCCGCGACTATAAGCTGCATTTCCTTGCGGTGCTTGTGTTCATAATCATCAACGCTCTTGCGGGAGTGTACGGCTCACTGTTCATTCAGAGCGTTATTGACGATTATATAACCCCCATGCTGACGCAAAGCAGTCCCGATTTCATGCCGCTTTTGGGTGCAATTGCGAAAATGGCGGGGATATATCTCGCCGGAATTGTTTCAATATATTTATATAACAGAATCATGGTTACGGTTGCGCAGGGCGTCCTGAAGGAAATCCGCGACAAAATGTTTTCGCATATGCAAAAGCTGCCGATTAAATATTTCGACACTCATTCGCACGGCGACATCATGAGCCGATATACCAACGACACCGACACTCTGCGTCAGATGATTGCGCAGAGCCTTCCGCAGGGTTTTTCGTCTCTGTTCACAATTATTTCGGTGTTCTTTGCAATGATAACAACAAGCATACCGCTCACCCTTGTTGTTTTTGCAGTACTCGTCATTATGATGAGGGTCAGCAAGACAGTGACAGGCGGCAGCGCAAAATATTTCATAAAACAGCAGAAGTCCCTCGGTGAGGTTAACGGCTTCATTGAGGAAATGATCAACGGGCAGAAGGTTGTCAAGGTGTTCTGCCATGAGGACAAAGCAAAGGCTGATTTTGACGCGCTGAACGGTGAGCTTTGCAGCAACGCGACCAAGGCGAATATATATGCAAATATTCTAATGCCGATCATGGGCAACATGGGTCATTTGCAGTATGTTCTGCTTGCGATGATCGGAGGCGCGCTGACAATTGCCGGCGTTCCGAATGTTGCACTGGGAAGCGGCGTGGCAGCAGGCGGAATCACTGTCGGCACGATTGCGGCATTCCTTCAGCTCAGCAAGAGCTTCACCATGCCGCTCAGTCAGATCGCACAGCAGCTCAACGCGGTTATTATGGCACTTGCAGGTGCGGAACGTATTTTTGAACTGATTGACGAAGAACCCGAGCAGGACAGCGGCTATGTTACGCTTGTGAATGCCGAAATGCGCGGCGGCGGGATATGTGAGACCAAAGAACGCACGGGGCTTTGGGCATGGAAGCACCCCCACTCGGCTGACGGCAGTGTGACCTACACTCCTCTTGCGGGCGATGTTCGGCTGACTGAGGTTGATTTCGGATATACCGATGAAAAGATTGTGCTTCACGATGTCTCGATATATGCCGAGCCGGGTCAGAAGATTGCGTTTGTCGGTGCAACGGGAGCAGGAAAAACAACAATAACCAATCTGATTAACCGATTTTACGACATTGCGGACGGAAAAATCCGCTATGACGGAATCAACATTAACAAAATTAAAAAAGAGGATCTCAGACGGTCTCTCGGCATGGTTCTTCAGGACACAAATCTGTTCACGGGAACAGTGATGGAGAACATACGCTACGGAAAGCTTGACGCGACCGATGAAGAGGTGTTTGCCGCAGCGCGTCTTGCAAATGCGGACGGCTTCATCAGAATGCTGCCCGACGGCTATGACACCGTTTTACGTGACGGCGGCGCAGGACTGTCGCAGGGACAGCGGCAGCTGATTTCAATTGCACGTGCCGCCGTTGCAGACCCGCCCGTGATGATTCTTGACGAGGCAACGTCAAGCATTGACACAAGAACCGAAAAAATCGTTCAGGACGGCATGGATTCTCTGATGAAGGGAAGAACCGTGTTTGTGATTGCACACAGGCTTTCAACGATTCAGAACGCCGATGTTATCCTCGTTCTGGAGCAGGGAAGAATCATTGAACGCGGAAACCACGAACAGCTTATTGCCGAAAAGGGAAAATACTATCAGCTGTATACGGGTGCGTTTGAATTGGAATAGCTTTTTTGCAAATTTTTTGATTAAATTCCGCAATGCTATTGACATTTGCATATGTTTCTGATATTATAGCAATAATCGCTCGGAGGGCGGGTTGTTCAGAGAAACAACAGCCGGATAAGGCGCAGACTGAGATGTCTGTTCCTTGTCCGGCTTTTTTACAGCCTGATTTACGCCGGTTAAGTCAGACGCGGACAGCCTGCGAGACCCGAATACGCAAAAGAGGAATAACCGTGGATTTTCTGAACGGTAAAATCAAGTCAATGTATTTCAAATATCTGGCTGCCGCTTTCGCCAGTGCCATGATCACATCTGTCTACTCCATTGTGGATACGGCAATGGTCGGACAGTATCACGGTCCCGAGGGAACGGCTGCCCTTGCGGTTGTCGCTCCCGTGTGGAATATCATATACAGTCTCGGTCTTTTGAAGGGCATCGGCGGCAGTGTCATCTTCAGTGCCAAACGCGGCGGCAGCGAAAACGGCTGCGAAAATCAATATTTTACGGCAGCGGTCACAGGCTCTGTTGTCCTTTCCCTCATATCGTGGGTGGGAGTGCTGGCTTTTGAACGTCCCGTCCTTTCATTTTTCGGCGCAGATGAATCACTACTTGCATTGGCTCATGAATATATGCGCCCCATCAAACGGGTGTTTCCGCTGTTCCTGTTCAATCAGATGCTTGCGGCATTTTTGAGAAATGACAAAAACCCCGGGCTTGCAACCCTGGGCGTGCTGTCGGGAGGTGCTTTCAACGTTTGCGGCGATTACTTCTTTGTTTTTTCCTGCAATATGGGTATATACGGCGCAGGACTCGCAACAGCCATAGGCTCTGCTATATCCTTTGCCGTTATGCTTACACACTTTGCAAGCCGTAAAAATACACTCCGCCTGATTAGACCGAAAAGGCTGACCGTCAAGCTTCGCGAGATTTCCGTCATGGGCTTTTCCACCTTCTTCATTGATGTTGCAATGGGCATTCTCACGGTGCTTTTCAACAGGCAGATTATGGAGTATCTCGGTGCTGACGCACTGGCGGTCTACGGTCCGGTTATTCAGGTCAGCACCTTTGTTCAGTGCTGTGCATACAGCGTGGGTCAGGCGGCTCAGCCTATAATCTCCACAAACTGCGGAGCAAAAAACGGAGAGAGAATTAAAGAAGCTCTTCGTCTTGCACTGATAACAACAGCGTTTTTCGGAATATTCTGGACTGCGCTCAGCATGACCTGTCCGAATCTGTATATACGCATTTTTATGAATCCGACAGAGAAGATATTAAGCATTGCACCGCCGATTATCCGAACATATGCGCTTTCGTTTCTGCTGCTGCCGTTTAACATTTTCTCCGCCTACTATTTTCAGGCAATTATGAAGCCGAAAGCGGCATTTGTCGTGTCAGTGGCAAGAGGACTTGTCATAAGCGGAATTTTAATTTTAATTCTGCCTGCGGCAGCCGGCGCGGATTCCTTATGGCTTGCCATGCCGATTACAGAACTGACGGTTATGTTCTGTGCCGCAGCACTCATTAAAAAATACACAGCCTCACTGCCCGATGCTGACAATGCTTTATGAAGCATTTCCCCCGTACGCCGTCAGTGCTTTACGCTTAACAGGCTCATGTGTTTACTCATATTTTAAAAAAAGGAAAACAACTCTTTTCAGCTGTTTTCCTTTTTTCATTATATAAGTTTATGCGGATAACAGTTTCTTCTGAGCCGCATTTTCTCCCTCCTGAGCCCCCCCTGCGGTGCCGATTGCCGCAAGGTGCGGCTTTCCTCATAGCAAGGGCAGCCGCACCTCCTTTCAAAAACGCTTTCAGCAGTAAAAAATGCTTTACTGTCCCAAAAAAAATTTTTCATACTCTATTGACTTTATCGCTTTAATGTGGTAAACTGTTAAAGTAAAATTAAAACTACGGGAGGACGCGCATATGAAAATTGACGATTCGGTGCTCCGAAATGAAGAAAAGGCTGTGCTGGCTTTGCGGAGACTCTACCGCAAATACGGATATGAGCCATACAGAATGAGCAAGTTTGAAGAATATGACCTTTACGCACGCAACAAGGATTTTTTGGTGTCGGACAATGTCATCACCTTCACCGACACGGACGGGCGGCTGCTTGCTCTTAAGCCCGACGTGACACTGTCGATTATCAAAAACAGCGGCGATGTCTGCGGATATGTGAAAAAGGTATACTATGACGAAAACGTATACCGTGTGTCAAAAAATTCGCGTTCCTTCCGCGAAATCATGCAGACAGGTCTTGAATGCATCGGAAGCATTGACGACCTTTGCATATGTGAGGTCGTTGCTCTTGCAGCCGAAAGTCTCAGCTGCATTTCAGAGGACTACATTCTCGATATTTCTCACATGGGCATTGTCTCTGCGGCAACAGACCTGCTCGGTGTCACGGAGGAGACAAAGCGCAGAATCATTAAGTGCGTTTCAGAAAAGAACGCATGCGAAATCCGCACCATATGCCGCAGTGAAAACACCGACGATGCGGCAGCGGCGCGCATCTGCGGACTTGCGGAGCTTTCGGGCACTGCCGCCGAGGTTCTGCCGCGTCTCTCGGAGCTTATGCACGGCACAGCCGCGGAAAATGACGTGCGCTGTCTCTCCGGGCTTTTTGAAAACCTCTCGTCATGTGGTCTCTCCGACAGGCTTCGCATTGATTTTTCGGTCATTCACGACACGAACTACTACAACGGAATTGTTTTCCGCGGATTCATAAACGGCATTCCGACAGGCATTCTCTCGGGCGGACAATATGACATTCTGATGAAAAAAATGAATAAAAAGGCCGGCGCAATCGGTTTTGCCGTATATCTCGACATGCTGGACAGAACGGAGACGGACTGCGGCTTTGACGTTGACACGGTTCTGCTCTGCGGAGAAAGCACAGACGCCAAAGAAATTTTTGCGGCGGCACAGCGGCTCCGCGCAGAGGGTGCAGATGTTTCCGTTCAGCACGCTCTGCCCGAAAAGCTCCGTTGCAGACGGGTCTTGAAATATCAAAACGGGAGGCTTGATGAAATTGGATAAAATGCTTAACATTGCATTGCCCAAGGGCAGGCTGGGCGAGAAGGTCTATAAAATGTTTGCCGAATCGGGCTATGAATGTCCCGAAATTCTCAGCGAAAGCCGAAAGCTTGTGTTTGAAAACACCTCTCTCGGTGTGAGATATTTCTGGGTCAAGCCGTCCGATGTTGCAATATATGTCGAACGCGGCGCGGCTGACATAGGCGTTGCCGGAAAGGACATTCTGCTTGAATATGAACCCGACGTATATGAGCTGCTGAATCTCGGAATCGGAAAATGCCGCATGGCGGTTGCCGCAAAAAAGGGCTTTTTTGACAACAGGCAGAGAACGCTCCGTGTTGCAACAAAGTTTTCGCGCATTGCAAAGCAATTCTATGCGGAGCAGGGCAGAGACATTGACATCATTCATCTCAACGGTTCAATCGAAATTGCTCCGCTGCTCGGACTTTCGGACGTCATTGTTGACATTGTCGAGACGGGAACAACGCTCAGGGAAAACAACCTTGAGGTTGTCGAAAGCATTGTTGACATCAGTGCGAGACTGATTTCAAACAAAGCAAGCTTCAAATTTGCGGGCGGCGAAATCGAAAAAATTGCGCAGTCTCTGCGCAGGCTTACGGAGGCGTAAAATGATTAAAATTATAAAATACGGCGAAATTGAAAAGGACGCATTTTTTGCACGGGAGACTGCGCGTGCCGACATTGAAAACGTTGTATCGGAAATTCTGGAAAACGTGAAACAAAACGGCGACCGTGCGCTTTTGGAATATTGCAGAAAGTTTGACGGAGCAGAGCTTGACTCGCTTTTGGTGACCGAAGAGGAGCAGAGCGATGCAATATCTGCGGTTGAGCCGAGATTTCTTGATGTTCTGCGCCGTGCGGCGGCAAATATCCGAAAATTTCACGAAAAGCAGGTTCGGAGCGGATTCATCATCAATGACGAATGCGGAATTGTGACAGGTCAGAAAATAATCCCGATTGACCGTGCAGGACTTTATGTTCCGGGCGGCACGGCGGCATATCCGTCAACCGTTCTGATGGACGCAATCCCTGCAAAAATTGCAGGCTGCCGCGATGTTGTCATGGTCACACCGCCGTCTGCTGACGGGGGTGTGAACCCTGTCATTCTTGCAGCGGCAAAAATTGCGGGCGTTGACAAAATATTCAAGGTTGGCGGTGCACAGGCAATTGCCGCTCTGGCATTCGGCACCGAAAGCATACCGAAGGTCGACAAAATTGTCGGGCCGGGAAACGCATATGTTGCGGAGGCAAAGCGTCAGGTGTACGGCAAGGTCTCAATTGATATGATTGCCGGACCCAGCGAGATTCTGATTATTGCCGACAGCACCGTGAACCCGTCATATGCGGCAGCAGACCTGCTCTCGCAGGCGGAGCATGACAAAATGGCAAGTGCTGTTCTGATTACCGATTCTGAGGAGCTTGCAAAAAAAGTTCAGCTTGAAATTGAAAAGCAGATTCCGAGCCTTGCACGCGCGGAAATTGCACGCGAATCAATCGACACGAACGGGAAAATCATCATCACAGACAATCTGCGCGAGGCGGTTGAGGCTTCAAACGAGCTTGCCCCCGAACATCTTGAGCTTTGCATGGACAACCCGTTCGACTATCTCGACGCGGTTCGCCATGCAGGGTCGGTGTTTCTCGGAAAAAATTGCCCCGAGGCTCTGGGCGACTATCTTTCGGGAGCAAACCACACACTGCCGACAAGCGGTACTGCAAAATTTTCAAGCCCGCTGTCGGTTGATGATTTTGTGAAGAAAACACAATACACCTACTACACGCGCGAGGCTCTCGGAAGAGCATATGAAGATGTTGCGTATTTTGCGGAAAAGGAAGGACTGACCGCGCACGCAAAGAGCGCGCGAATCAGATTTGAGGAGTGAACGGAATGAGCAGATTTTTAAGCAGCAGGCACAGCCGTCTTGTGCCGTATACCCCGGGCGAGCAGCCCAAGGGCAGGAAATATATCAAGCTGAACACAAACGAATCACCGTTTCCGCCGTCTCCGAAAGCAATTGAATATGCGCACCGTGCGGCAGCGGAGCTGGAGCTTTACCCCGACCCCGAAAGCTGCGCACTTCGCGCGGCGGCTGCGGCTGAGTTTGGCGTGAAAAGCGAAAATATCATTGCCGCAAACGGATCGGACGAAATTCTGAGCTTTGCTTTCACCGCTTTCTGCGATTCAGAAACCGCGGCGGCATTTCCCGATATAACCTATGGATTTTATCCCGTTTTTGCAAAGCTGAACGGCGTTCCGTATACCGAAATTCCGCTTGCGGAGAATTTCGCGATTAACACGGAGGACTATTTGTCAATCGGAAAAACAATTTTCATTGCAAATCCGAACGCGCCGACAGGCTTGACCCTTTCGGCGGCGGAAATTGAAAAAATTGTCATCTCCAACCCCGAAAACGTGGTTGTGATTGATGAGGCATATGTGGATTTCGGCGCGGAGAGCTGCGTTCCGCTCACACAAAAATATGACAATCTGCTTGTTGTTCAGACCTTTTCAAAATCACGCTCGATGGCAGGTGCACGTCTCGGCTTCGGAATCGGCTGTGCGGAGCTGATTTGCGACCTTAACACTATCCGCAATTCCACCAATCCCTACAACGTCAACCGAATGACCGCCGCGGCTGGTCTCGGTGCGCTGGAGGACAGCGGATATATGCGCTCCAACTGCAAGGAAATTGAAAAGGTTCGAGAATATACCAAATCGGAGCTTATGCGTCTCGGATTCCGCATGACAGACTCGTCCGCAAACTTTGTTTTTGCCGCACACCCGAAAATCAGCGGCGGCGAGCTATACCGCAGACTGCGTGAATGCGGAATCCTTGTCAGACACTTTGAAAAAGAAAGAATTTCGGAATATAACCGCATAACAATCGGAACACAAGAGCAAATGCAGACTCTGATTGAGAAAACCGAGGAAATTTTGAAGGAGGTATAACCATGAGAAACGCAAAAATCGACCGCAAAACCGCAGAAACCGACATTTCGCTTTCACTCTGCCTTGACGGCAGCGGAAAAAGTGAAATCTCCACAGGCTGCGGCTTCCTTGACCATATGCTGACGCTTTTCGCAAAGCACGGAAGGTTTGATCTGAATGTGAAATGCACGGGCGACACGGAGGTTGATTTTCATCACACTGCGGAGGACATCGGAATTTGTCTCGGAACGGCATTTTCTCAGGCTCTCGGCGACAAGCGCGGAATTGTGCGGTATGGAAGCATGTGCCTGCCCATGGACGAGGCTCTCATTCTGACCGCTGCCGACCTTTCGGGGAGAGGCTGTCTTGTGTTTGATATGAGCATTCCGACGCAGAAGGTCGGCAATTTTGACACCGAGCTTGTTGAGGAATTTTTTCTTGCTTTTGTGCGCACAGCTCAATGCACACTTCACATCAGGCAGCTGTCAGGCACAAATTCGCACCACATAATCGAGGGTGCGTTCAAATCGGCGGCGCGAAGCCTTGCACATGCCGCGGCAATTGACAAAAATTTTGCGGACGAAATTCCGTCAACAAAGGGAGTGCTTTAATGATTGCAATTGTGGACTATGGTGTCGGAAATCTCTTTTCTCTGCGAAGCTCCCTTGACGCAATCGGCTGCGAGGCGGCTGTGACGGGAAACGGTGAGGAAATCCGTGCTGCGGACAAAATCATTCTGCCCGGAGTCGGCGCATTCGGAGATGCGGCGGCAAAGCTCCGCGCGGCAGGACTTGACACGGTCATATGCCGTGAAGCGGAGCGCGGCAAGCCGATTATGGGAATTTGTCTCGGAATGCAGCTTTTGTTCGACAAAAGCTGTGAATTTGGCGAGCATGAGGGGCTTGGGCTGATACACGGCGAAATCAAGCCGATTGAAGACGTGATCCCGAAATCATTCAAAATTCCGCACATCGGCTGGAATTCACTTTCGCTGACCAAACCGAAGCATGAGATTTTTAAATATATAAACGACGGTGATTATGTCTATTTTGTTCATTCGTTCTATGCCGCAAACTGTTCCGAAAGCGTTATTGCGGAAACAGAATACGGCGCACCGCTGACTGCGGCTGCGGCATCCGGAAATGTGTGCGGCTGTCAGTTTCACCCCGAAAAGAGCGGAAATGCCGGACTTGCGATTTTGAAAGCATTCTGCGAGATGAAACAGTGAACAAGCTCTGCGCCTGCTTGCCCGAGGCAGAACGCAGAAACACAAGCTCGGGCAGAAGGGCTGGCAGATTTTATGCTTATTTTTCCTGCAATTGATTTATTCGAGGGCAAAGCGGTGCGGCTGCTCCGCGGCGACTATTCGCAAATGACCGTATACAGCGAAAAACCTGCAGAGGTTGCAAAAAGCTTTGAAAAGCAGGGTGCAACACACCTCCATCTTGTTGATCTGGAGGGCGCACGGTCGGGCGGAACGCCCAATCTTGAAACAGTCGGAAGAATTGTTTCCGAAACCTCACTTTTCACAGAGGTCGGAGGCGGAATACGCAGCATGGAAACAATTGAAAAATACATTGAAATCGGCGTTGACCGCGTGATACTCGGCACGGCGGCGGTTTGTGACGAGGAGCTGCTGCGGAGCGCGGTTCTCCGATTCGGCGGAAAAATCGCGGTCGGTGTTGACGTCCGTGACGGCTATGCCGCAATTAAGGGCTGGACGGAGCTTTCGGAATATACCTGTCTTGATTTCTGCAAAAAAATGCGCGGACTGGGAATTGAAACGCTGATTTGCACGGATATTTCAAAAGACGGCGCAATGCGCGGCACAAACCTCGGGATGTACCGCGAGCTTTCGCAGAGCCTTGATTTGCAGATTGTCGCCTCGGGCGGAGTCAGCAGTATTGATGATGTGAAGGAGCTTGCAGAAATGAGACTGTACGGTGCAATCATCGGGAAAGCATACTACACGGGAGCGGTTTCGCTTTCCGAAGCAATTGAGGTGGCAAAATGATTACAAAACGTATTATACCCTGCCTTGATGTCCGCGGCGGCAGGGTTGTCAAGGGTGTGAATTTCGGCGGACTGTCCGATGTTTCATCTCCCGTCGGGCTTGCGGAATACTACAGCAGCTGCGGTGCGGACGAGCTGGTTTTCTATGACATAACCGCGTCCGCCGAGGGTCGTGCGCTTTTCACCGATATTCTGACCGAAACGGCAAAAAAGGTGTTCATTCCGCTGACGGTCGGCGGAGGAATTAACGCACTTTCAGACTTTGAAAGAGTGCTTGCCTGCGGTGCGGACAAGGTGAGTGTGAACTCGGGAGCAATCAAAAATCCGAATCTCATATACGATGCGGCAAAGCGATACGGCAGTCAATGCGTGGTCATTTCAGCCGATGTCAAAAGGGTCGGCGGCGGCTTCCGCGTGTTTGCCAAAGGCGGACGTGAGGACACCGGAATGGAGGCAATCTCATGGATTGTGAAGTGTGTCGGGCTTGGTGCAGGCGAGGTTGTTCTGAACTCAATCGACACAGACGGCGTGAAGGGCGGCTTTGACCTTGAAATGCTTGACGCGGTGTGCAATGCGGTGAAAGTTCCCATCATTGCCTCCGGCGGTGCAGGGTGCATTGACGATTTTGTCACGCTGTTTGAAAATCTGCCGAAGGTTGACGCCGGGCTTGCGGCATCGATTTTCCACTTTGGAGAAGTGACAATCCCGAAGCTGAAGGCAGAACTCGGAAAACACGGAATACCGGTGAGACTATAATAATATACCGAAAGGAGCTTTTAAAATGATTGATATTGACAATCTGAAATTTGATGAAAACGGACTTATTCCCGCAATTGTAACCGACGCTGAAACGGGAAAGGTTCTGACTCTTGCATATATGAACCGCGAGAGCCTGAAAATTTCCATGGAAAAGGGGTTGACCTGTTTCTGGAGCCGTTCGCGGCAGGAACTTTGGCTGAAGGGAGAGACAAGCGGAAACTATCAGCACATTGTCTCAATCACTGCCGACTGCGACATGGACGCGCTTGCGGTTTCGGTCAGAAAGGACGGTCCCGCATGTCACACGGGGTCTGATTCATGCTTCACAAACCTTCTGTGGGAAAGCGGCGAAAACCCCGAATTTTCACTTGACGGTCTCATGGAGCTTATCAAAGGCAGAAAGACCGACAAAAAAGAAGGCTCATACACAACATATCTTTTTGAAAAAGGTATTGACAAAATTCTCAAAAAGGTCGGTGAGGAAAGCACGGAGGTTATCATTGCGGCAAAAGCTGATGACAAGCGCGAGACGGTTTATGAAATTGCTGACCTTGCATATCATGTGATGGTGCTGATGGCTGAAATGGGTATCACCGTCGGGGATATTCACAGCGAGCTTGCGTCCCGTCATGTCATTGACCACAAGGTCAAGCAGGAGAAGATGACAAAATGATTCTGAGTGATTTTCATGTGCACACGCTCTTTTGCGACGGTACGGCGTCTTCCGAAGAATACGTCCGCGCGGCAATCGAGAAGAAAATGAAGGCAATCGGTTTCAGCGCACACTCGCACACGGCATTCGATGAGAGCTGGTGCATGACCGAACCCCTGAAATACCGCGCCGTGCTTTCTGAGCTGAAGGAGAAATATAAGGATAAAATTGATATTCTATGCGGAGTCGAGCAGGATTTCTATTCTGATGAAACAGCCGCGGAATATGATTATGTCATATCGTCGGTGCATTATATCCGCCGCGGTGAAAAATACTTTCCGATTGACGAATCCGCGGAGCTTTTTGAAGCTCTTGCTCTCGGGGAGTTCGGCGGAGACTTTTATGCGCTTGCGGAGGAATACTTCAAAAGCGTTGCGGAAGCCGCTCAGAAATGGGATGCGGATATTGTCGGGCATTTCGACTTAATTGCAAAATTCAACGAAGGCGGCAGATTTTTTGATGAGGAAAATCCGCGTTATCTTTCCGCAGCGCACCGCGCGGCACAGGCTCTTGCAGCTGACAACAGGATTTTTGAAATAAACACGGGTGCAATTCCGCGCGGATACAGACTCACCCCATATCCTTCTCTGCCCGTCCTGAATGAAATCGCGCGTCTCGGAGGACGCGTCATTCTGTCGAGCGACAGTCACACACCGAATACACTTCTGTTCGGCTTTGCCGAGGCTGAAGCTGTGGCGCGCAGACTCGGGCTTGAAATTTGCGAAGCCCCTGTTTTCCGCAGCAAATAATCCGGTATAAAAATTCTTTTCCGGCAGGCATTGATAAAATTCGAGCCGGCAAACAGAATTGCAGAAAAACACGCATATCACTTTTTGAGACAATATGCGTGCTTTTCGTTATGTTAAATTTCTCCTGATGAAATGCTTATTTCGTTTTATTTCAACGAAAACCAGACTGTCGTTTTATCCATAGAACGAGTTTCATTTCCGACAAGTGTTGTGATTGTAAAGTAATCGACAGTTTCTCCATCTGATAATTCAGATATATCTATGGGAATATAACATTCTGAAGAATCTCCTTCAAACAATTCCAGCATATTATATTTACTCGGGTCTCTGTACCAATTATAAATATTTTGTGTTGTACCATTGCTTGTGACAAAATTCTGTTCCAAAATAATCATATCTGAAAAATTATATGTTGAATCAGATTCATAATAAATCAGCGATACATCACAATTCAGATAGTATGTATCTTTGCCGTATGTGTAGTAGTCTGAATTGTTTATTTTCTTTTCCATTTCATCAGGACTTAAAATTCCTTTTAATGTAATATCAAATGTTGCTTTAGGGTCTGCCGAAAACATCTTAAAAACATTAATTCTGATTGTGTCTCCAAATTTATACGGGTGTTTGCGGGTACCGTCTTTAACCTGCGAAATATCAAAGTTTGGTTTATTGCTGATTAAAACGGATTGAGTCATTTCGTCCCAATTAACATAATATCCGAAAGCTTCCGCAACATATCTCGCCGGTGCAAGAGTTCTTCCGTTAATTATGACAGGCGCAACGTCCATTGCATAAGCAGTGTCGTTGATGTATTCGGTTGTGCTGTTCAAAGTCATCTTCACCGTTGTATTATCTTTGGTGCTGATTGCAGTTTGAGCGGCATCGTCCCAAGTTACATTTGCGCCCATTGCCTCAAAAATTGCCCTGATCGGAACCATTGTTCTGTCATTTATTGTTTGAGGCTGGACATCAAAATTGACTTTACCTCCTTCAAGATAAACCTTTATACCTTCATCTGCGGCAGACACGCATATCACTGAAGAAATTGCCAAGATTACAACTGATACAAGTGAAATAAATTTTTTCATTTTCAAAATCCTTTCGTAAAATAAATTTCTGCATTTTTTAATTTACGAAAAAAACAAACTACCCTCCTAAATTTTATTTGCAAATTAAAAAATGCGACACCGGAGTGTCGCATAAAAAACGCAAACTCCGTGCCGCCAAGCTATCCATTTATCAAAATCAGACTTCGTCTTTTTCTCTAACTGGAGGAATTTGCATTTTTATCAAATTCTTATTGTTAGAGAAAAAGGGCAGAGTCCCCCCTTTGAAAATGGTACAAAGTCTGAAATATTATTTTGGATAACTTGGCACAATTATTATATCACAAGTTTTTAAAAATTACAATACTTTCATTTCCGAATTATTATTATGCCAAAAAATTTTCCTTAAAATCAGTTTGGAAATATTCACAAAAACTCAATTTTGAATTTGTTGAGTGGGTTCTGCGGCTCTCAAAACAAACCGCGATAACGAAACGGCATGAAAAACACCATGCCGTTCTGCCTGAAATATTATTGCTTTTTTATTTATGCTGTCTTTTGAGGGATTTTTTTTCTTTTTTTGGGATAAAATATATTAAATTTCAAAATCGGACTTGAAATTTTTGTTTATATGTGGTAAAATAAATCAGTCGGTTTAAATCTCATTGCCGAATCCCATGAAAAGAGGGAATTTCAATGCGCAGATTTTTCACAGAGCCGCAGAATGTTTCGGGCGGCGAGCTGTTTATTTTTGAGGACGCAAAGCACATCGAACGGGTTCTGCGTATGAAATGCGGCGACAGGCTGATGGTCTTTGACGGAACGGGTTTTGAATACACTGCCGAGCTGACCGCCGTTGAAAAGACGCGGTGCACGGCAAAAATCATTGAAAAAAAGCTTTCTCTTTCAGAGCCGAAGGTGAAAATTTCCCTTTTTCAGGCTCTCCCGAAGGCGGGAAAAATGGAAAGCATTGTCCAGAAGGCTGTTGAGCTTGGAGTTTTTGAAGTCATTCCCGTCCAAACCGAAAGATGCGTTGTGACGCTGCGCGGCAAAGATGCGGGATTGGAAAAGGCAAAACGCTGGAACAAGGTTTCGGTTGAGGCGGTCAAGCAGTGCGGACGCGGTCTTGTGCCGCGTGTTCATGAGCCTGTCAGCTTCTGCGACGCAGTCTCTCAGCTTTGCAAAACGGATTTGCCGATTATGCCCTATGAGGCTCTCGGGCATGAAGGACGCGGAGGTCTCGGCGAGCTTTTGCGCGAAAACCCCGATTGCGGACACATCGGCATTATGGTCGGTCCCGAAGGCGGTTTTTCGGATTCAGAGGCAAAATATTCAATTGAAAGCGGAGTGAAAACCGTCGGTCTCGGCAGACGCATTCTCAGAACGGAAACGGTTGCAAGTGCACTCATTCCCGTCATTATGTTTGCCAGGGGCGAATTTTAATTTTGTATTATCGGTTCACGGTGCTGCGGCAAAAGCCGCTCCGACACCAAAAATGCGAACAGAAAGGTTATGTGACCGAAATGGCAGCAGCTAAATCAAATCAGGAAATCAAAAGAGAAAGAAAGCGCGCAAAGCGCGAGTCGGTTGACAGACTGACAAACGGATATATGATAAATCTGGCATGGGGAATCCTCGGCATTGTGGTTCTTCGTTTTGTTGAATCGGGCTATTCGTCCGCAGACACTGTGCTCATTATGCCCTATGTCATGAAAACCCTTGCGGCAGTCTTTGCGGCTGCCGCAGTCTGCCTTTTCATTCTCGGCGGAACGGGCGTCATTAAGAACAGCCGCAGAGCGAGAAACTACGGTATTTTTGCTGTTGCTCTGACAGTTGTTTCGGCATGGATAGGTTTTTTCCAGCAAATCAGGCTTGCGGCAATCAAGCTCTTTCCGCAGCTCTACAGTCTTGATTCAAGATGGTGGATTTCGTGGGGACCGATTACGCTCCTGGTGATATATCTCATTCTGGCTTTGATTTGGACGTGCATCAGAGCGGCGGCAATTGAAAAAGGCAAAGTGTCGGGAAAATAAGATTTATTAAGCTTGAATTAAAAGAGTCGATTCAATGACATCGGCTCTTTATGTTTTTTTACATAAAAATACGGATATACTACGAATGGTTTCGCTGTACGGCGACATTCCGCATCAGCCGTCCGAACCCGATTTTAAAGGCGGATTTCCGTCCAAACGCTGCTGAAACACCCGGCAATCCGTCATGGATTACCTCCGTTTTTGCCTTGTTTGAACGAAAATCCTCAATCTTAAAATTTTTTTGTTTTAATCTAACAGAATCCGGCGAAGCTTTTGACGCGGAAGGTGCAGGTGTGCTTGATTCCCTGCAAGGACGGCAAATAAAATATTCAGATTTTGCGCTAAGGTCGGTTCGGATAACTGACAGCAGGTTAAGGAAAGGATTTTATATGGAAAATAAGCTGACAAAAAAATACGGTCTGTTCACTGCAATCGCAATGGTTGTGGGAATTGTAATCGGTAGCGGTGTCTTTTTCAAAGCACAGACAATTCTCGAAAAAACAAACGGCAACATGCCGCTCGGAATACTTGCATGGGCTCTCGGCGGTGCAATCATGATTATATGCGTGCTCGCCTTTTCAAACATGGCTCAGGAATATGAGCATGTCAACGGAATTGTCGATTATGCGGAGGCGACCTGCGGAAAACGGTATGCATATTATGTCGGCTGGTTTATGTCAACAATATACTACCCCACCCTCGTTTCGGTTCTTGCGTGGCTTTCGGCGCGGTATACCCTTGTGTTCATCACAACTGTCAACCCGTCATTTCCGCTCCTGATCCCCGCCTCTGAAGGCGGCTGTGCGTTCGGTCCCGAATGCCTTGCGCTCATGCTGTTCTATCTTTGCGCGGCATATGCAGTGAACGCTCTTTCGCCGATTCTTGCCGGCAAGGTTCAGACATCAACAACCGTAATCAAGCTAATTCCGATTGGACTTATGGCGGTTGTTGGCATTATATACGGTATTTCAACGGGAACACTCACACGGAATTTCACCTCAGGCGCACATGTCGCGCCCGAAAAAATTCCGTCAAATCCCCTGCTTGCGTCGGTTTGCGCCGCTGCATTCGCATATGAAGGGTGGATTATCGCAACCTCAATCAACGCGGAGCTGAAGGATTCAAAGAAAAACCTCCCGAAAGCACTCACAATCGGCGGAATCATCATCGTGTCCGCCTATATCGCATATTATATCGGCGTTGCGGGCGGTGCGACAAATCAGGAGCTGGTTGACTCAGGCTCGGCGGTTGCATTTGTCAATATATTCGGGAATGTTTTCGGGAACATATTAAATCTTTTTGTTGCAATTTCATGCTTCGGCACAACCAACGGTCTCATGCTCGGCTGCACGCGCGGAATCTATTCTCTTGCAGCACGCGGCGAGGGTCCGAATCCGAAACTGTTTTCACGGATTGACGGTGAGACGAACATGCCAACCAACTCGGCGGTTCTCGGGCTTTTGTTTTCGGCTGTATGGGGACTTTATTTCTACCTTGCAAACCTTGCCGGAACATGGACGGGAGCATTCGTGTTTGACAGCTCGGAGATTCCGATTATAACAATTTATGCAATGTATCTGCCCATATTTGTTATGTGGATGGTGAAACACAAGGGAATGGGTATCGGAAAACGCTTTGTTCTGCCCGCGCTGGCAATCTGCGGTTCTCTTTTCATGGTATATTCTGCCGTTATGGCGCACAAATTCAGCGTTATTTACTATCTTATTGTTTTTGCGGCAATTATGCTGACCGGAAAATTTTTTAAAAAATAAATATATCCGTGCAAAGCCCCGAGGCAGAATCTGCCTCGGGGCTTTGCGGTATATATAAAAATTATAGGGGGGGCTAATTCATAAACTCGGACGGGTTTTGATATTCGCCGTCCTTGATGACCTCAAAATGCAAATGCGGCTCAAGCTCTTTCTCCAGTGCTCCCGGTTTTCCGACACCGCCGATTATATCACCTGCGCGAACCTGAGTTCCCGTTCTGATGAAGTCATAGCTTTGCAGATTACCGTAAAGAGACGAAATCCCGTTTCCATGGTCGAGAACAACCACAACGCCGAGCAGATCGTCCTCATAGACCTGCGAAACAACGCCGTCCGCCGCCGCCTTGACAGAATCTCCCTCTGCCGCCGCAATATCCGTTCCGTTGTGAGTTCTCCAGTCGTCCATTGCTTTGCAATATACCAAATCGTCAACCGAGCATGCCGCAATGACCTTGCCGCCGCACGGCATCTGCATTGAAAACGGCTTGTCCGCACTCTCCGCACTCGCCGCACTCGCCATGGTCTCGACAGCCGCAGGCATGTCATGCTCCGCCGCGGCAGGCTTTTTTGCCGGCTCCGCCTTCACTGTGCTTTCCGCTTGCTGATCGGTCGCCTGCTTCGGCGCAGTGTCCGTATCTCCGATTTTTAAATCCCGATCTGCCGCCTCCGAATCCTTTCCAAGGTCAATTCCGCTTTCCTGCACAGCCTCCTGCCATGCCTCATCGTCAAACGAAACCTCTCCTCCGCCGCTTTGCAGCCTTCTTGCATAAATTGAAAATCCTACAAGCACCATTAATGAAAACAGGGCTATGTAGAACCCTTTGTTTTCAATTGCACGGCGCAGCATACTGCGCGAAGCGGCACTTTTTTTCTTTTTCATGTTGTCAACACCTCCATGCTTTAAGTGTTGACTGTTTTTCCTTTTTTATACAGCATTTTTTAAGTTTTTCGGAATTTTTATGGTGTATTCAATGAAATCATCATTTTCGGTTTTGGTTGACATTGCGGCAATACCCGATTTTTTCATCATATCAACAGCTTGTCTGATTGTGTTTGAAAAAATTCTCACATCTTTAAAAATCCTTATGTTGCGCGGTTTTTCCGTTTTTGCCGTCCTTTGCTTCTCGATTATTTCCTCAACAAGCTCCTCCGTTTTCACAACATTCAGTCCGCGTCTTATAATTGCATTCACAGCCCTCATGCGGCTTTTTTCATCGGATAGCCTAAGCAGTGCTCTTGCATGACGCTCGGTCAGAGAGTTCTCCTTGAGCAGCCTTCTGATTTCGGGCGAAAGTTTCAGGATTCTGATTTTGTTCGCAATTGTTGACTGATTCTTTCCAAGTCTTGCGGCAAGCTCCTCCTGCGTCATTCCATGCTCCGAAAGCAAGGCACAGAACGCCTCCGCTTCCTCGATATATCCAAGGTTCTCGCGCTGAATGTTCTCAATCAGAGCCATGACCGCGCTGTCTGTTCCGCTTGCCTTCACAACAACCGCAGGGATTTGCTCCATTTCCGCCATCTTGCACGCACGCAGTCTTCTCTCTCCTGCAATCAGCTCAAAATCACAGCCGTTTATCTGTCTGACGACAATCGGCTGCATCAGCCCGTATTGCCTGATTGAACGGCTCAAATCCTCCAGAGCCGCCTTCTCCATCTCGCGCCGCGGCTGATATGGATTCGGTCTCACGCTCTCAATGGGTATCAAAACCGATTTTGTGTTCTTTTCTTCCGTAAAACTGTATGTCATATGCCACCGTTCCTTTCCCGTGCTTTAAATTTCGCTATTTCCAAACCTAAAACACATAAATTGGAATATTTTTCCTTTTCTTTTCCAATTGTAACACAAAAGTTTTAAAATAGCAAATTTTTCCATATGCAAAAAAGACGAAAAAGGGAGATATTTCAATGCAAAGCGTCTCAATAAAATAAAAAAGAAACACAGACGACAAAAAGAAACAAAAAATTTTTGAGAATAAAAACGCGCCGACCGCAGCCGGCACGTTTTTAATTTCGGCATTATGCCTTTATGTCACGGATAACCTCATTCGGTATCACAAATTCGGGGCTGCCCTGAGCACCTGCGGCAACATCATATTTATCAAAGCATATAACAAGCTCTCCCTTATCATTTATATAAAACTTCTGATCGTCAGCAATTTTCTTGAAGCCCTCGGTAAATTCATCGTCCTCCAGCCAGAAATATCCGCCGTTGTGTTCGTTCTCATATTTCATTTGTCCGCGTATATATTCACTCAAAGGCGTGACATAATCCGCACCGTCCTTGAAAAGTCCCTTCAGAGTGAGCTGTCTGCCGGTCTTTTTGTCTATGGTATAGTATGTGTGAACGGTTGAAGATGAGCCTGCAATGTTCAGAATATATACGTCCAGCGCGAGAATGTCATCATTGTCGGTTTTCACAATATAGTCGGATTCCACACCCATGTGAATGGTTTCCTCACCAAACTCAGCCTTAAGTGCCTTTACGTCCTTTTCATATGCGGCAATCAGTGCCTTTGCGTTTTCCTTGAACTCCGAATTGAGCCTGTCCTCCAGCTCCTTGTCAAGCAGCCCTTCGATTTTCGGTGTTGCTATCTTGGCTTCATATCCCATATCACTGTTTTCGTATCTTCCAAGGGTCACAACACGGACAATGCTGCCCAGCACGGGAACGTCACCGAGGGCATAGACTGCGGACGGGAACAGGTTCATGCACACCGCAAATGCAAGCAAAAGACACGCGGCACAGCTCCCGACCCATTTAAAAACGGTTTTCCTTCCTGATTTTCTGCGTTCCTCTGTCATAATCTTTTCAATCCTTTCTTTCAGCTCACGGCTCGCCGTGATGTTTTGGTAATCACTGATTATTTTTTTCATTTCAAATCGCCTCCCAATTCGCGTTTCAGGATTTTCAAAGCTCTGTAGAATCTTGTTTTGACCGTTCCGCAGCTGAGCGCGGTGACTGACGCTATTTCATCAAAAGTCATGTCCTCGCATATTTTCAGAACGACAATGCACCGCAGATCATCATCAAGAAACGAAAGGGTATCACGGAGAGTGAAGTCCGAATAATCGTCCTCATGCGGAGGAAGAAGCACTTCGCTTTCGGAAAAATCCGTCTGCACAAATTTTGAATTGGATTTTTTGTGCGTCAGGGCAGTGTTGACAATGATTTTGTAAAACCACGCTTTCATGCATTCAGGATTTTTCAGCTTTTCAACCGACCTCAAGGCACGAATGACGCTTTCTGCGACAATGTCCTCCGCGTCCTCGCGGTTTTTGGCATATGTAAATGCAAAACGATAGGCATTGTCGGTGTTATTTGTGATAAATTCTTCAAACAGCTGTTTATTCTTTCTCATTGCCTGCCCTCCTCACATTCCCTAAGACCCTTGATGAGCCGCAAAAAGTTTTGGATTGACAAAAAAATTTTTGCAGCAAAACAAAACCGCGCCGAACACAGACTGTGTTCGGCGCGGTTTTCACTCTCATTCTCCCCACATTTCGTCAGCAAGTGCTTCCAGCTGTGCCGTACTTTCCTCGCTGAGTGCGGATTTTATTGTAACCGTTATATCCGCAAACGTCAGATTTTTGCACTTTTCAAGCATTCCGCGCATAACCTTTGCCGCAGTCGGCGCCCATGTTCCGTTTTCAATCAGACCGATTTTTCGGTTCTGATAGCCTCTCTCACTCAAAGCCTCGATAAACTCACGCATAAACGGGAAAATATCCGCGTTATATGTCGTGGTTGCAAGAACAAGATTTCCGTAGCGGAACGCGTCCTCAACCGCTTCGTGCATATCGGAACGCGCAAGATCGCAAAGCACGGTTTTCGGGCAGCCGTTCGCACGCAAAAGCTCCTCAAGCTTCTCTGCCGCCTTCCTCGTGTTTCCGTATACCGATGTATATGCAATCACAACACCCTCCGACTCGGCTCTGTATGCCGACCATGTATCATAGAGCTGTATATAGTATCCGAGATTGTCGCTCAGAACAGGACCGTGAAGAGGGCAGATGACATCAATGTCAAGCTCTGCCGCACGGCGTATCAGCTTCTGAACCTGTGCGCCGTATTTTCCGACAATGCCGAAATAATACCTCCTCGCCTCACACGCCCAGTCCTCATCTGCGTCAAGCGCGCCGAATTTGCCGAATCCGTCCGCCGAGAACAGCACCTTTCCGAGACTGTCATATGTCACCATAACCTCTGGCCAGTGAACCATCGGTGCCATGACAAAGGTCAGCGTGCGTCCGCCCAGGGAAAGCTCGCCGCCGTCCTCCGCAACAATCCGCCTGTTCTCAAAATCCGTACCGAAAAACTGTTTCATCATCGGAAACGCCTTTGCCGTCGCAACAATTTTGCTTTCTGGGTATTTCTCCGCAAAAAGCGCAATGTTTGCCGAATGGTCGGGTTCCATGTGCTGAACAACGAGATAGTCGGGGCAGCGGCCGTCAAGTGCGGCTTCAAGCTTCCCGAGCCATTCGTCTGCAAAGCGTGCGTCAACCGTGTCCATGACAGCAATTTTTTCATCAATAATGACATATGAGTTATACGCCATTCCGTTTTCAACCTCAAACTGACCCTCAAAAAGGTCAATTTCATGATCGTTCACTCCGATGTATTTAATTCCTTCTGCAATATTCATTAAAATTCTCCTCCTTTGTGATTAAAGCATTGACGGCATTTTTTTGATTGTACCCATTTTTGAAAGTGCCTTGACAATTATAACCGCAATAATATAGTCAATTGTGTGATGAATCAGTGTTCCGATCCCGACAACAAAAAACGAAGCAGTCAGATATGAAACCCCTTCCTTGGCGGCAGTCAGACCGAGAGACAGGAAAAGGTATACCGTGAGTGCTTCAAAGAACGCATGAAGCAAGCCCGTGACAACGCCCGTCAGAACAACACTCATCTTCTTCTTGATCATATATGAACCGATGACCGCAAAAATAATCTGCGAGCCTGCACGCATAACAACCACCGCATCAAGACCCGAAAGCCAGAATCCGACAGTTGTGCCTATTGCCGTGAAAACTGCGGACGCAGGCGAGATGAACATCGCAATGAAAATCGGAACGTGTGCTGTCAGTGTTGCCGTGAATGCGGGCGGCAGAATCACCCTCAGAAATCCGAACGCGGTCGGAATGACAATGCCGAAGGCAATCAGCAGCGCGGTCATAACCATATTTTTTGTGCTGAGCTTTTTCATTTGTATATATAACCCCCTTGTGCAAATACGCCGCGAATTGTCCGCGGATTCATATTTTATATTTTAAGCGTTTTGCGCGGCTTTGTCAATAGTTTGTCCGCAAAATGTCCCGTGTCTTGACTTAAAGGCTCTTGTGTGCTATCATTTAAAGCAAGGATTTCGGAAAGGAATTGGTTATATATATGGTAAACAGTCATCAAATCAGGGTTATCGGCGCAGGGCTGGCAGGCTGCGAGGCGGCATGGCAGCTTGCGGAAATGGGTATTGCGGTTGAGCTTTGCGAAATGAAGCCGAAAAAGCACTCGGCAGCTCACAAAAGCGCGGATTTTGCAGAGCTTGTGTGCAGCAATTCTCTCAGAGCAGACGGAATATATAACGCGGTCGGTCTGCTGAAGGAGGAAATGCGCCGTCTCGGCTCACTCATAATGCAATGTGCCGACGCAACACGCGTTCCCGCAGGAGGCGCTCTTGCAGTTGACCGGGAGGGCTTCTCGCGCATGGTCACCGAAAAAATAAAATCCCACCCGAATATTTCCGTCACCGAGGGTGAGGTGTGCAAAATAAATGAGGACGAATATACTGTCATTGCGGCAGGGCCTCTTGCCTCCGACGGAATCTCACCCGAGCTTGAACGACTCACGGGCGGCGGCTTCCTGCACTTTTTTGACGCAGCCGCGCCGATTGTTTCGGCTGAAAGCATTGACATGACAAAGGCTTTTGAAGCGGCACGCTACGGCAAGGGCGGCGCGGATTATGTGAACTGCCCCATGACGCGTGACGAATATCTTGCGTTTCATGATGCTCTGGTCAGTGCCGAATGCGCACCCGTACACGGAGCGGTTGAAAACCCGAAGGTTTTTGAGGGCTGTATGCCGATTGAGGTCATGGCAGCGCGCGGAATTGACACCATGCGCTACGGTCCGCTCAAGCCCGTCGGACTGACAAATCCGTTTGACGGAAGCCGGCCGTATGCCGTTGTTCAGCTGCGGCGCGACAATGCGGCGGCAAGCATGTATAATATCGTCGGATTCCAGACACACTTGAAATTCGGCGAACAAAAAAGAGTTTTCTCAATGATACCCGGACTTGAAAATGCGGAATTCATACGTTACGGCGTCATGCACCGAAACACATATATCAACTCTCCCAAGCTCCTTGACGCCTGCTTTTGTATGCGCAGATACCCAAAGGTATACTTTGCAGGACAGATAACAGGGGTTGAGGGATATATCGAATCCGCGTCATCGGGACTTCTTTCGGGGATATGTGCCGCGCGTGCGCTGCGCGGTGAAAATCCTCCCAAAATATCGGCAAAGACCGCGATCGGTGCTCTGGCAAAATATATCTCCAACACTGCAGTCACCGATTTTCAGCCGATGAATGTCAATTTCGGAATTTTCGAGGATCTCGGAATCAGAATAAATGTCAAACGTGAGAAAGCAGAGAAATATGCCGCGCGGAGCTTTGAGGCTCTCGCCTCACTTCAGGAATGATAATATAGTAATAATTGCCCCTGCCTGATAATATAATAGTTTTAGACAAGCTGCATATGAAAAGCGGGGTATGAAAAAATGAGACGCATTCGCGCCGTTGTGATTGACGGAAGAAGATTGATTAAAAATGCCGCAGCGGCGGCAATTTGCGTGGTTATTGCATCACTTGCTGCTCTCAGTGTGCGAATTGCAGGGAAGGACTTTGGTTTGAAGAACAGCATGACCGCAGAGAGCATTCTCGGAGACAGCGTGCCTGCCGTTGCGGCGGCAGACGGAGAGGGCGGCGGTGTGCACTCATTTTTCGGCAAGCTGCTCACATTTGCACTGACCTTTGACCCGAACGATATGAGAACCGTTCTTGCCGCGGAGGTTCCGAGTGTTAAGGTTTCGCAAACAGGCGCTCTTGCCGTTATGTCGGAAAGCGGTGCGGTTTCGGCTTATAATCCGCAGAATGCCGACACAGGCGGCGGCGAGCCGAACCCGGCAATGCCGCAGGGCGGTGAATATCCGATTAAGGCGATTGATTCGGGGCAAAATGCGGCACTCGGAAAAGGGAAAATTCTGATTCGGAACGAAACCGATTTCGGAATTGACATTGACGAAATGCTTTCCGCACCGCTCACCTTTGATATGAAAGGCGAAGGTCCGAAGGTGCTGATTCTGCACACACACGCAACCGAGAGCTATTCTCCCGAGGGGGCGGCGGTATATTCTCCCGACAAGAGCGACCGAACACTTGACACAAACGAAAATGTTGTCCGCGTCGGCAATGCGGTGCAGGCTGTCTTTGAAAAAAAGGGGATTTCCGCAATTCACGACACCACACTTCACGATCACCCGAATTTCAACGGCTCATACGCAAACTCCCTGAAAACAGTGGAGATGTATAAAGCAAAATATCCCGGGATATGTGTGGTTTTTGACATACACCGTGACGCGTTCGTATATGATGACGGTTCAAAGGCAAAGTTTGTGACGAGCATAGGCGGAAAGACCGCGGCACAGCTCATGCTGGTTGTCGGCACGAATGCAGGCGGTCTTGAACACCCGAACTGGCGCGAAAACATGAAGCTTGCACTGAAGCTGCAAAGCAGCATTTCAAAGAAATATCCGACACTTATGCGCGGAGTCAATCTGCGGAAGGAGCGGTTCAACGGACACACAACATGCGGCAGTCTGATTATTGAGGTCGGCAGCAGCGGCAACAGTCTGAGTGAGGCTCTCACGGGCGCAGAGCTTGGAGCGGAGGCAATCGCAGATTTTCTGAATACACTGAAATAAAAGAGGCTGTTTAAAAGGTCAAATTGACTTTTTAAACAGCCTTGGCTTTTTTCAATGAAACAGGAGAAATCTTTGGAATCGGCAAACTGAGCTAAAGCTGAAGTTCTCGGATTCCCGAAGGCACATACGCTTACGCAAAATTTCGGATCTTGAATCAGTTTTTATATGCTCCGCTGAGTGTTTCCGCCCGAGCCTCCGCTCCATGCTCCTAATCACCCGTGCGTCTGAGCGTGCCTTTCACAACCCGTTCAATTCCGCTCAAATCACGAACAGTCTCAATGCTTTCAAAACGGCTTTTCATTATTTCCGCAACCTGCGCCGCCTGACCGAATCCAACCTCAAATGCCAGAAGACCGTGCGGAGTCAGCCGTGCGCACTCCGTGATTTTTCTGTAGAAATCAAGTCCGTCAGCACCGCCGTCAAGAGCCGTGCGCGGTTCAAAGTGCCTGACCTTCACATCAAGCTCCGAAATATCACGCGTTGGGATATACGGCGGATTTGACACGATTATATCGGGCAGCTCCGCCGGCTGCGGCGGAAATCCCTTCATTATATCATGCTTAAAGAACACCGTTTGACCTTCCGTGCCGTTCAGTCTTGAATTTTCGGCAGCGATTGCCAGTGCCGAGTCGGAAATATCAGCCGCAAAAACACGGACATCGGGGACACAATGCGCAATGCTGACCGCAATGCAGCCCGAACCGCAGCCGATTTCCAAAACATTCCGCGCCCCGCGCCTTTTGCACTCACGAATCACGTCCTCGGTCAGAATTTCAGTGTCGCACCGCGGAATGAGAGTTGCGGAATTAACCTTGAATTCAAGCGACATAAATTCACACTTCCCGACAATATATTGCACAGGCTCACCCTTCTCAGCACGTCCGATACATTCCTCAAATTTTTCTTCATCGCAGGCGTCAAGCGTCCCTTCACCGAGGATAAGCTCGGTTTTCGTCAGTCCGAAAAGCCCTGTCAGCAGAAAATCCGCATCGGCACGCGGACTGTCACAGCCCGAATCCGCAAGCCGCCGTGCGGCATTTTTTCTCAGTTCTCCGATTTTCACCATTTGTCCTCGTTTCTGTCCTCAGGTATGACCGCACGGATCGCCTCGATTGCCACCTCAATCTGACTGTCATCAGGCTCGTTTGTCGTGATATACTGAAGCCACATTCCGGGTGCGCTGATTGCCGCCGTGAATACATTATCATGTCTGCCTGCAAATTTGATGATTTCATATGATATTCCGGCAACAACGGGAAGGAGTGCCAGTCTGAGCAGCAAACGGGTCAGCGGATTGTTCCATGAGATGAACGAAAAAACAATTATGCTGATGACCATGACAATGAGCAGAAAGCTGGTTCCGCAGCGCGGATGCAGTCTTGTGTGACGTCTGACGTTCTCGACCGTCAGTTCCTCGCCGCTCTCATAGCAGTGAATTGTTTTGTGTTCCGCGCCGTGATACATGAAAACGCGCTTTATGTCCTTCATTCTCGAAACCAGTCCGAGATATGCAAGAAATATTACGATTCTGACAACGCCTTCCGCAAGGGTCAGCAGAATATGATTTTGGATTATGCCCTTCAGAAACCCGACAATCACCGTCGGGAGAAGAATGAAAAGTCCGACACTGAAAAACATCGAGACAATGACGGAGCAATATATGACCGCGTTCATGAATTTTTCGCTGCCCAGCTTTTCCTCCAGCCATGCCTCAAAACGGCTCGGCTTCTCCTCGATTTGGTTTCCCTCCTCGTCGGTGTCAAAAAACTTTGCCGAATACATCAGAGATTTGATTCCGAGTATCATGGAGTCAAAAAAACCGACACAGCCGCGGATTATGGGGAGCTTCAGAAGCTTGCTGCGGCGGAGCTTGCCGATCTCGGAAACATCGGTTTCAATTTCACCGTCAGGCTTTCTGACCGCGGTTGCAATTTTTCTCGGACCGCGCATCATAACACCCTCAATGACCGCCTGACCTCCGATTGAGGTTTTGTGTATTTTTTTATCCTTATTATTATTCAATTCATTCACCAAGCCTTTCTCATGAAACCAGTATAACATATTCAAAGGATTTATTCAACACAAAAATATTTTTATTTTGGTGACACTTCCCGATTCTGCAAGCCACACGGTTTGGACGCACAGAACGCCGAAAACGCCGCTGACTGCGGCTTTAAATTCGGACAGCGGCAGAAGAATTAATCCGACACATGACCAATAACGGCGCAAACGGGGTGCTGTGATATACCCCTGCAAAAGAGCTTGCAGGCAGAAATCACCCGACACACGAATAAAGCACGTTGCGCAGTCTCGGCTGATAGAATGCCTCCTGCGGATTCAGCATATGGTGCGCATAGAACATAGCAAGACCCGTTTCGGGGTCGGCAAGAACGGTTGCGCCTGCCGCTCCGCCCCAGCCAAATTCTCCGATACTGCTGAGAGAGCTTCCCTTTGCACGGTCAAGCATTGTTCTGACGCCAAGACCGTAGCCATATCCGCGGAGCTGCTCCCAGTTAAAATATTCCGACTGCCCGGGAGCGAGCTGATTTGTGCGCATAAGCTCAACCGCAGACCTTGAGAGAATCTGAATGCCATCCGCCGACCGTCCGTAATTTGCAAGTGCCGAAACAAGCTTAACATAGTCATCGGCACAGGTGATGATTCCCGCGCCGCCGCTGTCATATTCATCACCGAGAATGTGTGCGTTGTTTTTCCCCGCATTTTTGATATATCCGCCGTCAGATGCCTTAGCTCCGCTTTGGAGTGCCACAATATCCTGATTTTCGCAGTCACTCTCGCAAAAAATATATTGCTGTGCCATGCGTTCCCTGATTTCATCGCTTGCGTGATAATATGAGCTGTTCATTCCGAGAGGCTCAAAAATGTTCTTCCTCACATAGTCACGGAATTTCATGCCCGAAACCGCCTCAACCAACGCCGCAAGCACATCATGCCCAATGCTGTACTGCCACTTTTCTCCCGGATTGAAGCATAGCGGCTCGGACGCAACGCACTTTATGACATCAAGAGTGTTCATCTTTCCGCCCGTCAATTCTCTCGCACGCGCAAAAGCCTCACGGTTAAAATTATAATCAAAGCCTGCCGTCATGGTGAACAGATTGCGAACGGTTATCGGCGTCTTTGCTTCCGAAATATTTCCGTCACCGTCCATCACGGTCATATTACGAAATTCGGGAATGTAGAGCTGCAGCGGGTCGTCAAGCAAAAAGCACCCTCTCTCGAGAAGCTGCATTGCCGCCGTAACCGTTGTCAGCTTTGAGCAGGAATATATGTAAAAAAGCTCATCGCCGTTCATTTTTGTTTTGTTTTCAAGGTCGGAATATCCCGAGCTGTAACGAAAAACCTCTTTGTTCTTCAGATACACCCGAACGGTGTTTCCGGGGATTCTCCACGAGGTCAGATGATCCATAAAATTTTTCAAGTTTTCAAAATTCATTTCCATATCACTCCTTTAAGTCTTGTTCTGCATAAATTTTACAACAAATTCGGTGGTTTGTAAATACATATTTAAAATATATTTGACACATCATTCAAAATGCACTATAATTGAAGAAAGGAAGTGAGAAAATGACAAATCACCCTTTTCCGCCTCTTTATGACGAAAACTCAAGGGTACTCATTCTGGGAAGCTTTCCGTCCGTCAAGTCAAGAGAGCAGAATTTTTTCTACGGACACCCGCAAAATCGGTTCTGGCGCGTACTCGCTGCGGTTTTTGAGTGCCGTGAGCCGAAGACAATCGAAGAAAAGAGGGAGTTTCTTCTGAACAGACACATTGCCCTTTGGGACGTCATTGCCTCATGCGAAATTCAAGGCAGTGCGGACAGCTCAATCAGGAACGCCAAGACAAACGACCTGTCGCCGATTCTCGGCACGGCAGACATCGGACAGATTTTTGTGAACGGCAAAACGGCGGAAAAATATTATAACAAATTCACCAAAGACAAAATCGGAAGGAGTGCGGTTTGCCTTCCTTCAACCTCTCCGGCAAATGCGGCATGGACGCTTGAACGGCTTGTCGGCGCGTGGCAGCTTGTCGGGCAGTGCCTGAACGGTTGAATGTGATTTGGAACGGGAGAAAAATATGGAAGAAAAGAAAAAAACAAACGATTTTCAAACGCTGAAATGGATATACGGCAAAACAAAGCACCAGCTGCCGAAGATGGCTGTTCTGCTTGCCGCAAGGTGCGCGGCAACCGTTCTCGGCGTTGTTTTCGCGCTTGCCTCAAAGGAGGTCATTGATGCCGCAGTCGGACGGAATCCGAATCTGCTCATTTTCAGTGCCGCAAAGCTTCTGGCAATTATTATGGCACAGATTGTGATTCGGCTCATCGGTCAGAACGTTGAGGTCAGAATGACCGCAAGAATGAATATGGATTTCAAGAGACAGCTTCTCGCCTCAATCATGAAAAAGGACTATTCCGCGGCAACCGCATATCACAGCGGCGATCTTCTCTCACGCATAAACGGAGACGTCGGTGTTGTGTCGAGCGGACTTCTGACTCTGATTCCGAGTGTCACAGCTCTCATTGTCGGGCTTGCCTATGCTCTTTGCACTCTGATTCGCCTTGACAGGAACTTTGCGTTCATATTTCTTTTCGGCGGAATCGTTCTGCTTGCAGTCATCAGCGCGTTCCGCGGAGTCATGAAAAAGCTCCACAAGCGCGTTCAGGAAACAGCGGCAAGGGTGTTTTCATTCTTTCAGGAATCAATCGGCAGTCTGCTCATGGTCAAGGTTTTCGGAATTGAGAACGTGATTTCGGAGAAAGCCGAAGAATTGCAGGACGAAAACTATAAAGCTCAGATGACAAGACAGAACATATCAATCGTCGCAGGAACGGGTCTCGGCTTCATATTCAGCATGGGTTCGCTGTATGCGCTTGTGTGGAGTGCGGTTCGGCTATACAGAGGCACAATCACTTTCGGAACGCTCACCGCAATTCTTCAGCTTGTGAACCAGATTCAAAGCCCGTTTGCAGGGCTGTCGGGTGTTGTTCCGCGGTATTATGCAATTCTTGCGTCCGCAGAGCGAATCATTGAGCTTGAGGATATGCCCGACGAGGCGGATAATCACCCGCGGCTTAATCCGACAGATACTTATGACGCGCTGGAAAGCATAAATTTTGAAAATATCAGCTTCGGCTATGGCAGAGACATTGTTCTGGAAAACACCGGTCTGGTGATTGAAAAAGGCAAATTTGCCGTTATTTCGGGCATTTCGGGAATCGGCAAAAGCACGCTGATTAAGCTTTTGCTTGGTGTCGTTCTCCCTCAGGATGGGCGGATTTATCTCAAATGCAGAGACGGCGAAATTGATGTCGGCAAGCATTCACGACCATTGTTTTCCTATGTTCCGCAGGGAAATCTTCTGCTTTCGGGAACAATTCGGGAAGCGGTTTCACTTGTCCGCCCGAATGCAACAGACGAGGAAATCATGGCGGCAGCGGAATTCAGCTGTGCGGCGGAGTTCATACGTCAGCTGCCCGAGGGTCTTGACACCCATGTGGGCGAAAAGGGCGCAGGCTTTTCCGAGGGACAGGTTCAGCGTCTCGCGGTCACGCGTGCAATTCTCTCCGACGCACCCGTAATTCTGCTTGACGAGGCAACTTCTGCACTCGACGAAATGACAGAGGAACGCCTGCTTCGGAATATCCGCGGAATGAAGGGCAAAACCTGCATAATTATTTCTCACAAAAGAGCGGCGTTTGAGGTCTGCGACATGCGCATATATATTAAAGACGGTAAAATATCGGTTGAATGAATTAAAAAACTCCGCTGTGACGCATCTGCACAGCGGAGTTTTTTAATCACCGCTCTGATTTCCCGCACGGCTCACGGCAATTGTTGCAAGGGAATCTCCAAGCTGAGTAAAAACCGCAGCAAGAAGTCCAAGCTCTTTGTCATCAGTCCCTGCCGCGATTGCACATGATATTGCCGAAACAAATGAAACAAGCTCACACGGATTCAAAAAATCATTCCTCTCTTTAATTGATATGTTTTATTTTATGCCCCCTTTTCGGAGAGGTTAAAAAATTTTTTTATTTTTATGCAACCTTTTGACCTTCTGCAAGGTATTATATATGAAAGCTGAAAACGCTGAACATAAAAACGAAAGGAAGATGAAAATGAAAAGGAATTTTGGTTTTAATAAGAAGTTTGCAGCAGGTGCGGCAGCTTTGACAATGCTGGTCAGCGGCGCGGCATATGCACAGGGCGGTGCGGCGATTATCGCGGACGGCGCAAAGGTTGACGGTGCACAGACATATGAAATCGGCGAAACAACATATATTCCCGTCCGCAAGCTTTGCGAACAGCTTGGAATGACTGTTGAATGGGACGCGGAAAACGAAATTGTGACACTGGTGAACCTTCCCGTTTACATCAGATTTTCGCCGTATAAAGACGGATATACCTTTGCGAAAACCGCTCCGATGAAGCTTGGAGTTGACCCGATATGCGAGGACGGCACGACATATGTTCCGATTAATTTCATTGATGAGATACTTCAGGCGGAATATACCGTTGAGGAAAACGGCGACATCAACGTGAAATATGCGACCGACAATATGGCTGACGTGAAGGTTATCAGCAAACAGACGGAAAACGGTGTGAAGTCGCTTAAGGTTTATGACGCGGTTCGCGGTGAGGTTATTGTGAATTTCACGGACGAAACTGAGGCTGTTGACGAAAACGGAAAGAAAATCACCTTTGAGGATATTGCAGAGGACGCACACCTTTTGGTTGAATATTCGGAAGCAATGACCCTCAGTCTTCCCCCGATTGCAAATGCAGTGAAGGTTGAGGTTGTCAAAGATGAAAATAATATGGCTGACGTGAAGGTTCTCAGCAAGCAAACAGAAAACGGTGTGAAGTCGCTTAAGGTTTATGACGCGGTTCGCGGTGAGGTTATTGTGAATTTCACGGATGAGACCGAGGCTGTTGATGAGAACGGAAATAAAATCACCTTTGAGGATATTGCAGAGGATGCGCACCTTTTGATTGAGTATTCGGACGCAATGACATTCAGCCTTCCCCCGATTACAAATGCAGTAAAAATTAAAGTTGACGGGGGCGCTGCCCCCATCACCCCCATTGCGCCGGTTATTAATCCCGTGACGGATTAATTGCTTGAACACCGAATTTTACGAGCAGCGCGAGTAGGGCTCCCAAAAAGCGTCGGCAATGCCTTCGCTTTTTGGGAGCCCTAATTATGACGGCACGCAGGGGGCTTGGGGCGTTGCCCCCATAAAAAATGTGTGAAGGCGACACCCCCGCAAAAAAGGAATTTTTTAAAAGAGAGTCGGGGACACCGTTCCCCATAAAAACTTATAGAAATCCCCTCTTGCACATTCTGCGCATTTCTCCCGCGGACATTCCGAAATATTCCTTAAATTTCCTCGAAAAATTTGACAGCGAGCCAAAACCTGCATTAAAGCATATATCAGTGACCGTCATGCTTGTTTCGCACAGCAGCTTTTTCGCATAGCCGAGCTTCAGCTCTGTTAAAAACACACTGTATGAAACCCCCGTATGCTTTTTGAATGCACGCGAAAAATATGTCGGATTCAGATATACAAACCGCGAAATTTCTTCAAGAGAGGGATTGTTCATGAACGCGGTTCTCAAAAACAAAACCGCCTTCTGCATCGGCGCAGCTATCCTTTCGGAAAGCCCGTCAGGCGACAAGTTCCGCATTGTCGAGCAGCAAATGTTTTCAATGATATTTTTTGAAATATTCTCAAAAAACAGATTCTTATTATTAAACTCCTCCAACAGCTGCATTGAATTTCCTATAATTTTTTTCGCTTCGGCTTCGGAAAAGGTATATGTAATGTTTTCTCCATAATTCAAAATCGTGTGCAGCAGCTCCTTTGAAATTATCTGCGGAAGAAAATGCACGGTGATCAGCTCCGCTTCAGGCGATATTTCAATGCTGTGATAGTCTCCCGGTCTTAAAATGACAATCGAGCCGGATTCAAGCAGATATTTTTTTCCATTGATTGTCTGCCGCATATTCCCGTTGAAAACAATTTCAATTTCAATGAACGAATCGTGAATGTGTGTCGGATAGCAGTATTTCAACTCCTCATTCTTTTTCATTTCCTCCGATAAATATGTCGCGCGGAACTTATACTCCGAATTTTTGAGGGTCTCCTTGAACAAAATCACCGTAACACCGCCTTTGCTTCATTATATATTAATTTTAACCCCAATCGGCGTGAATTGCAACAGAAATATAAAAAATTTTTACAACAGGTAAAAATATGCAACGTTTTTAAAAAAGATAATAGCTGTACAGGCGGAAAGAATTTTTTATAATTACTGTATAATACAGTGTTCGGAAAGGAGAACAAAATGAAAAAAGACGCAACTCGAATTTTAAAACGCTTTGAAGGAAACCCAGTGCTTGATGTCAACGACTATCCCGGAATTGCACAGCTCTACAACCCGTCGGCAACTAAGTTCGGAGATGAAACGATTGTCCTCGTGTCCGTTGTTGAACATGCCGCAACGCGCGGATACGGCAGAGATGTCGGGCAGACAAGAATTGCAAGGAGCAAGGACGGCATTCACTTTGAGCTGAGTGACGAAAACTTTATCTATATGCCCGATGACTGGCATTGCGCCGAGTTATATCACCACTTCATCGACAACCGCATGACAAAAATCGGCGTGTTTGACTCCGGCGTGGGCGGACTGACGCTGCTGGAGGAGGCCCTGCCGGAGGATTTCCCGGCGGAGCGCATCGGGGTGGAGCTGGAGGATGGGCTGCTGGAGCTGGAAATGGCCGTGCGGCGGCAGACGCTCATCGCCTATCTGAAGCAGCGGGGGGCAAGGTTCAGTCTGGCCCAGTCGCTGGCGCTGAAGCTCCTGCCCTCGCAGCTGCAGGCGAAGGCGACCTTTGCCGTGGCGGCGGACGAAGCGGGGCTGCATTTCACGCCCCTGTCGCTGCAGGCGGGGGAGAAAAGCATCGCTCTTTCCGGCCTGCCGCAGGATGTGTTC